>NZ_JADQDD010000105.1 GCF_019263595.1 Pseudonocardia sp. KRD291 | reverse complement strand
CTCCGGGTGCGGCGAGCCCGGGTGGGACCTCAGGCGTCGGGGTCGTCGCGCTCCGGCCACGCCGGGGCGTCCGGGTCGCGCTTCTGGTCGAACTCGAGGTAGCGCTGCAGGGCCTGCACGCCGCGGGACTCGCGGACGCGGTCGACCTCGGAGAGCGGGACGTCCTCGGGCCGGATCACCGGCAGCATCGGGATGGCCGGCCACGGCCCGTCGTCGGCGCGGCGGCGGACCTGCCGCATCGGGGTGGTGGTGCTGTCCGGCCGCGTCTCGGGCAGCTTCTCGGTGCGCGACACCGGCATCTGCTCTGTGCTGCTGCTCGTTCCGCCTGCGCTTCTCTCGGTTTCAGGCACCGGCAGCCGCTCGGTACGGGCGGTGGGGATCCGCTGGGTCTCGGCGGCGGGCCGCCGGTCCCCGGGTCGAGCGTCACCTGCGGTCACGTCTGCCTCCCGGTCGAGATCCATCACGAGGATTATCGAGGCCGGTCCGGTTCCGGTTACAACCGGGAGGGACACGATCGGGCGAGATCGGGGATCAGTGGTCGGTCACGACCGGGTCGGCGAGGTCCGGTCCGGCGCCGGGCCGCTCCCGCATCTGGCGCTCGACCAGCGGCAACGACCGCAGCTGCCGTTCCAGGTGCCACTGCAGGTGCGCGGCGACCAGGCCGCTGGCCTCGCGCCGCACGACCTGCACCGAGCCGTCCGCGACGTCCCAGTCGCCGTGCAGCAGCGCCTGCAGGAGCCCGAACGTCTCGGTGGCCGGGTACACCGACCCGGGCGGGCGGCAGCGCGGGCAGACCGCCCCGCCGCCGGCGACGGTGAACGCCCGGTGCGGCCCGGGCGCGGCGCAGCGCGCGCACTCCGACAGCGACGGGGCCCATCCGGCGTGGCTCATCGCGCGCAGCAGGAACGCGTCGAGCACGAGCGAGGGGTCCCGGGTCCGGTCGGCCAGCGCCCGCACGGCCCCGACCAGGAGCAGGTAGACCCGCAGCGACGGCTCGCCCTCCTCGGAGACGAGCCGGTCGGCGGTCTCCAGGATCGCGCAGCCGCAGCTGTAGGCGCCGTAGTCGGCGACGACGCCCGGCGCGAACGCGTCGAGGGTCTGCGCCTGGGTGATCACGTCCAGGCTGCGCCCGGTGTAGCACTGCACGTCGACGTGGTTGAACGGCTCCAGCCGTGCACCCCACCGGGACCGGGTCCGGCGCACGCCCTTCGCGACGGCCCGGACCTTGCCGTAGCGCCGCGTCAGCAGCGTGACGATCCGGTCGGCCTCGCCGAGTTTCTGCACGCGCAGCACCACTCCGGTGTCGCGGTACAGGGACATGCCCCAACCCTACGCAGTCCCCTCCCGCTCACCACGCCACCACGCTCCTCCCGACACCCGCGTTGTGGAGCCATGTCGCGACAGGGGCGCACCTGAGGCCTCATCAGGGCTCCACAACGCGGAAGAGCAGGGGTCAGAAGCCGAGCTTGCGGAGCTGACGGGGGTCCTGCTGCCAGTTCTCGGCGATCTTCACGTGCAGGTCGAGGAAGATCTTCGTGCCGAGCAGCGCCTCGATCTGGCGGCGCGACTCGGTGCCGACGTGCTTGAGCCGCGCGCCGTTCTTGCCGATCACGATGCCCTTCTGGCTGGAGCGCTCGACATAGATGTTGGCGTGCACCTCCAGCATCGGCGCGGCCTTCGGGTTGTCGTTCTCCCGCTGGTTCATCTCCTCGATCACGACCGCGATCGAGTGCGGGAGCTCGTCGCGCACGCCCTCCAGCGCCGCCTCCCGGATCAGCTCCGCGACGAGCGTCTCCTCCGGCTCGTCGGTGAGGTCGCCGTCCGGGTAGAGCGGCGGGCCCTCCGGCAGCCGGGCGACCAGCAGGTCCGAGAGCAGCGAGACCTGGAACCCGGACTTCGACGACGTCGGCACGACCTCGGCGAAGTCCATCAGCTTCGAGACCTCGGTCAGGCGCTCGGCGACGACCTGCGGCTCCACCAGGTCGGTCTTGGTGACGACGCCGAACACCGGGGTGTGCTGCGCGACCGAGCGCAGCTCGTTGACGATGAACTCGTCGCCGCGCCCGACCGGCTGGTCCGCCGGCACGCAGAAACCGATCACGTCGACCTCGGCCCACGTGGTGCGGACCAGGTCGTTGAGCCGGGAGCCGAGCAGCGTGCGCGGCTTGTGCAGGCCGGGGGTGTCGACGAGCACGACCTGGGCGTCGTCGCGGTGCACGATGCCGCGGATCGCGTGCCGGGTGGTCTGCGGCCGGCTGGACGTGATCGCGATCTTCTGCCCGACCAGCGCGTTGGTCAGCGTCGACTTGCCCGCGTTGGGGCGGCCGACGAAGCAGGCGAACCCGGACCGGAAGCCGTCGGGGACCTCGGCGAAGCCGCTGCCGAGACCGGAGACGGGGCCGCTCATGCGGCGCTCGTCAGGGGTCCGAGGGTGTCACCGGTGAGGCGTTCGAGGATCTCGCGCCCGATCGGCAGCGCCGCGGTCGCGGCCGGCGACGGCGCGTTGAGCACGTGCAGCACCGATCCGGCGCCGCTGCCCTGGTCCAGGAACAGGAAGTCGTCGACGAGCGTCCCGTCGGCCTTCACCGCCTGCGCGCGCACGCCGGCCCCGGCCGGGCTCAGGTCCTCGGCGCGGACGTCCGGGAGCAGCCGCTGGATCTGGCGGACCATCGCCGTCTTCGACAGCGAGCGCTGCACCTCGCCGACGCCGTAGCGCCAGTGCTTCCGGGCCACCTTGATCATGCCGGGGTAGGTGAGCGTGCCCAGCAGCTCCTTCGGCCGGACCGTGCGCCAGTCGTAGCCCTCGCGGGCCATCGCCAGCACCGCGTTCGGGCCGGCGTGCACGTGCCCGTCGACGCCGCGGGTGGCGTGCACCCCGAGGAACGGGAACGCCGGGTCCGGGACGGGGTAGATCAGCCCGCGGACCAGCGAGGCGGCCCGGTCGGAGAACCCGGTGTACTCACCGCGGAACGGGATGATCCGCACGCCCGGGTCGGCCCCGGCCATCCGGGCCAGCTCGTCGCAGCGCAGGCCGCCGCACACGACGACCTGGGAGCCCAGGACGTCGCCGCGGTCGGTGCGCACGACCACGTCGTCCACCCGGCGGGCGATCCCGGTGACCGAGCGGCCCAGGTGGATCTCGCCGCCGCTCTTCTCGACCAGCTCACCGATCTTCTCCGAGATCGAGCGGTAGTCGCAGATGCCGGTCGAGGGCACCCACAGGGCGGCCAGGCCCCGGACGTCCGGCTCGTGCTCGCGCATACCGTGCTCGTCGACGCGGTGGTTCTCCACCCCGTTGGCGTCGCCGCGGCGTTGCAGCTCGGCCATCCGCGGCAGCTCGTCGGGCTCGGTGGCCACGACGAGCTTGCCCGACACCCGGTGCGGCAGGTCGTGCTCGCGGCAGAACGCGACGGTCTCCGCGCAACCGGCCACGGCCAGGCGGGCCTTGTAGCTGCCCGGGGCGTAGTAGAGGCCGGAGTGGATGACGTTGGAGTTGTTGCCGGTCTGGTGGTTCGCCAGGCGCGGCTCGCGCTCGATCACCGCGACCGAGCGGCCGGTGCGCACCGCGGCGTGCGCGGTGGCCAGGCCGACGATCCCGCCGCCGACCACGACCAGGTCGAAGCGGGGGGTGGCGGGCACGGCGGCGGCTGCGGCGCTCATGCCGACACCCCCGCCAGCGTCGCGACGACGTCGCCGCGGGCGTCCGCGACGAGCACGTGCGCACCCGCGGTGAGCTCGCGCACCGCGGCGACGGACGCGTCGTCGGCGGTGCCGGCGTCGGTGACGACCGCGGCCGCCTCCAGGCCGGGGGCGCCGGAGGAGACCGCAGCGGCCACGGCGGCCTGCAGCGCGGTCAGCTCCAGCGACGGCAGCGCGACCGTGGCCGCGGCGTAGGTGCGGCCGTCGGTGTCGCGCACGGCGGCACCCTCGGCGGCGCCGACGCGGGCGCGGGCCGAACGGGCCAGCGTCACGATCTTGGCGTCCTCGGGGTCGAGGGCGGGGTCGGGCTCAGTGCCGGACATCGGTTCCTTCCTGCGGCGCGGGAACCTCGTCGGTTCCGACCGGCTCGCTGGGGTCGCTCTCGGCTGCATCGGGCACACGGTCACCGGTGTCGTGCCGGTCGGGGACACGGCTCGGGCGCATCCGTTCGTCGTCCTCCCCGGTGCCCTCGGGGTCCATCGGGGTGACCAGCACCGAGGTGATGCGGGTGCGGCCACGGGCGTCCTTGCCGCCCTCGCCGCGCAGGTGCAGGCCCGCCACCTCGGCCTCGGCGCCGGGAAGCGGCACCTTGCCCAGGCGCTGGGCGAGCAGCCCGCCGACGGTGTCCACGTCGGCGGCCTCGAGTGCCTCGCGCAGCTCGGCCTCGCGCGGGGTGCCGGTGTACTCGGAGGCGAAGAGCTCCTCGATGTCCTCCACCGGCAGCCGCGCGGCGACCCGCAGGGTGCGGCCCTCGGCCGGGGCGACGTCCGGGACCTCCTCGACGTCGTACTCGTCGGCGATCTCACCGACGATCTCCTCGAGGATGTCCTCGATCGTCACCACGCCAGCGGTGCCGCCGTACTCGTCGACCACGACCGCCATGTGGTTGCGGTGGCGCTGCATCTCACGCATCAGCTCGTCGCTGCGCTTGGAGTCCGGCACGAACGTCGCCGGCCGGATGATCTCGACCAGGGACGCCCGCGGGCGCTGCTCGCGCTCGGCCTCGTCGCGGGCCCGGACCAGGTCCTTGAGGTAGGCCAGCCCGATCACGTCGTCGATGCTCTCGCCGAGCACCGGGATCCGCGAGTAGCCGCTCTTGAGCGCCAGCCGCAGGACCTTGTCCACCGGGGTGTCGCGTTCGGTCCAGACCACGTCCGGTCGCGGGACCATGATCTCGCGGACCGGGGTCTCCCCCAGCTCGAACACCGAGTGGATCATCCGGCGCTCGCCCTCGTCGACGACGCCGCGGGTGCTGGCCATGTCCACCAGCTCGCGCAGCTCGACCTCGGTGGAGAACGGGCCCTCCCGGAAACCGGGGCCGGGGGTGATCGCGTTGCCGACCAGGATCAGCAGCTTGGACAGCGGCGACAGCAGCGTGCCCAGCGCGCGCACCGGGCCCGCCAGCAGCAGCCCGATCCGGTACGGGTGCTGGCGTCCGAGGGTGCGCGGGCCGACCCCGATCAGGACGTAGCTGACCACCACCATGATCACGCCGGCGAGCAGCACGCCGATCCACGGCGAGGAGAACTCCGGCGCGAGCGCCGAGACCAGCAGCACGGTCGCGGCGGTCTCCGCGGCCAGGCGCAGCAGGAGCAGCAGGTTGACGTGGCGGGGCCGGTCGGCGACGACGGCGGCCAGCGCCGTCGCCCCGGAGCGCTTGGCCCGCACCACCGCGTCCACCCGGGCCCGCGAGATCGACATCAGCGCGGCGTCGGCCGCGGCGAACAACCCGGCCAGCGGGATCAGCACCACCGCGATCACGATCAGCCACAGGGTCGTCGTCATGGTCGCGTGTCGTCCTCGAGCCCGGCCGCGCCGAGCAACCGGTCGTCGGTGCGGCGCTGGGCCTGCTGCGCCTCCGCCGCGGCCCGCCCGTCACGCCACTGGGCCAGCAGCTTGTCCTGCAGGGCGAACATCTCGCGCTCGTCGGCGGGCTCGAGGTGGTCGTAGCCGAGCAGGTGCAGCACGCCGTGCACGGTCAGCAGGTGCAGCTCGTCGGCCAGCGTGTGACCGGCCTTGCGGGCCTGGTCCTTCGCGAACGCCGGGCACAGCACGACGTCGCCGAGCAGCGACGGGCCCAGGTCGGGGGCGTCCGGGCGGCGGCTGTCGTCGGCCAGGGAGTCCATCGGGAACGCCATCACGTCGGTGGGGCCCGGCTCCTCCATCCACCGCTCGTGCAGCTCGGTCATGGTGTCCAGGCCGACCGCGGTGATCGCGAGCTCGGCAGCCGGGTTGACGCGCATGGCGTCCAGGGTGAAACGGGCGACGGAGACGACCAGCGACTCGTCGACCGTGACACCGGACTCGTTGATGACCTCGATGCTCACGGCGGTGGATGACCCCTGGGACGTCTGGTGTTCGCGGCGGATGCCCGGCACGGGCCGGGGGCTGGCGCGCCCCCCGTGTACCCGGCCACCAGCGTAGTCGCCACCGGAACGCCCGCGGTCAGCTCCCCGGGGCCGCCGCGCCGCTCACCGCCGCCGACCCGCCTGCCGTGCCGATGGCGGACCGTTGCGCGGGGCCGTGTTGCCGGCCGAGATCGCGGCGCGGCGCTGGCTGGCCGCGTCCCACCGGGCGTAGGCGTCGACGATGTCGCCGACCAGGCGGTGCCGCACCACGTCGGCGCTGTCCAGCGTCGCGAAGTGCACGTCGTCGACCCCGTCGAGGATCTCCCGCACGACCTGCAGGCCGGACTTGGCGTTGCCCGGCAGGTCGATCTGGGTGACGTCGCCGGTGACCACGATCCGGGACCCGAACCCGAGCCGGGTGAGGAACATCTTCATCTGTTCCGGCGTGGTGTTCTGAGCCTCGTCCAGGATGATGAACGCGTCGTTCAGGCTCCGGCCCCGCATGTACGCCAGCGGTGCGACCTCGATCGTCCCGGCCGCCATCAGCTTCGGGATCGACTCCGGGTCCAGCATGTCGTGCAGGGCGTCGTAGAGCGGGCGCAGGTACGGGTCGATCTTCTCGAACAGCGTGCCGGGCAGGTAGCCCAGCCGCTCGCCGGCCTCGACCGCGGGCCGGGTCAGGATGATCCGGTTGACGGTCTTGGCCTGCAGCGCCTGCACGGCCTTCGCCATCGCGAGATAGGTCTTGCCGGTGCCGGCCGGGCCGATGCCGAACACGATGGTGTTCGTGTCGATGGAGTCGACGTAGCGCTTCTGGTTCAGCGTCTTCGGCCGGATGGTCTTGCCGCGCCGGGACAGGATGTCCAGGCTCAGGACCTCGGCCGGGGACTCGCCGAGGCGCTCCCGGTCGTCGGCGCCCTCGTCGGAGAGCATCTCGACGGTCCGGCGCACGGCGTCGCCGGTCACCTGCTGGCCGCGCTCGGCCAGCGTGATCAGCTCGGTGAACACGCGCTCGGCGAACGCGACGTCGGCCGGCACACCGGAGAGGGTCAGCTCGTTGCCGCGTACGTGCACGTCGGCGGTGAGGGCGTCCTCGGCGATGCGCAGGCTCTCGTCACTGGAACCGAGCAGCGCGAGCAGTGCGGCGTCCGGCACGACCATGCGGGACCGGACCATGCCGTCCCGCGCGTCGAGGGGGCCGCCGGGTTCGGTTCCGGTCAAGGGTGCTTCTCGCCTGCCTTCGGTCTCTGCCCGTGGGGGGACGACGGCGATGGTACCGATCCGCACCGACACTGCCCATCTCGTTGCGCCCGGGTCCGCGCCGGACCCCGGTGCGCGGTGTACCCCGGGTGACGCCTACTTGATCAGCTTCTGGACGTCGCGGAAACGCGGGTGGTGGGAGTCGGCGAGCCACTCGAAGAGCACCATCTCGGTCGTCACGACCTCGGCGCCGTGCTCGCGGGCGCGCGCCAGCGCGGCCGCGTGGCTGGCCGGGGCACGGGACCCGACGGCGTCGGCGACCAGGACGACCCGGTGCCCCCGCTCACACAGGCCGATCACCGTCTGCAGCACGCAGACGTGCGACTCGGCGCCGGCCACGACGATGCGCTCGGCGCCCCCGGGCGGCAGCAACGAGTCGAAACCGGGCTCGGACGTCGCGCCGAAGGCGGTCTTGGCCAGCACCATCTGCGGGTGGGCGGCCAGCTCGTCGACCGTGTGGCCGAGCCCGTCGGGGTTCTGCTCGGTGGCCGCGATCGGGATGTCGAGCATCCCGGCGGCCTCGGCGAGCCGGACGGCGTTCGCCACGACGAGCAGGCCGTCGTGGATCGCCGGCATCAGCCGTTTCTGGAGGTCGACCAGCAACAACAGGGACCCCGCGGCGTCGACGAGCACGACGCCATCCTAGGCGGCGGCCTATGCTCGGGTCACCACAGGCGAGCGCCCCGGACCCCGGCGAACGCGACGTTTCGGCCGGACCGACGGGGGAAACCACACCGGTACATGGACGCCGAGAAGAAGAGAGCGTGCCGGGCTGCGGCGTGCCACCCCTGGACCGACCTCGCCGACCCGGCCCTGCGGGGGCGCAGGGTCCGCACCGTCGAGCTCAAGTTCCTGGTCCCCGAGGCCAGCCACGAGGCCGTCCTCCGCGCTCCCATGGTCGACCGCCGCAACGTGCGCCTGCGCCAGGTCTGGTACTTCGACACCCCGGACCTCGTCCTGCGGGAGAGCGGGCTGATCCTGCGTGCCCGGCGCAACCGGCGCGGCGACGACGACGCGGTGGTCAAGCTGCGCAGGCCACGCCCGGTCCCGCTGCCGGGGCGCGTCCGGCGGTCGCCGAACCTGCGGGTCGAGCTGGACGCGCTGCCCGGGATGTCCTGGTGGTCGGCGGCCCTCGGCCGGACGCTGTCACCGGCCGCGATCCGCTCGGCGCTGCGGGGCAAGCGGTCGCTGAGCTCGCTGTTCTCGGCCGAGCAACGCGGGTTCCTCCGCGGCCACGCCGAGCACCGGGTCGACCTGGACGGCCTGAGCGGGCTCGGCCCCATCGAGGTCGCGCGGCGGCGCACCACGCCCCGCAACGGCGGGCCCGGTCTGGTCGTCGAGGACTGGACCTACCCGGACGGGTTCCGCCTGGTGGAGGTGTCGGCGCGCTGCCGGATCGACCGCGTGGCGCGGGTGGCCACCGCGGCCCGGAACTTCCTGACCGAGCAGGGCGTGGACCCGCACGCCGACCAGCGGACCAAGACCGGCGTGTCGCTGGAGCGCTTCGCCGGGAAGTGAGCGCTCAGCCCGCGGAGACCCGGTCCAGTCCGGCGGTACAGGCCTTCCAGGCCGGCGACGCGACGTCGATCAGGTCGAAATGGTCCGCGCCCTCGACCCGGACGAGCTCGGCGCGGTCGCCCGCGGCGACCGCCCGCTGCACGAAGCGCTCGCTCTGCACGATCGGCACGTTCGCGTCCGCGGTGCCGTGCACGCACACCGACGGCACGCCCAGCGGCGTCCGCTCGGCCGGGGAGCCGATCGTGTAGCGCTCGGGGACGTCGGCCGGTCCCCCACCCATCAGGTCCACCACGGCGCCCGCGCCCAGGTCGGCGCCGTCGACCAGGTCCAGAACCCCGGCCTGGGCCACGACGCCTGCCACCCGGATCCGCGGTGCACCTCCCGGGCTGCCCGGCGGCAGCCCCGGCCGGCCCGCGAGCCAGGCCGCGAGGTGCCCGCCCGCGGAGTGCCCGAGCGTGTAGACCCGGCCGAGGTCGAGGCGGGTGCTGCCGACCGTCGCCAGGTGGTCGAGGGCGAGCGCGGCGTCGTCGAAGGTGGAGGTCCAGCCCCCGCCGCCGCCGACGCGCCGGTACTCGATGTTCCAGGTCGCCCACCCGGCGCGGGACAGGTCGGCGGCGAGCGGGCGGCCCAGGGACAGGTCGTAGCCCGAGCGCCAGAACCCGCCGTGGACGATCACGACGATGCCGCGCGCGGCCCCCGAGCCGGCCGGTTCGGTGAACTCGCCGAACTGGCTGGGGTCCGAGCCGTAGGCCCGCCGCTGCGGCGCAGGCGTCGGCGCCGGGGTCGCCGACGCGCCGGGGCCGCGGCCCGCGGGCTCGGAGGCGCCGCAGGAGGCCAGGACCGGGGCGGCGGCGAGTGCCCCCAGCGAGAGCAGTGACGCGCCGAGGCGGCGCCGGCTCATCGGACGGCCCTCCCGCGTGCCGACGGGCGACAGGGCGGCCGTGGACGCGCCCGGTGCGCTGTGATTCGGGTCATGCACGGGCGGATCATGGCACGTCGGCCCGGGTGGCGGCAGTGGTCGTCACCGGGTCGGTGTCACCGGGTCGATGTCACCGTGTCGGTATCACCGGGTCTCGATCGCCGGGGCCCAGCGCGCGGTCCGGGCGCCGAGGGCACCGAGGGCGACGCAGGCCGCCGTGGAGGCGCGCAGCACCTCCGGACCCATCCGCACCGTCCGCGCGCCGGCGGCGGTCAGGGCGTCCAGCTCCCGGTCGTCGATCCCGCCCTCGGGGCCGACCACGAGCAGCACCGTGCCGGCCCCGGGCAGCGCGACGTCGCGCAGGCCCTCGGTCGCCGACTCGTGCAGCACCAGCGCCAGGTCCGCGCCCCGGACGCGGCGCGCCAGCCCGGCGGTGTCCACCGGCTCGGCGACGTCCGGGATCCACGGCCTGCGCGCCTGCTTGGCCGCCTCGCGCACGGTCGTCCGCCAGCGGGCCAGCGCCTTGTCCCCGCGCGGGCCGGACTCCCAGCGGGCCACCGAGCGGGCCGCCCGCCACGGGATCAGCTCGTCCGCACCGGCCTCGGTCGCCGTCTCCACGGCCAGCTCGCCGCGGTCGCCCTTGACCAGCGCCTGGGCGACCGCGACCCGCACCGCGGGCGCCTCGCTGCGGCGCACCGGGCCGACGTCGAGCATCAGCGAGTCCCGGCCGGACTCCCCCGCCACCGCCTCGGCGACGGCACCGCGGCCGTCGGAGACCAGGACTCGCTCGCCGGGACGGATCCGCTTCACCGTCGCCGCGTGGCGTCCCTCGGGCCCGGCCAGCTCCAGCGGCCCGCCGGACGCCGGCAGCTCACCCAGGTCCTCGGCCAGGAACAGCGGCAGGGTGCTCACGGGGGTCAGCGGCCCCAGGTGTCGCGCAGGCGGGAGAACAGGCCGTGGCCGTTGCGGGCGCCGCCGACCAGGTCGGGCTGCTCCTCGCCGCGCAGCGTGGCCAGCTGGCGCAGCAGGTCGGTCTGCTCCTTGTCCAGCTTCGTCGGCACCGCGACCTCGACGTGCACCATCAGGTCCCCGGCACCGTCCACGCGCCCGGTCGAGCGCAGCCGGGGCATGCCCTTGCCGCGCAGCGTCCGCACCGTGCCGGACTGGGTGCCGCCCTCGATGTGCAGCTCCTCGATCGAGTCGTCGAGCAGCTTGAGCGGCAGCGTCGCGCCCAGTGCGGCCGCGGTCATCGGCAGCGGGAGCGTGCAGTGCAGGTCCGCGCCGTCCCGGGTGAAGATCTCGTGCGGGGTCTCCTCGACCTCGACGTAGAGGTCGCCGGCCGGACCGCCGCCGGAGCCGACCTCGCCCTGCCCGGCCAGCCGGACCCGCATCCCCTCGGCCACCCCGGCCGGGATCCTGACAGCGACCGACCGGCGCGAGCGCACCCGTCCGTCGCCCGCGCACTGGCGGCACGGGTCCGGGATGACCTCGCCGAAGCCCCGGCAGGTCGGGCACGGCCGGGACGTGACGACCTGGCCGAGGAACGAGCGCTGCACGCTCTGGATCTCGCCGTTGCCGCCGCAGGTGTCGCAGATCGTCGGGCTGGTCCCCTCCGCGCACCCGGAGCCGGTGCACTGGGTGCACAGCACGGCGGTGTCCACGGTCAGGTCGCGCTGCACGCCGGTGGAGCACTCCTGCAGGCTCAGCTCCATCCGGATCAGCGCGTCCGCACCGGGCTGGACCCGGCTGCGCGGGCCCCGGCCGCGGCCGCCACCGGCGGCGTTGCCGAAGAACGCGTCCATGATGTCGCCGAAACCGCCGAAGCCCCCGCCGAACGGGTCGCCACCGCCGCCGCCCCCGCCGCGCGGGTCCATCGGGTCGCCGCCCAGATCGACGATGCGGCGCTTCTCCGGGTCGGTCAGCACCTCGTATGCGGTGCTGACCTCGCGGAAGCGCTCCTGCGACGTAGGGTCCGGGTTGACGTCGGGATGGAGCTCCCGAGCCAGACGCCGGTACGCCCGCTTGATCTCGTCCGGCCCGGCACCGCTGTCGATGCCCAGGATCCCGTAGTAGTCGCGTGCCACCTGGCTGTTCCCTCTTGGTCCTTCGTGTAGAGCTGCCGCGGCGGAGTCTCGGCCGGGCCGTGCACAATGAGCGCGATCTCGTCTAACGCCCCGTCAGGATCTCACCCACGTACCGGGCGACGGCATCCACCGCCGAGATCGTGCCGGGATAGTCCATCCGGGTCGGTCCGACGACGCCCATTCCGCCCAACGGCGTCCCCGAGCCGTACCCGACGGTCACGACCGAGGCGCCGCGCAGGTCCTCGGCCTCGTTCTCCTCGCCGATCCGCACCGTGACCAGGCCGGAGTCCTGCGAGGAGGCCAGCAGCCGCAACACCACGACCTGCTCCTCCAGGGCTTCGAGCACCTGTCGCAGCGAGCCCGGGAAGTCGGCGTAGTTGCGGGTCAGGTTCCCCGTGCCGCCCAGCACCAGGCGCTCCTCGGGGTGCTCGACCAGGGTCTCGATCAGCACCGTGGCCAGCGTGGTGAGCGGGGCCTGCAGGTCCGGCGGCCCCGCCTCGACCAGGTCGGCCACCGCGGCCGAGGCCTCGCCGAGACGCTGACCGGCCAGAGCACCGTTGAGAAGGTCGCGCAGCCGTGCGACGTCACCCTCGGACAGGACGTCACCCAGGTCGACGACGCGCTGGTCCACCCGCCCGGAGTCGGTGATCAGCACCAGCATCAGCCGGGCCGGGGTCAGGGCGACGACCTCCAGGTGACGCACCGTGGAGCGGGTCAGCGTCGGGTACTGCACGACGGCGACCTGGCGGGTGAGCTGGGCGAGGAGACGGACGCTGCGGCGCAGCACGTCGTCCAGGTCGACCGCGCCCTCGAGGAACGTCTGGATCGCGCGCCGCTCGGCCGAGGACAGCGGCTTCACCGCCGCGATCCGGTCCACGAACTGGCGGTAGCCCTTGTCGGTCGGGATCCGGCCCGCGCTGGTGTGCGGCTGGGCGATCAGGCCGTCCTCCTCCAGCACCGCCATGTCGTTGCGCACGGTCGCGCTGGAGACGCCCAGGTTGTGCCGGTCCACGATCGCCCGGGACCCGACCGGCTCCTGGGTCGAGACGTAGTCCGCGACGATCGCGCGCAGGACGGCGAACCGTCGGTCGTCGGCGTTCATCTCCGCGGCACCCCCCGTCGTCTCGCCGTACCGCTGCTGTGGGCCGTCGTCCAGTCTAGGCCGTGTCGCGGGTCATGGTCGTGCCCCGCGGGGCCGCTGCGCGCGGGGAACCCCCGGGCCCGGGCTGTGGCACCGTGGAACGTGTGCCTCCTCCGCGCCGTTTCGGCCGCCGCGCGCTGCTGGTCGGTGCCGGTGCCGCGGCGCTGGTCGCGGCCGGGACCGCCGAGGGCTGGCTGCCCGCCACGCCCACCGCGGGCGCCGCGGAGCCGACCCCGGAGCAGCTGCGCGACGCCGTGCTCTCCGGTGTCGTGCCGCACACCGGCCTCGCGGAGAGCACCGGGGGGCTCGGGCTGCCCGACATCCCGCGGCTGGAGAGCGCGTCCGCGCTGCTGTCCACGACCACCCGGATCCGGGTGCAGGTGGCGGCCCGGGACCGCTGGCGGATCGACCAGCTCACCCCGGCCGGCGAGATCGACACCTACCGCCTCGGCGACACCGAGTACCTCTGGGACTACGGCGGCAACCGGCTGACCACGATCCGCGGGACCGCCCCGGTCCGGCTGCCGCGCGCCTCCGACCTCGCGCCGTCCGACCTGGCCCGGCGGCTGCTCGGGATCACCGCGACCGAAGCGGTGTCCGCGTTGCCGCCGCGACGGATCGCCGGGTACGCGGTCCCGGGGATCCGCGTCGTCCCCGCCGACCCCGCCGGCACGGTCGGGCGGATCGACGTCTGGGCGCTGCCCGGCCCGGCCGGGACGCCCGCGCTGCCGATGGCCGTCGAGATCGCCGCGAAGGGCGCGGCCGGGCCGGTGCTCTCCACCGCGTTCACCTCGGTCGAGGCCGCGCCGCCGTCCGGTCTCGCGCTGCGCCCGGACGTCCCGCCCGGCGCCGAGTCGGTCTCCGCCCGGCCCGGCGACCTGGCCGGGGTGCTGCGCGGGCTCGGCGCCCCGCCGCCGCCGGACTCGCTGGCCGGGCGGGCGCGGGTCGAGCTGCCCGGCTCCGACGAGGGCGCCCTGCCCGGCATCGGCGTCTACGGGACCGGGGTGAGCCGGTTCGTGCTGGTCCCGGCCGGGCGCGACGTCGCGCGCCAGATCATCGGCGGGGCCGGTGCCGCGGGCGGCGTTCCGATCGCCGGGTTCGCGCCGGACCGCGCCGTGCGGGTGGCGACGCCACTGCTCGGCCTGGTCGTGGTGCGCCGGCGCGGCGGCGGGTTCCTGCTGGCCGGGACCGTGGTGCCGGACGTGCTCGAAGCGGCCGCGACGGAGCTCGTCCCCGGGGTGCGGCGGTGAACGCGCCGCGGGTGCCGGGGGACGCCGGAGCGGACGACGGACCGGTGATCCGCACCGAGGGACTGACCAAGCGCTTCGGCCGGATCGTCGCCGTGGACGGGGTCGACCTGCAGGTGCCCGCCGGGTCCCGTTTCGGGTTGCTCGGGCCGAACGGCTCCGGCAAGACGACGATGGTCCGGATGCTGCTCGGCCTCGTGCACGCGACGTCCGGGACGGCCCAGGTGCTGGGCGAGCCGATGCCCCGGGCCGCGGCGAGCGTGCTGCCCCGGGTCGGTGCGCTGGTCGAGGGCCCGGCCGCGTGGCCGGGCCTGCCCGGGCGGTCCAACCTGCGGATGCTCGACGCGGCCGGTACCCGCGGCGGTCTCCTGGTGCGTCCGGGGGCGCGGCGGCGGCGCGTCGAGGAGGCGTTGGAGCAGGTGGGCCTGGCCGGGGTCGACCGGCGCCCGGTGCGGGCCTACTCGCTGGGCATGCGCCAGCGCCTCGGCATCGCCGCGGCCCTGCTGCGGCGCCCGCCGCTGCTGATCCTGGACGAGCCGACCAACGGCCTGGACCCGCGCGGCATCGGCGAGATCCGCAGGCTGCTGGTCTCGCTCAACGCCGGCGGCACCACCGTCGTGCTGTCGAGCCACCTGCTCTCCGAGGTCGAGGCGCTGTGCACCCGGATCGGCCTGATGGACGCCGGACGGCTGGTGCTCACCGAGGACATGGACGTCCTGCGCGCCCCGACCGGCCGGGTCATCGTGCACACCCCCGACCCGGACGCCGCCGCGCGGCTGCTCGGCGGCGTCGTCGAGGAGCGCGCCGGCACGACGGTCACCGTCCGGGCGGACGACCCGGCCGGGCTGAACGCGCACCTGGTCTCCCGCGGCGTGGCCGTGACCGGGCTCGAGGTCGAGCGCCGGACGCTGGAACAGGTGGTGCTGCAACGCTCCGGCTCCGGCGCGGACCGGTTCGACCCGGCCCGCAACGGGCGGTCCCGCGCCGCCGACGACGACCGGTCCGGCCCGTCGACCGAGAGGATCGTCCGGTGATCGGCGTCGAGCTGGCCCTGATGCTGCGCAGACGGCGCGTGTGGATGTGCTGGGCGTTGCTGTGCGCGCTGCCCGCGCTGGTCGCGGTACTGGTGTCCGCGACCGGCCTGGCGCCCCCGCCCGGCCGTGGCGCGGCGTTCCTGTCCGCGGTCACCACGAACGGCCAGATCTTCCCGGCCGCGGCGCTGGCCCTGGTGCTGCCGGTGTTCCTGCCGATCACCGTCGCCGTCGTCGCCGGGGACACCGTGGCCGGCGAGGCCTCCACCGGGATGCTGCGTTACCTGCTCGTCCGCCCGGTCGGGCGGCTGCGGATGCTGTTCGCGAAGCTCGTCTCGGTGGCGGCGTTCGTGCTGCTCGCGGTCGCATTCGTGACGGTCACGTCCTACGTCGTCGGCATCGCCGCGTTCGGGTTCGGCGGCACGACCACCAGCGGCGGCACGGCCGCGGTGACCGGTTTCGGCGCGGTGCCGTCGCTGTCCGGGCCGGTGATCGAGCCGGTCGACCTCCTCACCCGCACGCTGCTCACCGTCGGCTACCTGGGTCTGTGCATGCTCACCCTCGGCGCGATCGGGATCTTCTTCTCCACGCTGACCGACTCGCCGTTGGCCGCCGCGCTCGGCGTGCTGGCGGTCGTGGTCACGAGCGCGTCGTTGCAGCCGCTGGAGGCGGCCGGCGCGGTCGAACAGTTCCTGCCCACGGCGCACTGGCTGGCCTGGATCGACCTGTTCCGCGATCCGATCCTCTACACCGCGGTCGACCGCGGTGCGCTGGTCCAGCTCGGCTGGATCCTGGTCGCGTTCGGCGCGGCCTGGGCGAACCTGGCCACCAAGGACGTCACGAGCTGAGCGCGCCGGTCCACGCCTCGGCCGCGCGCCCTCAGAACCGGCCGGCCGCGCGCCCTCAGGCCCGGCCGGCCGCGCGCAGGGTGCCGCAGTCGGTGGGGGCCGCGGTGATCGGCGCCGGGGACAGGGCGCGCAGCACCAGGCCGGTGACCGCCTCGTCGGTGGGCAGCGCGGAGTGCGAGACCCGGGCACCGGTGCACAGCTGCTGGAGCTCGACGTTCGTCGCGCCGTCGAGGCGCGCGGAGTCCGGCGGGGTGACCGTCTCGTCGTCGGTCGTCCACAGCGACAGCCACGGCACCTCGGCCCCGACCCGGTCGGCGTCGAGCTCGGTGAGCAGCGACGAGCCGGGCGCGAGCTGGCGGCAGGCCTGCGGGCAGGCGTCCGGGGCGAACGTCGAGCCGAGCGTGGCCAGCGTCGTCCCGTGCAGCGGCGAGCCGAGCGTGACGACGCGGCGGGCTTTCGCCGCACCGTCGTCGCGGGCCGCCCACAGCCCCGTGACGACACCGCCCGCCGAGTAGCCGACGACGTCGACCGAGGGCGCGCCGCCGGCCAGCGCGGCGTCCACGGCGGCGTCGAGCACCTCGACCTGGCGGTTCAGGTCGCCGGTGCCGTCACCGTCGAGGCGCAGCACCTGCGTCTGGCGGCCGGTGGACTGGATCCGGCCGGAGAGCTGCAGCAACCCGGACCGGCTGCCCCCGTAGCCCGGTACCAGCAGCACCGTCCCCGGCCGGTCCTGCGCGACCGGCCCGCCGCCGCCGGACATGCCCCGCGCCCCGAAGACCGACACCAGCACCGCGACGACCACTACCGCGACCACGACGAGCGCGAGCACCCCGACCAGCAACCGCCGCCGAGGGCTCACCGCCCGCCCCCACCCCGTCGCCGGCCCGACTTCGCACACCGGATGGCGTCCTCGCACAGGTTCGAACCTGTGCGAGGACGCACGAACCTGTGCGAGGTCGGGACGGGACGGGTCACCGCGGCACCGGGACGGCGGTCAGGACGTCGGTGATGACTCGGTCGGCCAGGAGGCGGCCGCGGGGGGTGAGGACGGCCCGTCCGGTGTCGAACGGGTCTCGCTCGAGCAGGCCGTCGTCGCGGGCGAGGGCCGCCGCGCCCCGTCCGGGGCCGTCGAGCATGTCCAGCGGCAGGCCCTCGGCCAGGCGCAGGCGCAGCATGACCCGCTCGGTGTAGCGCTCGGCGGCGGTCAGGTCCTCGCGCCCGGCCTCCGGGGTCTCGCCCGCGGTGAGCGCGGCGGCGTAGCGGGCCGGGTGCTTGACGTTCCACCAGCGGGAGCCGGCCAGGTGCGAGTGCGCGCCCGGCCCGAGGCCCCACCAGTCGCCGTCGCGCCAGTAGCCCAGGTTGTGCCGGCACTCGGCGTCGGTCCCGGGCACGGACCAGTTCGACACCTCGTACCAGCGCAGACCGGCCTCGGTCAGGCGCGCGTCGAGGATCTCGTAGCGGGTCGCGGCGACGTCGTCGTCCGGGGCCGGCAGCTCGCCGCGGCGGACCCGGCGGGCCAGCGCCGTGCCGTCCTCGACGATCAGGGCGTACGCGGAGACGTGGTCGACCCCGCCCTCGAGCACGGCGTCGAGCGAGCGGTGCAGGTCGTCGTCGGTCTCGCCGGGGGTCGCGTAGATCAGGTCGAGGTTGACGTGCCCGATGCCGGCCGCGCGGGCCTCGCGCGCCGCCTCGACGGCGCGGCCCGGCGTGTGCTTGCGGTCGAGCACGGCCAGCACGTGCTGCGCGGCGGACTGCATGCCCAGCGAGACGCGGGTGAACCCGGCCGCGGCGAGCCCGGCGAAGAACTCCGGCGACGTCGACTCCGGGTTCGACTCGGTCGTCACCTCGGCGCCGGGGGCGAGCGGGAACTCCGACCGGACCGCGTCCATCACCAGGCCCAGACGCTCCGCCCCGAGCAGCGACGGCGTCCCGCCGCCGACGAACACGGTCTCCACCGGCCGCTCCCCCACCGTCGCCGCGGCCAGCGCGAGCTCCCGGCGGACGGCGTCGAGCCAGCCGTCCGGGGACGCGCCGGAGCCGTCGAGCTCGGAGGCGGTGTAGGTGTTGAAGTCGCAGTACCCGCACCGGCTCGCGCAGAACGGCACGTGGACGTAGATGCCGAACGGCGGCTCGGCGGATACGGCGGGAGGTGGCACGACATCCGAGTGTGCCAGTCCTCGAGGGGCTTCCCGCCGGGACGCCGTCTGTGAATCGCCTCCCACCATGCGGGCACGCGCTGGCTTCGGTCCGGACACCCGTGGCAATCTGGTGCCGTGACTTCGCTCCGTCTGCGCCTCGTGGCCCGCCGCCACGTCGATCTGGCGCGGACCGACAGCGCGCTCTGTCTGCTCTGACGCGCGAAGCGAACTCGAACGCCCTCTCCGGCGCACCCCCGTTCTCGA
>NZ_JADQDD010000104.1 GCF_019263595.1 Pseudonocardia sp. KRD291 | reverse complement strand
CGGAACAACCCGCTGCCCACCCGGATGGTGACCAACCGGCCGCTCAACCACCAGAGCTCCGCCAAGGACGTCCGCCAGTTCGCCTTCGCCGTCGACGACCCCGCGTTCGGGTACCAGGCCGGTGACGCGCTCGGTGTCTGGCCGAGGAACGGCGAGGGCGCGGTCGACGAGTGGCTGGGCGCGACCGGGCTGGACCCGGAGGCCACCGTCACCCTGGACGGGCCGGGCGAGGTGTCGCTGCGCGCGGCCGCGCGGGAGCGCCTGGAGATCCTGCGGATCACCCCCGAGCTGCTGTGTTTCGTGAAGGACCGCGCCGGGAGCCACGAGCTGGACACGCTGCTGCGCCCGGGCAACACGACCAACCTGGCGCGCTGGCTGTGGGGACGGCAGTCGATGGACCTGCTCGCCGAGTTCGGCATCCGGGCCGACCTCGACGAGTGGCTCGGCGTGCTCAGACCGCTGGCCCCGCGGCTGTACTCGATCTCGTCGAGTCCGAAGGCGACCCCGGACGAGGTGCACCTGACCGTGTCCACGGTCCGCTACGAGCACCGCGGAAAGCAGCGCACCGGCGTCTGCTCGACGTTCCTGGCCGACCGCGGCCACGACGTCGACATCCCGGTGTTCGTGCAGCGCTCGACGCACTTCCGGCCGCCGTCCGGACCGGACACACCGATGATCATGATCGGCCCGGGGACCGGCATCGCCCCGTTCCGCGCGTTCCTGCAGGAGCGCCGCGAGCTCGGCCACACCGGACCGAACTGGCTGTTCTTCGGCGAGCGCCACGCCGCGAGCGACTTCTACTACCGCGACGAGCTGGAGGACATGCGCGACGACGGCCTGCTCGACCGTCTCGACACCGCGTTCTCCCGCGACCAGCGGCAGAAGATCTACGTGCAGGACCTGATGCGCCGCTACGCCCACGACCTCTGGACCTGGCTGCAGGACGGCGCGCACCTCTACGTCTGCGGCGACGCGGAACGAATGGCCACCGACGTCGACCGGGCCCTGCACGACGTCGTCCGCGGGCGGGGCCACCTCGACGACGACGGCGCCCGCGCCTACGTCAAGCGCCTGAGCGCGGACCGGCGCTACCTGCGCGACGTCTACTGACCCGGTGCGCCGCCACCGATGCCGCGGGCGGTGCGCAGCTCGGCCGGGATCAGCTCGAGGAGCTGGTCGGGGCGCAGCGGCAGGTCCAGCAGGCTGAGCTTGACCCGGCTGCGGCGGGCGTGCCGGGCCGGGTCCAGGCGCACGATCCGGGCGGCGTCGGGGACGTAGTCGATCCGTACCGCGGCCCCGGCGGCGACGTCGCGCGGCTCGGCGCCGTCCGCCTCCAGCACCGCCGGGTGGGCGTCGCGGGGCAGCGTCAGCACGATCGTCTCCTCCGGTCCGAGCACGACCGGGCGGCTGATCCCGGACATCGGCGCCACCGGCGTGACGACGACGGCGTGCAGCGACGGCGACACCACCGGCCCGCCCGCGGCGTAGTTGTAGGCGGTCGAGCCGCTCGGCGAGGACACGACCAGGGCGTCGGCGCGGTAGTGCCCGAAGTGCTCCCCGGCGACGTCGAGGTCCACCGCCGTCGTGCCGCCCCGGGTCGCAGCGCGCAGCACCAGATCGTTGAACGCGGTCAGCGACGTGCCGTCCACGGTGCTCCCGAGCCGCAGCGCGCCCCGGGACTCGACGGAGAAGTCGCCCTCGACGAGTCGGGCCAGCGTGGGCTCCAGGTCCGACGGCTCGATCTCGGTGAGGAACCCGAGGTGGCCGTGGTTCACCCCGAGCACCGGCACCGGACGCGCGGCCACCAGGCGCAGCGCGCCGAGCATGGTCCCGTCGCCACCGAGGCTGAGCACCCCGTCGGCCCGCGCCGCGAACTCCGCGTCGTCGACGTACTCGGCGCCGTCACCGATCCGGGCGCGGTCGGCGGTGCGCGCCAGGATCGTGAGGCCGTGCCCGTCCGCCCAGCGCAGCGTCCGTTCGACGGACCCGGCGACGGCGGTGGAGGGGTGGACGACGAGTCCGAGCGAGCCCGTGCGGAGCGGTGCGGTCACGCCGTCCATTCGAGCACGACCGGCCACCCCGGCGTCGGGGGCGCGCACGGCGCTACAGCGGCCCCGGGCCGGCGAGGGCGGGTGCGAGCGCGGTCGTGACGTACCGGAGGGCGTCGAGGCCGGCGGCGATCATGGGCTGCTCCCCCGAACCGGCGCGCACGGCGGCGATCACGCGGCGGATCGGCACCGGCGCGGTCGTGATCGGGATCCGCCGCGTGTCGTGCCGGGACGGCAGCTCGGCCAGCCGGGGCACGAGGGCGACGCCGAACCCGCGGGCGACCAGCGCGGCGCCGGTGTCCCACTCGTCGGCGTAGTGCGCGACGTCGGGCGCGAAGCCGGCGCTGGTGCAGGCCAGCATGACGAGCTGGTGGTAGGCGCGTCCGGGGTTGCTGCCGACCCAGGGGTCGGTGGCGAACTCGGCGAGGCCGACCCCGTCGCGCCCGGCCAGCGGGTGGTCGGGGCCCACCAGGACGTCGAGCGGTTCGTCGTAGAGGGCGAGCTGCTCGAAGGCGACGTCGGTGGCCGGCGGGATGCTCGGGGTGGCGACGACGACGGCGATGTCGGTGTCCTCGGCGGCGAGCAGGTCGAACGAGCGGGCCGGCTCGGTCTCGCGCAGGTGCAGGCGCAGCGCCGGGTGCTCACGCCGCAGATGCTCCAGGGCCGCGGGCACCACCGCTGCGGCCGCGGTGGAGAAGCCGCAGAAGCGCAGGGTCCCGCCCACGTCACCGGCGCGCAGGGCGGCCAGGTCGGCCCTGGCGTGCTCCCACTGGGCGGTGAGGATCTCGCCGTGGGCGAGCAGCGTGCGCGCGGCCGGGGTCAGCCGTACCCCGCGCCCGACCGCTTCGAGCAGCGGCACGTCGAGCTCGCGGGCCAGCGCCTGGATCTGGTGCGAGGCCGCGGACGGGGTCATCCGGCAGACCTCCGCGGCGACGGTCACGGTCCCGTGCCGCGCGATCGCCGCGAGCACGCGCAGGCGCCGGTCGATCATGTATGGATTGTACAAGATCCCTGGTTCGATTCTTCGATGGACGCGAACGGTTTCCGGCGCTGACACTTCCTCGCAGCACCGCGTACCGCCGCCGCGACCCCGGTCCGAGGCGCTCGTCCGACTCGAACAGGAGTGAAGATGATGACCAGTTACCGCGCGATCGTCGTCGGCCTCGGCGGGCTGGGTTCGGCCGCCCTGCACCGGCTCGCCGCCGACCTCGGTCCCGGCGTACTGGGGATCGAGCAGTTCGAGCTCGGGCACCACCGCGGCGCATCCCAGGACCACTCCCGGATCATCCGGCTCGCCCAGCACCAGGCGGAGTACGCCGCGCTGGCCGCGCCGGCCTACAAGGCCTGGGACGAGGTCGAGTCCGAGTCCGGCCAGCAGATCGTCACCCGGACCGGCGGGCTGGTCATCGAGGACCGGGTGGCGCGCGCGGGCGCGGCGACCGGCACCCGCAACATCGAGGGCTACACCGAGATGTTCGACCGCTTCGGGGTCGCCTACGAGCTGCTCGACGCCGACGAGCTCACCGCCCGGTGGCCGCAGTTCCGGGTCGGCGGCAGCGAGCAGGCCCTCTACCAGGAGGAGTCCGGCATCGTCGACGCGGCGCGGGCGAACGCGGTGCACATCGCGCTGGCCCGCGCGCACGGCGCCGAGGTCATGGCGCAGACCCCGGCCCGCGCGGTGCGGCCCGACGGGGACGGGGTCGCGGTGGTGACCGACCAGGGTGTCCTGCATGCCGACCGGGTCGTCGTGGCCAGTGACGCCTGGACCAACCAGGTGCTCGCCGAGACCGGGACGACGCTGCCGCTGACCGTGCTGCGCGAGCAGGTCACCTACTACGCCACCCCGCACCTGGCCGAGTTCGCGCCGTCGCGGTTCCCGGTGTTCATGTGGCACGGCCGGCACAACTTCTACGGCTTCCCGGTCTACGGCGAGGTCGCCACGAAGCTCGGCCAGCACATGGGCGGGAACGAGACCACCGCGCAGGACCGCACGTTCGACCCCGACCCGGTGCGCCGCGAGCGCTACGCCGAGTTCGTCGAGGAGCACATCCCGCGCTTCGGCGGGCCCGAGCTGTACTCGAAGACCTGCCTCTACACCGTGCCGCCGGACCAGAACTTCGTGCTCGACACCCTGCCCGAGCACCCGCAGATCGTGGTCGCCAACGGCGCGGGGCACGCCTACAAGTTCGCCGCGCTGATCGGACGGCTGCTGGCCGACCTCGCGCAGGACCGCGCGCCGTCGCACCCGATCGACGCCTTCTCGGTGACCCGCCCGGCCCTGACCGACCCGTCGTTCCCGCGCAGCTTCCACGTCTGAGCACGCCCGCACCGGCCGCGCGCACCCGCGCGGACGCCCGTGTCACCCCCTCGAAGGGAGAACCCCGCGATGACATCCGACCTCTCGACGGTGCGAACCGGCGACCCCTACGCAGCCCTGCCGCAACGCCCGATGCATCCGGCGAGCTTCACCGAGGAGGAGACCTACCGCCGGACCCGCCTGCCGGTGGAGCTGGCGTCGACGTTGATCCCGGACGCCTACAGCTCCCCGGAGTTCTTCGCCCTCGAGCGGGAGAAGGTGTTCGCCAGCGGCTGGGTCGCGGTCGGGATGGCGGGCGACGTGGACCGGCCCGGCGCCTGCGTGGTCGTCGAGGTCGCCGGCCGGTCGGTCATCGTCACCCGCAACCGGCACGGCGCGCTCCGGGCGTTCCACAACGTCTGCCGGCACCGCGCCACGAAGCTGCTCGACTCGACAGCCCGCGACGTCGGGCACCGCGGGCGCATCCGCTGCCCGTACCACAACTGGACCTACGACACCGACGGAACGTGCCTGGGTACGCCGCTGTTCGAGGGCTCCGACGTGCCCGCCGGCCAGGAGGCGATCTTCGATACCTCGGTGGCCAAGGACTTCGACCGCGCCGACTACGGCCTGCTCGACGTCGCGGTCGACACCTGGGGCTTCTTCCTGTTCGTCAACCTCGCCCCCGACCCCGCCCCGCTGGCGACCCAGCTCGGCGACCTGCCGGCGCGCTTCGCCGACTACCGGCTCGACCAGTGGGTCCCGCAGCGCCGCCGCACCTACGACGTCGCCGCGAACTACAAGCTCGTCGGCGAGAACTTCATGGAGTACTACCACCTGCCCTGGGTCCACCCCGAGCTCAACCAGGTCTCCAAGTTCTCCGACCACTACCGCTGGCAGGGGCCCGGGATGTACACCGGCATGTGCACCACCCCGGTCTCGCGCAACACCGAGGCCGGCGGCTGGGACGGCCTGTCGCCGCTGAGCTCGCTCGGCGAGCAGGACGCCGACAGCGGACGGTTCACCTGGCTGTTCCCCAGCACCGCCCTGGTCGTGCTGCCCAACCACGCCTTCGTGCTGCTCAACCGCCCGGTCGCCCCGAACCGCACGGTCGAGACCGCCGTCCTGCTCGCCCACCCCGAGTCCCTCGAGGACCCCGCCGCCGAGCAGGGCGTCGAGCAGCTCGACAAGTTCTGGGACCTGGTCAACCGCCAGGATCTCGAGATCGTCGAGCGGGTCCAGGAGGGCATCGAGAACCCGGCCTACCGGGGCGGGCGGATGTGCTTCCGGTTCGAGGAGCCGCTGCACCGCTTCCAGAACATGGTGATCGACAAGATGCTCGGCGTCGACCGCGTCCCCGCCGGCGACGAGGACACCATGACCCGCATGTTCCCGGACCCGTGACGCCATGACCACCACGAACGGCACCGCCCCCGTCACCGCCCCCGCGACCACCACCGTCACCGTGCCGGAGCACCCTCTTCTGCACATCGGCGGTGCCCGGGTCCCGGCCCGCAGCGGCCGGAGCATGCCCGTCGAGGACCCCTCCACGGCGACGACGATCGGGGTCGTCGCCCGCGGCGACGGCACCGACGTCGACCTCGCCGTCGCCGCGGCCCGCGACGCCGCCCGCCACGCCCGGTCGGTCACGCCGGCCGAGCGTGGACGGGCACTGCGCGCGCTCGCCGCGGAGCTGGACGCCGCCCGCGAGGAGCTCGCCCGGCTGGAGACCCTCGACACCGGCAAGCCGCTGTCGCTGGCCCGCTCCGAGATCGCCGGGTGCGTCGCCTACCTCGACTACTACGCCGGCGCGGCCGACAAGGTGCACGGCGAGACGATCCCGGTCGGGCCCGGCTCGCTGGCCTACACGGTGCGCGGGCCGGTCGGGGTCACCGCCCACATCGTCCCGTGGAACGCGCCGCTGTCGATGCTCTGCCGCAGCGTCGCGCCGGCGCTGGCCACCGGCAACACCGCGGTGGTCAAACCCGCCGAGCAGACGCCGCTCACCGCGCTGCGCTTCGCCGAGCTGGTCGAGGCGGCCGGCTACCCGCCGGGGACCTGCAACGTCGTGACCGGCCTCGGCCGCGAGGCCGGGCACGCCCTCGCCGCCCACCCCGGGATCGGGTCGCTGACCTTCACCGGCTCGGTGGTCACCGGACGGGCCGTGCTGCGTGCGGCGGCCGAGCACATCACCCCGGTGGTCACCGAGCTCGGCGGCAAGTCCCCGCAGATCGTGTTCGCCGACGCCGACCTCGACGACGTCGCCGCCCAGGTCGTCACCGGCTTCACCGCGAACAGCGGCCAGTACTGCGACGCGGGCTCGCGGCTGCTCGTCGACCGCGCGGTGCAGGGCGAGCTCGTCGACTGGATCGTGGCCCGGACCGCGGCGCTGAGCATCGGCCCCGGGATCGACGACCCGGACCTCGGCCCGCTGGTCTCGGCCGAGCACCACGCCCGCGTGGCCGGCTACGTCGAGATCGGCCGCCGGGAGGGCGCGCGCGTCGCCGACGGCCCGCGCGGTGCCCTGCCCGACCGCGGACACTTCCTCGCGCCCACCACGTTCGTCGACGTCACGCCGGACATGCGGATCGCGCGCGAGGAGATCTTCGGCCCCGTCCTGACCGTGCTCGGGTTCGACGACGAGGACGAGGCCGTCGCGCTCGCCGACGCCACCGACTACGGCCTCGGCGTCGGCATCCACACCCGCGACATCGACCGGGCGCTGCGGGTGGCGGGCCGGGTCGACGCCGGCTACGTGATGATCAACGAGTACTTCGGCGGCGGCACCGCCGTCCCGTTCGGCGGGACCAAGCTCAGCGGCACCGGCCGGGAACGGGGGCTGGTCGCCCTCGAGAGCTACGTCGCGCTCAAGACCGTCGTCGCCCGCGTCGGGGCGCGGCCGGCCGGCGGAGGCGACCGGTGATGGACGCGGCCCACGTCGAACGTCACGGGCACGCGTCCTTCCCGTATCTGCTGCACGGGGGCACCGCGCCGATCCGAGCGCAGTGGTACTTCCGCACCGGGAACCGGCTGCCGGTCGCGGTGCAGCGGTGGAGCTTCCCGCCGGGCGCCACCGAGGGGGACCACACCCACCCGGAGACCACGGGACAGGGGACCGGTCCGCTCGACGAGATCTACCTGCTGATCAGCGGCCGGGCCACGATCACCCTCGACGGCGACACCGTCGAGCTGCGTCCCGGCGACGCCCTGCTCGCGCCCGCCGGGGTGCGGCACGGGGTCCGCAACGACGGGCCCGACACCGCCGAGTTCGTCCTGGTCTGGGGCCCGCCCGGTACCGGTCTCGACCGGACCACGTCCCGGATGGACGCCCTGTCCGCGGCCGCCGCGGCACCCGACGCTCCCGAAGGAGTGACCCCATGACCCCCTCCTCCACCACCGACACCGCCGAGGTCGTGATCATCGGCGGTGGCCTGGAGGGCTGCTCGGCCGCGTGGGCCCTGACCCGGCGCGGCGTCACCGACGTCGTCGTCGTCGAGCGCGACACCGTCGGGTCCGGTGGCACCGGGAAGTCCTCCGGCGTCGTCCGCAGCCACTACGGGGTGTCGTCCCTGGCCGCGATGGCCGCCCGCAGCCTCGAGGTCCTCGAGAACGCCCCGGACGTGCTCGGCACCGAGATCGGCTTCCACCAGACCGGCTACGTCGTCGGCGTCGGCGACGAGAACGTCGACGCCCTGCACGCCTCCCTGGCCGACCAGCGCGCCGTCGGTGTGCAGACCGAGGACATCGACCACACCGAGGTCGCGAAGCTCTGGCCGGCCGCCGACCTCGAGCCGTTCGGCGCGTTCGCCTGGGAACCCCGCGGCGGCTACGGCGACGCCTACCGGACGGCGCAGGCCTTCGCCGCCGCCGCGCGCCGCGCCGGCGTGCGGCTGCGCCAGGGAAGCACCGTCACCGCCGTCACCACCGACGGCGACCGCGTCACCGGCGTGGAGCTCGCCGACGGCACCCGGATCGCGGCCGGACACGTCGTGCTCGCCGCCGGCCCGTGGTCGGTGCCCCTGCTCGCCGGGCTCGGCATCGACCTGCCGATCACCGTGCACCGCGAGCAGATCGTGCTCGTCGACCCCGGCCAGGACCTCGGCCCGGTGCCGGTGTTCTCCGACCTGGTCTCGCTGCAGTACATCCGGTCCGAGGGTTCCGGGGAGCTGCTGTTCGGCAACTCCGACCTGTCCGTGCTCGAACCCGCCGACCCCGACCACTACTCCAACCAGGCCAGCTCGTCGTTCGTCGACCTCGCCGTGGACAAGGTGGGGACCCGCCTGCCGGGGCTGGCGAACCCGGCGGTCTCCTCGACCTACGCCGGCTGCTACGACGTCACCCCCGACTTCAACCCGGTCATCTCCACGACACCGGTCGGCGGGCTCGTCGTCGCCGCGGGCTTCTCCGGGCACGGGTACAAGATCTCCCCGGCCGTCGGGCAGCTGGTCGCCGACCTCGTCGTCGACGGCCGGAGCTCCGACCCCGACATCGCGGCCCCGGACTTCCGCCTCTCCCGCTTCGCCGAGGGCGTCCTGCTCACCAGCCCCCATCCCTACGTCGGCGCCGGCCAGATGCGCTGAAGGGCGGTCCCCATGCAGATGATCATTCACCAGCGGCGCGACGCCGCAGACGGCGTCGTCGGCCTGACCCTCGGGCGCACCGACGGCGGACCCCTGCCCTCCTGGACCCCCGGCGCGCACGTCGACGTGGTCCTCGACAACGGCCTCACCCGCCAGTACTCGCTGTGCTCCGACCCCTGCGACGACCGCGCCTGGCGGATCGGGGTCCTGCGCGAGCCGGAGAGCCGCGGCGGCTCGAAGTACATCGTCGACAAGCTGCACGACGGCGACATCGTCGAGGTCGGCGAACCCCGCAACCACTTCGAGCTCGAGGGCGCGCCCGGCTACGTCTTCGTCGCCGGCGGCATCGGGATCACCCCGCTCCTGCCCATGATCGCCCGGGCCGAGCGGGACGGCGCGGAGTGGAGCCTGCTCTACGGCGGGCGTACCCGGAGCTCGATGGCGTTCGTCGACGAGCTCGCCCGCTACGGCGACCGGGTCACGATCGCCCCGCAGGACGAGGTCGGACTGCTCGACCTCGCGGGCCGGCTCGGCACGCCCCGCCCGGACACGCTCGTCTACGCCTGCGGGCCGGAGCCGCTGCTCGACGCCGTCGCCGACCGGACGTCCGGGTGGCCGGCGGGCTCGCTGCGGGTCGAACGCTTCACCCCGCGGACCCTCGAGCCCGCCGGGCCCGACGGCTCGTTCGAGGTCGAGTTCCGCACCAGCGGCATCACGGCCACCGTGCCCGCCGGCGTGAGCATCCTGACCGTCGCCGAACAGGCCGGCATCGCCGCCGACTGGTCCTGCCGGGAGGGGACCTGCGGCAGCTGCGAGACGCCCCTGCTGGCCGGGCGCGCCGAGCACCGCGACTCGCTCCTGACCGACGAGGAGAAGGACGAGCAGAACCTGATGATGATCTGCGTCTCCCGCGCCGAACGGGGTTGCCCCCGCCTGCAGCTCGGGCTCTGAGACGACGGGCCGCTACCAGGCGTCCGGCTCGAACTCCGCGGTCATGTCGCGCCACCCGACGGGCTCGGCGCAGTGGTCCCCCCACGCCATCACGGCGAGGAGCACCGGGTAGAGATCCGCCCCCTTGGCCGTGAGCCGGTACTCGTGACGGGGCGGGTTGTCCTGGTACCGGACCCGCTCGAGCACGCCGTGGTCCACGAGCAGCCGCAGCCGGTCGTTGAGCACGTTGCTGCCCAGCCCGCCGGTCGGTCCGGGCCCGGATACGGTCGGACTCGAATCGAGTCCGACCACCGTGGAGGTCACCGTGCCCTACTACCAGTTCACCGTCCCCACCGGCGCCGCGACGCTGCAGCACAAGCCCGAGATCGCAGCGGCGATGACCAAGGTCCACAGCGAGGTCACCGGAGCGCCCGGCACCTACGTGCACTGCTCGTTCGTCGAGGTCCCGAAGGGGAGCATCTTCGTGGCCGGCGAGCCCGTCGACGGGTCACGGATGGTCGGGCTCATCCGGGAGGGTCGCTCGGCGACGGTCCGGGCCGAGCTCATCCACGGCCTCGCGGACGCCTGGTGTGCGATCACCGGGGACGCCAAGGAGAGCCTGGCGATCTTCCTCCACGAGATTCCGGGGGCGAACGTCATGGAGGACGGGGTGATCCTGCCCGAGATCACCGAGGAGCCGGGCGCCATCTACTGAGCCGCTCCCCGCGCCGTCAGGTGGTGCGCACCCGGTAGAGGTCCCGCATCAGCCCGATCTCGCCGCCGTGGTGCATCAGCTCGCGGTTGAGGTGGAGAACGAGCGTGGCGAACGGGTACTCGGCGTAGGGGCCCTCGGCGTCCCCGGTCCGCTCCATGAGCCGGGCCGGCCCGGCCTCGCGGACGGCGTCCCGCCACGCGGTGTAGGTCCGGTCGAGGTAGGCGACACCGTCGGCGGCGGTCCTCGGCCAGTCGATGCGCTCGGGCGACCAGTCCCCCGCGCCGAAGTGGCTGCTGGTCCGCAGGTCGAAGCACAGGCCCGCGACGTGGCAGATCCGCCAGGCGATCGTCGTCAACGGCGGCGGATCGGGTGCGGGGTGGGCCCAGTCGACGGTGGCGGTGCCGTCGGGCTGCGGGCGGACCGACCAGCACCCGGGGGCGGGCTCCCAGAGGTACTCCTCGTCGGTGAGGCCCTCGAGTCGCGGCCGCAGCGACATGTCCCAGTAGAACTCCATCTGTGCGAGCAGCTCGCCGTGCCAGTCCACCTGCATCCCCCTTACCCTGCCCACCTCCGGGTGGCTGCGCGAGGCGGAGTGCGACGACGGCCCGAGCGTGTCGCTCGCCGGTGTCTACGGCGACGCTCCTAGGGTCGCCCCATGTCCTCTCCGTCGGTACGCCGTCCCGCTGACCTGGACGTCGTCCGCGACTCGTACGACCGCGTCGCGGACAACTACGTGGAGATGGTGACCACGACGGGCGTCGGAGACGTCCGCACCCACCCGTGGCTCAAGGCCGCGATGGACGTCTTCGCCGACGCGGTCGCCGGACGCGGCCCGGTGCTCGACGTCGGATGCGGCCCGGGCACCGTGACCTCCTACCTGGTCGAGCGCGGTGTCGACGCGTCCGGCGTCGACCTGTCACCCCGCATGATCGAGCACGCGCGCCGGCTCCACCCGCACTGCCGCTTCGACGTCGCGTCGGCGACCGAGATCGAGCCGGCCGAGTCCTCGCTGGCGGGGGTGCTGGGCTGGTGGTCGCTGTTCAACCTGCCCCGCGACGTCCTGCCGCAGGTCCTGGCCTCGTTCACCCGGGCCCTGGCGCCCGGGGGACAGTTGATCATCGCGACGCACGTGGGCGACGGCGACCTCGCCCGCACCGAGGGCTACGGCGGCGTTCCCGTCAGCTGGACGACCCACCGGTGGCAACCGGAGGAGCTCGTCACGATGATCACCGAGGCCGGACTGCGGCCGGTGGCCGAGCTCCGCCTGCCGGCCGACGGCCAGGCCGGCCCGGGCGTCGTGCTGGTGGCTCGACTCGATCACTGAGCCGGTCCGGCAGTCCCCAGTGGGTGCGAGGCGGGGTCATCCGATGTCGTCCAGGCCGATGTCATCGCGCGGTCGAGCACCCGGCGCCATCGGGTCGGGCGGAGCCCGGCCGCCGGATGCGTACGCCCTGCCGGCTACGCGATCGCGGAATGGACCCACCACGGGACCCGCTGATTGACTCGTGGCATGGGACTCGGCGATCGGATGGTGTCGAACGGCTTCCAGATCCCTGCTGGCTGGACCGGTCGCCTGGGGGGCCTGTTGATGGCGAGCGGGAACGCCGCCACCGAGCGCCACATCGCCGATCTTGTGCCCGAGGTCCGCTCGAAGGATGTGCTGGTGCTCGGGCCGGGTCCAGGGATCGGCGTTCACGCCCTCCTCGCCCGTGGCGCTTCCGTTGTCGCGGTCGATCCATCTCCCGTGATGCTGGCCGCCACGCTTCGACGTTGCCGAGGCTTGTGTGAGCAGGGCGCGACGCTGACCCTCCGGACCGGGACGGCAACCTCGCATGGGGTCGGGCACGGCACGGTCGATGTAGCGGTCTCGGTGAACAACGTGATGATCTGGCCGGATCGCGTCGCGGGTCTGACAAGCATCCGGCAGGTGCTACGCCCCGGTGGCGAACTGCTGGTCTCGGCGCACGAGAAGTGGCTGAAGCCGGGACTGCCCGACGACTGCCGTGAGGCCGGTTTCGCGGTGGAACAGGAGTGGCGCTGGGAACCGCCCGGGCGTGGGGCTTCGACTGCGGTACAGCTGCGTGCACGAGTCGCCTCTGCTTGATCGCCCGTGACCTCCGAGGGGTTGGGCCGCGTAGCCGGGCCGACGGCCGCGAACGGGCCGGAGGTGTAGTGATCGAAGCCGGAGAGATCCACGTACACCGATCGCAGGCCGAGCTGGACCACGGGGAGCTACTCGTCAAGGACCCGAGAACCCTGGCTGGTCGACGGACTGTCTCGATCCCGTCGGCGCTGCTGCCCGAGGTGAAACGACACGTCCAGTGGCTCGCGGAGAAGGGGCCGGACGGCGCGGACAAGATCGCGTACTCCACGACGCTGGAGTCGGTGTCCAGCGCGAGGACCGGGATCGAGCTGACCTTCGACCCGGACGCGGTGCGCAGGGCCGAGGCCGATGCCGATCACGACCTCACCGTCGACGGCCCGAACCTCGCGGCCCAGGCGATCGCGGCGGGCTTGGTGGACGAGTACCACCTGTTCACCACCACGAGCGTGGTCGGCGGCGGCACGAGGTTCTTCCCGGACGGTGTGCGCCTCGATCTCAAGCTGGTCGAGCAGCGTGCCTTCGACAGCGGGCTGATCTACGCGCACTACCGGACACGCTGAGCCCGGGGCCCGCCTGACGAGTCCGCACAGATGAGTTCCGGGTCCCCGCGGCGTCTGTACCGCTGACACCCCGCGACCCAGACCAGGAGCAGCCGCCATGAGCACCACCACCACCGCCCCCGCCGGCCGGTACGTCGACGTCAACGGCGTCAGCCTCTATGTCGAGACCCACGGGTCCGGACGGCCGCTGATCCTGCTCCACGGCGGACTGATGTCCGGCGAGATGTTCGCGCCCGTCCTGCCCGCGCTGACCCAGACCCGGCAGGTGATCACCGTCGACCTGCAGGGACACGGACGCACCGCCGATGTCGACCGGCCGATCACGCTGGAGTCGATGGCCGACGACGTCGCCGCGCTGATCGGTCACCTGGACCTCGACCGGCCGGACCTGGTCGGTTACTCCCTCGGTGGCGGGGTGGCGCTGCAGGTCGCGGCGAAGCACCCGGACTCGATCGGCCGGCTCGTGCTCACCTCCGTCTACATCCGGTCGGACGCACTCGACCCCGCGATCGCGGCCCAGCAAGCCCAGGTGAACGGTGCCGCCGCGGAGTTCATGATCGGGACACCGCCCTACGAGCACTACCAGCAGGTGGCTCCGCGCCCCGAGGACTTCCCCGGCCTGCTGGACAAGCTCGGCGCCTGGATGGCGAACGAGTTCGACTACACCGAGCAGATCCGCGGGCTCCGGATGCCGACCCTGATCGTCGCCGCAGACGCCGACATGGCGCCGGTCCGCCACTTCTCCGACGTGTTCGCCCTGCTCGACGGCGGGCTGCGCGACGGCGGCTGGGACGGCAGCGGCCGGCCGAGCGGTGGGCACGCCCTGGCGATCCTGCCCGGCCGCACGCACTACGACATCACGGAATCTCCGCTGTTCGCCGCGACCGTGCTCGACTTCCTCCGCGCAACGGGTGAGCAGGACGCGCGATGAGCGGCACCAGGGTGTTGGTGGCCGGGGCGAGCATCGCGGGGCCCGCGCTGGCCCACTGGCTGTGCAGGCGGGGCGCCGAGGTGACCGTGGTGGAGCGGGCCCCCGGGCTGCGTCCCGGTGGGCAGGCGGTGGACGCGCGCGGGGTGGCGAAGGAGGCCATCCGACGGATGGGGCTGGACGCGGCGGTGCGCGCGGCCTGCACCGACACCGCCGGCGCGGACACCGTGGACGTCGACGGGAACGTGCTGGAGACCTACAGCGCGGACGACGACGGCGGCGACGGCTACATCGCGGACATCGAGATCCTGCGCGGGGACCTGTCCCGGGTGCTCCACGACGACACCTGCGCTCGCGTCGAGTACGTCTTCGGAGACCGGATCGCCGAGCTCACCCAGGACGCGGACGGTGTCGACGTCGTCTTCGCGGGCGGCGACCGGCGGCGCTTCGACCTGGTCATCGGGGCGGACGGGCTGCACTCGGGCCTGCGGGCGATGGTCTTCGGGCCGCACGAGAGGTTCGTCCGCCACCTCGGACTCGTCCTGGCCTTCTACAGCGTGCCCAACGAGTTCGGGCTGGACCGCCGGCTGATCGAGTACCAGCACCGGGGGTCCGGCCGCTCCGCGCTCCTGCGGCCCATCCGGGACGCCACCAGGGCGATGGCCATGTTCTCCTTCCCCTCGGCCGACTTCGACGTCGACCACCGCGACGTCGAGGCCCAGAAGCGCCTGCTGCGCGAGCGGACGGCCGACCTGGGCTGGTGGGCCCCGCGCATCCTCGCGCACGTCGACGACACCCCGGACTTCTACCTCGACCAGGTCGCGCAGGTGGTGATGGACCGCTGGTCGGACGGTCGCGTGGGGCTGTTCGGCGACGCGGCGTTCAGCTCCTCGCCGATGTCCGGAGGGGGCACCGGGCTGGCGCTGGTCGGCGCGTACCTGCTGGCCGGGGAGCTGGCCGCGGCCGGCTGGGAACCGGAGGCCGGGTTCGCGGGCTACGAGAGGCGGATGCGGTCATTCGTCGAGGCCAACCAGGAGATCGGCCGGATGCACGTGCAGAGCCTCAGTGCTCCCGACCCGGGCGACGAGCCTGCTCCGGAGCCCGACATGGAGGCGCTCATGGCTCTGGTCGAGCGCGCGATCAACGGCGCCGAGCTGCCCGACTACGCCGGGGTGCCGGACTCCGGGAGACCGACCGGACAGCACGCCTGACCGTGCGTCGACAACGGTGGGGATCCTGGTTCTCGGAAAGGCCGGGACTTACCGATCCCACTCGGAGTCCAGGCCCGCACGGGCCTCGAACAGCAACGCGACAGCCTCGAGCTGCGAGCTGACCTCGAGCTTGGCCAACACGGAACTCACCTGGCTGCGGACCGTCGCGGTCGCGAGTCCGCACTGCTCGGCGATCATCGCGGCGCGCTGTCCGGTGGCGAGCAGGTCGAGAACCTGCCGTTCGCGGGGACTCAGACGGCGCAGGCGCTCGGTCCTGTCCCGCCGCGACTCCTCGCGGTGTCGGTGCCGCGCCAGCCACAGGTCGCGATCGGTGTCGGTCATGACCGGCAACCCGGCCGAGGCCCGGAGAAGTATGCGCAACAGGGTCTGCAGCGAGACCGATTTCGACACGACCCCCACCGCACCGGCCGCGATCGCGGCCGCCGCGGCGTCATCGTCGCGGCGTCCGACGACCACCAACACCGACTTCCCCTGGCTGCTCAGCGTGGCGACCAGCGCGGCTGACCGGATGCGGCGACCACCGGCATCCCGTGCCGGAGCCAGGTCGAGCAGCACCACGCCGGCGTCGTATCGGCCGGCGGCGCCGAGCATCGTGTCGTGGTCGGAGACCGGCACCACATGAGCGTCCAGGCCCTCGTCGCACAACGCGTTCTGCAGCGCGGTGCTGAACATCCGGTGTACGTCGATGATCAGTACACAACCGGTTGTGTGCGTTCCATCGATCCGGTCGATGAAGGTCACTCGTCGCGGCCTTCGAATCGTCGACGCCGGTCCGCGGGGCGGAGCAGAGTTCGGATCGGCGTGTAGCTCGGTCATCGCGCCAGCGCTGACGGCGCGTGCTCGACCGGGCTCGCAACCACGGAAGCGGTCGCCGTGTCAGCTGAGGCCGATTCCGACGTGGGAGCGGTTACGGCGGCTGCTGACGGCAGGTCGGGCGGTAACCCCCGTACGGCGACGATCCCGGCTCGTGCTCCGAGCCGGCGCTGTGTACTCCCCAACAGTGGGACCAGCTGCGGGGCATAGTCGTGCACGGCTGAGGCATCGATGGTCAGAAACCGGGTGCCCGCCCCGAGAAGCCCGTCGATGTGCAGCCCGAGGCGCTCCACGGCTGTCGCGTCGATGGCGCCGCGGAGCACGATCACGGCGTGGTCCGGGCCGTCGTCGAACGACCCGATGAAACTGGTCCCGACGGACCGGGCATGCTCGACGCGAAGTTGACCCATGGCAGGGGCCTTCCCTGGTTCCGCAATCGCGAATAGGAGTCGGGCAACCAGGGTCCAGGGCTACACCAGCAGGCGTGGCGGTGACCGTACTCCGGGCAGCGACGCCGAGTCGAGCAACAGGGGCCACGAATGCGCGCCGGCGTCCTGATCAGGTACCGAGAACTACCGCATCGCTGCTGGTCGAGTGGTGGTGGAGACGAGGGGAATCGAACCCCTAACCCCTGCCTTGCAAAGGCAGTGCTCTGCCAATTGAGCTACGTCCCCGGGTGGTTCGCCCGAGACGGTACCGGACCTGCGGACGACGCGAGGGTCAGCGGGTGGTGGCCTCGTGCCACAGGTCGTCGGATCCGACGCCGCGGAGCTTCGAGTAGACCAGGAAGGCGGCACCGGCGGCGGCAACGAGTGCGACGAGCTTCTTCATCATGATCATCCTCTGCAGGTCCCGAACGGGAAGGTGTGGGCCTAGGTGGATTTGAACCACCGACCTCATCGTTATCAGCGATGCGCTCTAACCAACTGAGCTATAGGCCCGTGCAGCAAAAGCAACGTTACAACACCGGTTCCCGACCTCCGACACCGGCCCGAGCGGGCCGGGGCCGGGGGTGGGGCGAACCGTCAGTCCCGCTCGGACAGCGTGACCTCGATGCCGCCGACGAGGTCGGCCGCGACGTTGTAGACGAACGCGACGATCGTCAGCGCCACCGCGACGAGCAGGCTGTTGATCGCGCCCACGACGCCCGCCAGCAGGAACACCCGGCCGGCACTGATCAGCGACCCGCTGTTCTGGGTCTGCCCGGTGACCAGGTCGGCGTAGGTCCCGTTGAGCCGGTCCCAGACGCCCATGCCGCCGAGCACGCCGTAGAGCACTCCCGCGGCGACCATCCACACCAGGAACAGCACCACGGCCAGCGCCAGGGCCATCTTGAGTACCGACCAGGGGTCCAGGCGCTTGAGCTGCAGCAGTGCCTGCCGGGGCGGGCGGTGCCGCGACGAGCGTGGCGACGACCCCTCGGCGGCCGCGGTGTCGGCGCCGTCCCGCTCGCGGGTCGCGGTGGCCGTACCGGCAACACCGGCCGCCGCACCGGCGCCCGCCGCGGACGGCGCGGTCAGGAACGTCGTCGGCGCCTCGCTGAGCAGCGAGTCCGCCACCGAGGGGCGCTCGGGTTCCTCCGGCTCGGGGTCGGCCGGGTGGTCGCCCGGCACCCGGCGCCACGGGGGCGGGCCGGCCACCGGCCCGGGCGACGGCTCGGCCGGGTTGATCATCTGGGTCTGCGCCGATGCGGACTCCACCGGCTCCGACGCCGGCGTGTCCCACGCCGTGGCGGCGGGCTGCACCGGCTCGGCAGCTCCCGGGTCGACCTGTCCCGGATCCGCAGGGTCCTCGGCGCGGGGCGAGGGCACGTCCGTGCCGGGCTCCGCGTCGACCGGACGCGGCGCGGGCGACGGCGTCACGCGGCCGTTGGTGTCCGTGCCGTTCGTTCCGGCGCCCTGCGTCCCGGCACCGTGCGTCCCGGCACCGGCCGTGTCCCCGTTGCCTGTGGCCGAGCCCTGAACACCCGCGGACGCCTGGTCGGCACGGTCGGTGTCGGTGGCGACGGTCCGTCCCTCGTCCGCCGGCTGGGTGCTGTCGTTACTGCTCACGAGCTCGCGCTCTCCTCGGTCGTCGACGCTGGGACGGACGGTGGCGGGACCCGGCTGCGGCGACCGGCCCGGCGGGGCCGGTCGCCGCAGCGGTGACTCAGCCGATCAGACCCGGGTCCTCGGCGGTCTCCTCGGCATTGCGTGCGACCGACAGCAGCGTCGAGTTCTCGCCCAGGTTCATCAGACGGACCCCCTTCGTCTGCCGGCCGGCCTTGCGCACCTCCCGGGCCGAGGTCCGGATGACCCCACCCGTGGAAGTGATCGCGTAGAGCTCGTCGTCGAT
>NZ_JADQDD010000103.1 GCF_019263595.1 Pseudonocardia sp. KRD291 | reverse complement strand
GGCTCCTCGGTCGCGAGGTGCGCGTGCGGGCTGCGCGGGACCGTCCGTCCGATCAGCCGGTCCAGGTCGGTGAACTCGGGGTGCCCCCCGCCCCCGGGCTTCTCAGTCATCCGCGAACGGCTCCCCGCCATCGACGTCCGCGTCGGATTCCGCGGCGACGGAGTCGGCGACCGGGTCGTCGTCGCGGTCCGCGGTCCAGGTGACCATCAGCTCGCCGAAGGGCTCCGGCTGGTCCAGGGCGACGCTGCGCTCCCGGTAGAGCTCGAGCAGGCCCATGAACCGCGCGATCACCTCGATCGGCGCCACGCAGTCCGCGGTCAGGGTCGCGAACGTGGCCGAGCCCAGCTCCGCGAGACGCTCCCGCATCAGCGCGGTGTGCTCGGGCACCGAGACGCTCGAGCCGTGCAGGTGCTCGAGCCCGACCGTCTCCGGCACCCTCGGCCGGAACACCGTGGCCGCGAGCTCGGCGAACGCGTGGGCGTCCATCCCGAGCAGGACCTCCGGTAGCAGCTCGGCGTAGCGGTCCTCGAGCGCGACCGAGCGCGGGAACCGGCGCATCGCCCCGGCCTCGAGCTCGACGAACAGCGTCGCGGCCTCCTTGTAGGCGCGGTACTGCAGCAGCCGGGCGAAGAGCAGGTCACGGGCCTCGAGCAGGGCCAGGTCCTCCTCGTCCTCGACGTCGGCGCCGGGCACCAGGCGGGCGGCCTTGAGGTCGAGCAGGGTCGCCGCGACGACGAGGAACTCGGTCGTCTCGTCCAGGTCGGCGTCGTCGCCGAGCGCGGTGAGGTGGGCGATGAAGTCGTCGGTGACCTTGTGCAGCGCCATCTCGGTGAGGTCGAGCTCGTGCTTGCCGATCAGCTGCAGCAGCAGGTCGAACGGGCCCTCGAAGTTGACCAGCCGCACCGTGAAGCGGCGCGTCCGCGACGACGCGACGTCCGCGTCGTCCAGGCTCTCGGGGCCTCCCCCGGGCCCGTCGGCGAGCAGCGTCACCGGGCGATGACCTCGCGGGCCAGCATCCGGTAGGCCTCCGCGCCGTTGGAGCTCGGTGCCCACGTGGTGATCGGCTCGCCGGCGACGGTCGTCTCCGGGAACTTGATCGTCCGGTTGATCACGGCCTCGAACACCAGGTCACCGAACGCCTCGACGACGCGGTCGTGCACCTCCTTGGTGTGCAGCGTCCGCTGGTCGAACATGGTGGCGAGGATGCCGAGCAACTGCAGGTCCGGGTTCAGCCGGTCCTGGACCTTGTCGATCGTGTCCATCAGCAGCGCCACCCCGCGCAGGCTGAAGAACTCGCACGCCAGCGGGATCAGCACGGCGTCGGCGCAGGCCAGCGCGTTGATCGTGAGCAGGCCGAGCGAGGGCTGGCAGTCGATCAGGATGATGTCGTAGTCGGACAGCGTGCGCTTGAGGGCGCGGCCCAGCGCCTGCTCCCGCCCGACCTCGGTGACGAGCTGGACCTCGGCCGCGGACAGGTCGATGTTGCTGGGCAGCAGGTCCATGTTCTCGACCCCGCTCGGGCGGATGACGTCGTCGGCCTCGACGCCCTTCTCCATCAGCAGGTTGTAGATCGTCGAGTCGAGCTCGTGGGCCTGCACGCCGAGGCCGACCGAGAGCGCACCCTGCGGGTCGAAGTCCACCAGCAGCACCTTGCGGCCGTACTCGGCCAACGCGGCGCCCAGGTTGATCGTGGACGTGGTCTTGCCGACGCCGCCCTTCTGGTTCGCCACCGCGATCACGCGGGCGGGTCCGTGGCTGGTCAGCGGGGTGGGTTCGGGAGCGCTCAACCGATGTCTTCCTCTCCCCGGCGTCGTCTGGTCGGCGCCGGCTGCGCCGTCCGCGGCGGCCGCCTCGGAGCCGTCCGCGGCGGGACCGGCGGCGGCAGAGCCGGAGCCGTCGGTGTCCGCCGGTGGGGCGGGACGCGTCGGGTCCATACGGTCTCCGGTCTCCTCGTGGGGTGTCGTACCGGGTTCGATCCCGCCCCGCAATCTAGGAAACGCCCCCACGTGCAGCAACGCGCCTCGCCGTGCGCGCGGCGAACTGTTCGAACACGGTACCGGGACGGCCGAACACCCCGGCCCCGACCCCCGTTCGGAGCAGTGCCGCGGCCTGCGCCGGTGCTATCCGTTCGTGACGGACACGTTCCCGGTCGTGCTGCGGGCGGAGATCCGGTGGTCGGCGCCCGGGGTGTCGGCGACCTCGACCCGGCTGTTGCCGGTCTGCACCTGCGCCTGTACCTGGTAGACCGGCCCGACCGGCACCCGGACGTCGACGTTGCCGGTGCTCGCCTCGGCGTCGACGGTCGGTGGCGCGGCCGCGAATCGCAGCGAGACCTGCCCGGTCGTCGCGCGGGCCGTCACCGGGGAGGCGCCCAGACCCGTGCCGGTGACCCGTCCGGTCGTCGCGGTGAGGTCCTGCGCGCCGGTCAGGTCGTCGACGGCGACGTCGCCGGTGGTGACGCCGGTGCGGGTGGAGGTGGCGGCCGGGACCGTGACGACGAGGTCGGTCGTGCACCGGTCGTCGCCGTCCGGGCAGCGGGCGGTGATCGTCAGCGTGTCCCCGGACACCGACTGGGTGTACTCCGGCTTCGTCTCGCCGCTCCACCGCAGCGTGCGCTGGACCTGCGCCGAGCCGTCCGGTCCGGGGCGCACGCTGACCGAGCCGGTGTCGGCCTGGATCTCCACCCGGGACACCGCGCCGATGCCCTCGGTGGCGGACTCGGTCTGCGCCGGCTGCGGCGACCCGCACCCGGCGAGTGCCGCCGACGTGGCGAGCAGCACGGCGCCGACACCGAGCCGCCCCCGCGCGGACGAGACCATGCGGGACGACAGGGACAGGAGTGAACGCGGACGGTGCGGCATCGGTGTCAGACCGTAGCGGTGCCGCCCACCGGGCGGGACGTCGGTGTGCCGCACCGCCGGCCCGGCGCGAACCCGGCCCGGCGCGGTCGGGGGCCCGGCGGCACTCAGCCGCGGGCGCGGGGGTGCGCGGTCGCGTAGACCTCGCGCAGCGTGTCCACGGTGACGTGGGTGTAGATCTGCGTCGTGCTCACCGACGCGTGTCCGAGCAGTTCCTGTACCACCCGGACGTCGGCGCCGCCGGAGAGCAGGTGCGTGGCGAAGCAGTGCCGCAACGTGTGCGGGGAGACCACCGAGTCCAGGCCGGAGGCCTCGGCGGCTCCGCGCAGCACGTGCCAGGCGCTCTGCCGCGACAGTCGCGCCCCGCGGGCGTTGAGCAGCAGGGCCGGGCTGCCGGGCCCCTTCTGCGCCAGCGCCGGTCGGGCACGGACCAGGTAGGCGTCGACGGCGGCCAGCGCGGGCCGCCCGACCGGCACGATCCGCTGCTTGTTCCCCTTGCCCTGCACCAGGATCGTCCGGACGGCGGCGTCGAGGTCGTCGAGGTCGGCGCCGACGGCCTCGGAGATCCGGGCGCCGGTGGAGTAGAGCAGCTCGAGCAGCGCCCGGTCCCGCAGCGCGACCGGCCCGTCGCCGACGCAGCCGGCCAGCAGCTGCTCCACCTGGTCGACGGTCAGCGTCCGGGGCAGCCGCGACGGCAGCGACGGCGGCCGCACCCCGGCCGCGACGTCGACGCCGATCAGGCCCTCGGACGCGGCGAAGCGGTGCAGCCCGCGCACCGCGGCCAGCGCCCGCGCCGTCGACGACGCGGCCAGCGGCTGGTTGCCGGTGCGCAACGCGGTGACGAACGCCGAGACGTCGCCCTCCCGGACCGCGCCGAGGTCGTCGATCCCGGCCCCCGACAGGTGCTCGGCGTAACGGCCCAGGTCCAGGGCGTAGGAGCGCAGGGTGTTGGCCGCGCGGCCGCGCTCCACGGCGAGGTGGCCGAGGTAGGCCTCGACCACCGTCGCCGGCTCGGTGGAGCGCGCCGCCGCCCCTGCGTTCATGCGCGTCTCCGCAGGCTTCGCGCTCAGTCCTGCAGCGCCGGCGCGACCTCGCGCTCGAACAGCTCGATGCCCGACCGGTCGTAGGCGGCCTCCGGGAAGTACAGGATCGAGTAGGTCATGCCCTTCTTCTTCAGTGCGGTCAGGTTCTCCACGATCTGCTCCGGGGTGCCGCAGGCGGGCATCTTCCGGAACGCACCCAGCGCGCCCTCGGCCTTCTCCTCGCCCACCACCGGCGCCAGCCGCGCCTTCAGCGTCTGCAGCCGCTCCTCGACCTCGGCCTCGGTCGAGCCGATCGCGACGTTGTAGTTCGCCGAGCGGACGATGCGCTCGAAGTCGGTGCCGACGTCGCGGCAGTGCCCGGCCAGGATCTCGGACTTGTGCGCGAAGCCTTCCGGGGTGCCGTCGAAGTTGGTGTACTGCGCGTACTTCGCGGCGATCTTGAGCGTGACCTTCTCGCCGCCGCCGGCGATCCAGAGCGGGATACCGCCGGCCTGCAGCGGCTTCGGCGTCACGATCGCGTCGTCGACCTGGTAGTACTTGCCGTCCAGCGACGCCCGGCCCTGCGACCAGGCCTGCGCGAAGATCTGCACGCCCTCGTCGAGGCGCCCGAGGCGCTCCCCGGCGGACGGGAAGCCGTAGCCGTAGGCGCGCCACTCCTGCTCGTACCAGCCGCCGCCGATGCCCATCTCGACGCGACCCTTCGAGATGATGTCGCAGGTCGCGGCCACCTTCGCCAGGTAGGCCGGGTTGCGGTAGGCCATGCAGGTGCACATCTGTCCGAGGCGGACGCGCTCGGTGGCGGCGCCGAACGCGGCCATCAGGCTCCAGGCCTCGTGGCAGGCCTCCTCGGTGGGCTGCGGCACGGTGTGGAAGTGGTCGTAGACCCAGACCGACTCGAAGGTGCTGCCGCGGTCGGCGGCCTGGGCGATGTCCCGCATGGTGTCCCACTGCTCGGCCGGGTCGATCCCGACCAGGTCGAGTCGCCATCCCTGGGGCACGAAGAGTCCGAAGCGCATGCCGCCGACCCTATCCAGCACCCCCGACGGTCGCCGGGCACCGCACCCGTCCGTGCGGGGTGTCCGCGTGGGACCCGACGACGGCCGAGATCGCCCGGACCCGCGATACGGTCGGACCATGAGCAGCGGGCAGCCGGACGGGATCGGGTACGCGGAGCAGGAAGAGGCGGTCCGCGCCCTGTCCCAGCACTACACGGCGGGTCGGCTCGACGTCGACGAGTTCGACGAGCGGGTCCGGCGGGCGCGGGCGAGCAGCACCGGCGCCGAGCTGGGCGCAGTGTTCGCCGACCTGCCGGAACCCCGCCCGTCGGCCGTGGACCGGCCGGTCCCGCCCGGGGTCGACGACGCCACCCGCGCGACGGCGTCCGATCCCTCGACCGGCGGCCCGACCGTCGTCGGCTCCACCGAGGACACCGTCGCGACCCCGCAGTACCCGGGCGCGGCGGCGCAGTTCCCCGACAGCACACGGCAGTACCCCGCACCCGGGCAGCAGCCGGGCGGTCCGTACCCCGACCAGCAGTACTGGGGACCGCCGCCCCGTTTCGACACCAGCGGAACGCCGTACCCCGGCGCCTCCCCGTACCCCGGCGCTCAGTACCCCGGCCAGCAGTACCCCGGCCAGCAGTACCCGGACGGCCCGCACCCCGGTGGCCACGACCATTACGGCGCGCCGCAGTACGGAGGTCAGCCGTACGGGCCTCAGCAGTACGGTGCTCAGCCGTACGGGAACCAGCGGTACGCAGCCCCGTACCCGCCGCCCGGTGCCCCCTACGGGATGCCGCCCGGCGGCTACGACCCGGCCGCACCGTACGGCTGGGACCCGCTGACCGGACGGCCGTACTCGGACAAGCAGAAGATCGTCGCCGGGCTGCTGAGCATCTTCCTACCGTTCGGCGTCGGACGGTTCTACACCGGCCACGTCGGGATCGGCATCGCGCAGCTGCTGGTCACGTTCCTGACGTTCGGCATCGGCGCGATCTGGCCGTTCATCGACGGGATCATCGTCCTCGCCGGCTCCCCCACCGACCCCGAGGGCCGCCCGTTGCGACCCTGACCGGGTTCGACGGGTCACCGACCGGTACACCACGGTTGTTCGATCTTGCGATGACAGCCGTGGTGTACTGGTCGGCGTCGGTCAATCGCCGTCGCGACGCATGGCGAACCGGTCGGGCCGGTCCGGCCACGGCGCGTCGACCGGCCTCGGGTCGGCGTCACCGGCGCGCACCGCCTGGGTGGCCAGCACGCCGGACACCGACACCGCGTTCACGATCTCGCCGGTGAACACCATCTGCACGGCGTCGGCCAGCGGGACCCAGCGCAGCTCGAGATCGGCCTCCTCGTCGTCGCCCAGGTCCGGGCGCCCGACCTCGCTGACGTCACGGGCCAGGTAGACCCGCACCGACTCGTCCGAGAAGCCCGGCGAGGGCACGACGTCGAGCAGCACCGACCAGTCCTGCGCGGCCAGCCCGGCCTCCTCGGCCAGCTCGCGCCCGGCCGTCACCGACGGGTCCTCACCCGCCACGTCGAGCAACCCGGCCGGCAGCTCCCAGAGCCGTCGGCGCACCGCGTGCCGGTACTGGTGCAGCATCATCACCCGGCCGGAGTCGTCCAGGGCGACGATCGCGACCGCCCCCGGGTGCTCCAGGATCTCCCGGGTCGCGACCCGGCCACCGGGCATGACGACCCGGTCCGAGCGCAGCGCCATCACCCGGCCGGAGTAGATGTCGGTGGCCGAACGGACCGGGAAGTCGTGTTCTCCGGGCTTCGTCACCGCGAGCGGGCCTCCGTCGTCGTGTCCTGCTCCGCCTCGGCGGCGGGGCTCTCGGCTGCGGGGCTCTCGGGCTCGGCCGGGGCGCCGTTGTCGGGCGCCCGCCCGGTCCCGTTGGAACGTCCCCGCGCTGGCAGCTCCACCGGCAGCCGGTCCTCGGCCCGGTAGCGCAGCGCGGCCTTCACGAACGCCGCGAACAGCGGGTGCGGACGCGTCGGGCGGCTCTTGAGCTCGGGGTGCGCCTGGGTCCCGACGAAGAACGGGTGCGTCGCGGCCGGCAGCTCCACGAACTCGACGAGCGTGCCGTCCGGCGACGTGCCGAACACCAGCCCGGCGGCGCCGAGACGCTCGCGGTAGGCGTTGTTCACCTCGTAGCGGTGCCGGTGCCGCTCGGAGATCTCGCGGGTGCCGTAGGCGTTCGCGGCGACCGTGCCGCGCTCGAGCACGGCCGGGTAGGCGCCCAGGCGCATGGTGCCGCCCATGTCCCGCTCGCCGGCGACGACGTCGCGCTGCTCGGCCATCGTGGAGACGACCGGGTGCGGGGTGCCCGGGTCGAACTCGGTGGAGCTGGCGTCGCCGAGTCCGGCGACGTCGCGGGCCACCTCGATCACCATGCACTGCAGGCCCAGGCACAGACCGAGCGTCGGGATCCCCTGTGTGCGCGCGTGCCGGATCGCGCCGAGCTTGCCCTCGATGCCGCGGATGCCGAACCCGCCCGGGATCAGCACGGCGTCGACACCGTCGAGCGCCTCGGCCGCGCCGGCCGGGGTCTCGCAGGTGTCGGACTGCACCCACCGGATCGCGACCTTCGCGTGGTGGGCGAACCCGCCCGCGCGCAGTGCCTCGGTCACCGACAGGTAGGCGTCCGGCAGGTCGACGTACTTGCCGACGAGCGCGATCGTCGCCGTCTCGTGCGGGTGGTGGACGCGGTCGAGCAGGTCGCCCCAGACCGTCCAGTCGACGTCGCGGAACGGCAGCCCGAGCCGGCGCACGACGTAGGCGTCGAGGCCCTCGCGGTGCAGCACCTTCGGGATGTCGTAGATCGAGGGCGCGTCGGCGCAGGCCGCGACGCCGTCCAGCTCGACGTCGCACATCAGCGAGATCTTGCGCTTCATCCCGTCCGGGATGTCACGGTCGGCGCGCAGCACCAGCGCGTCGGGCTGGATGCCGATGTTGCGCAGCGCCGCGACCGAGTGCTGGGTGGGCTTGGTCTTGAGCTCCCCGGACGGCGCCAGGAACGGCACCAGCGACACGTGCAGGAAGAAGCAGTTGTCCCGGCCGACCTCGTGCCGGACCTGGCGGACGGCCTCGACGAACGGCAGCGACTCGATGTCGCCGATCGTGCCGCCGACCTCGGTGATCACGACGTCCGGCGCAATCCCCTCGGCGTCCGGCTCGCTCATCGCGAGGATCCGGTCCTTGATCTCGTTCGTGATGTGCGGGATGACCTGCACGGTGTCGCCCAGGTACTCGCCGCGGCGCTCCTTGGCGATCACCTCGGAGTAGACCTGGCCGGTCGTGACGTTGGCCCGGCCCTGCAGGTCCCGGTCGAGGAAGCGCTCGTAGTGGCCGACGTCGAGGTCGGTCTCCGCGCCGTCCTCGGTCACGAAGACCTCGCCGTGCTGGAACGGGTTCATCGTCCCGGGATCGACGTTGAGGTAGGGATCCAGCTTCTGCATCGTGACGCGGAGCCCGCGGGCGGTGAGAAGCTGCCCCAGGCTCGACGCGGTCAGGCCTTTACCCAGCGAGGATGCGACCCCGCCGGTGACGAACAGGTGACGGGTCGCGCGTGTCTGCACGGGTTTTCAGCCTACGCACACCAGCCCCACCCCCACGAGGTGGGGCCTCACCAACCCCGTCACACCTGCGCGTTGTGGAGCCTCGACGCGAATTTCCGGCCCCCGGTGGCGCGACAGGGCTCCACAACGCGCAGGAGGACGGGGTTACGGCTGGGGGGCGGGGGCTGCGGCGTCGCCTGCGGAGCCGTACTGGCCGGTGCCGCCTGCGGCCTGCTCGCGCAGGGCCAGGATCGTGGCGACGCGGCCGGTGCCGGTCTGCACGTCGTCCACCGTGGACAGGCCTCCGGCCGACGCCTTGTCGGCGCGCACGACGCCGATGGCGCCGGTCGCGTCCGCCGAGCCGGTCCGCCCGGCCAGGACGGCGCCGCCGCCGCGCCGGTCCAGCTCGGAGGCCAGACGGGCCGTCGTCGCGGCCGCGTCGGCGGCGTCGAGGCCCTGGGCCGCTCCCCCGGTGACGACGACGACCATCCCGGCCGGCGCCGCGGTGGCGCCGGGCTCGGCGAACCCGGCAGCGGACAGGCCCGCGAGCACGGCCTGCGCCTGCGTCGCGTTGGTCGCCGGGCCGTTCGGTGCGGTGAGCAGCGCGCTGCCGATCAGGCCGCCCGCGAGGCTGCCGGTGTCGGATGCGGCGGGCAGCTGCGCACCGGCCGGCAGCAGGCGGGACGCGAGCTCGCGGAGCTGGTCGGCCCGCGCCGGGTCGGTGACGGCGTCGGTCAGCCTCACCTGCCCGGCCACGGTGCCACCGGCCTGCCCGACGAGCCCAGAGACGGCCGCGACGTCGGCGGCGTCCCCGCCGAGCGAGACCAGCGTGACCGACTTCCCGGGCAGCGCGCCGCGCACCGCGGACGGCCCGACGCGGGCCGCGAACTCGTCGGCGGCGCGCTGCTGCGCGGCCAGGTCGTCGCGTTGCGCGCGCAGCTGCGTGACCTGCCCGGCGAGGTCGTCACGCTCGGTGGACACCGCCGAGACCAGACGGTCGGACAACCCGGTCGAGCCGAGCACGACGCCGATCGCGAGCGCCAGGAACACCGCGCCGATGGACAGCGCGTGGTACCGCATCGAGATCACTCAGAACCAACCCTTGACCGTGTCGAGGAGCTGCTGGAACGACTGCACGACCCAGGCGAGCACCGCGTCGCCGGCCCCGGAGACCAGCAGCGCGACGACCACCGCGACGATCGCCGCCAGCACCAGCAGCAGCAGCGGGCCGAACGACATCCGGCTGCGGTACATCGCGGCGATCATGGTGCCGTCGACGACACCACCGCCGGTCTGCAACCGGGTCAGGAACGTCGAGGCGTTGCTGCCCGAGCGGCCGCGGTCGAGGAACTCGGCCATCGAGGCGGACAGCCCCACCGTCACCGTCATCTGCGCACCGTGGTGGTGTGCCAGCAGCAACGCCAGGTCCTCCGGGTTGGCCATCGACGGGAACGTCACCGCGCTGGCGCCGAGGTCCTGCACCCGGTGCAGGCCCGGCGCGTGGCCGTCCGCGAACGCCGGGACGACGACGTCGGCGCCACTCATCAGGGCCTCGGTGGACACTTCGGAGGGGTCGGACAGGATCAGGTCGGGCTTGTACTTCGCGGCCATCAACGCGTCCGCGCCCGCGCCGACACCGATCAGCACCGGCCGGTACTCGCGGATGAACGGGCGCAGGCTGCGCAGCACCGCGACGTGGTCGTACCCGGGCGCGACGACGACCACCTGGCGCCCGGCGAGCTCGACGTCGACGTCCGGGACGCCGAAGCCGTCGAGCAGCAGAGACCGCTCCCGGCGCATGAACTCGATGGTGTTCGCGGCGAACGCCTCGAGCTGGTGGGTCAGGCCCGACTTGGCCTCGGCGAGCGCGTCGGCGACCGAGTCCTCGGTCTGCACCCGGCCCTCGCCGAGCGGCTGCTCACCGGAGTACAGCACGCCGTCGTGCAGGCGGACCTTCACCCCGTCGCGCACCGCGCGCAGCAGCTCGGACCCGGCGTCGTCGACGAGCGGGATCCCGGCCGTGACCAGGATCTGCGGGCCCAGGTTCGGGAACCGACCGGAGATCGACGGCGCGGCGTTGACGACGGCCGCGACCTCGGCGTTGACCAGCGCGTCCGCGGTGGCCCGGTCGAGGTCGATCTGGTCCAGGACGGCGATGTCGCCGGGTCGCAACCGGCGCAGCAGGGCCTCGGTGCGCCGGTCCGCGCGCGCGGGACCGGTCAGGCCGGGCAGCTCGGGTCGCGAGCGGTGCAGCAGACCGGACAGCTTCATGCACGCACTGTGACACCTGGTGCGGATGTGACGGTGCAGGCACGCCGCACCGTCACCGCGACTTCACCCCGTGCGGGTACCCGCACGCCGGGGGCCCGTGGGTCAGCGCTTGCGGGCCCCGCCGGTGCGCTTGCGACGGCCGGAACCCGGCTGCTCCCCCTCACGGCGCGCGGCGTCGGCGGCGCGGTCGGACTCGCGGTGCGACGACGCCGCGGCGAGCAGCTCCTCGGCGTGCGCCCGCCCCGTGTCGGTCTCGTCCAACCCGGCCAGCATCCGGGCGAGCTCGCCGATCCGGTCGCCCTCGGCGAGGCGCCGCACGCTGGACCGGGTCACCGCCGCGGTGCCGGACCCCGTCCCGTCTGCGCTGCCCTTCTGCACGACCAGATGCCGGTCGGCGTACGCGGCGACCTGCGGCAGGTGCGTCACCACGATCACCTGGTGCCGGGCCGCGAGACGGGCCAGCCTGCGCCCGATCTCGACCGCCGCGCGGCCCCCGACGCCGGCGTCGACCTCGTCGAACACCATGGTCGGCACCGGATCCGCCCCGGCCAGGGCCACCTCCAGCGCGAGCATGACCCGGGAGAGCTCACCGCCGGAGGCGCCCTTGTGCAGCGGCTGGGCCGACGAGCCCGCATGCGGGACGAGCCGCAGCTCGACCTCGTCCACCCCGCTCGAGCCGGCGTGGCAGGCCCGGCCGTCGACGGTCAGCGCGTGCTGTTCGCCCTCGCCCGCCGGGCGCCGCGCCACCCCGACCCGCAGGCTCGCGTCCTGCATCGCCAGCCCGGCCAGCTCCGCGGTGGTCGCCTCACCGAGCCGGACCGATGCGGCCGAGCGCGCGGTGGAGAGCTCCTCGGCGTGTCCGGCCAGGTCGGCGGCCAGCGCGTCCCGGCGGGCGGCCAGCGCGGCCAGCGCCTCGTCCGAGGTGTCGAGCCCGGACAGGCGTTCGCGGGCGTCCTTCGCCCACTCCAGGACGCCGTCGGTGTCCGCGGCGTACTTGCGGGTCAGCGCCTTGAGCTCGGCCTGGCGGGCGAGCAGCCCGGCCAGCCGTTCCGGGTCCGCGTCCAGGCGGTCCAGGTAGCCGCCCAGCTCGGCGGCCACGTCGCCGAGCACGGCGAGCGCCTCACCGAGGCGGGAGTCCAGCGCCTCGAGCTCACCGTCGCCGGAGGCACCGACCAGGTTGCGCGCCTCCCCGCAGAGCCCGAGCGCACCGGGGCTGTCCCCGTCCTCGGAGCCGCCGAGCGCGAGCCGCGCCGCCTCGGCCGCGGCCCGCAGGTCGTCGGCCGCGGCCAGGCGCCGGGCCTGCTCGACCAGCTCCCGGTCCTCGCCGGGCTGCGGGGCCACCGACTCGATCTCGGCGAGGCCGTGCCGGAGCATGTCGGCCTCCTGCGCGAGCCGGCGCGCCCCGTCGCGGCGCTCGGTCAGCTCGGCGCCGACCTCGAGCCACTCGGTGCGGGTCTCGCGGTAGGCGGCCAGCGGCTTGGCCACCGCGTCGCCGGCGAAGCGGTCCAGCAGCGCCCGCTGGTCGGCCGGGCGCAGCAGCCGCAGCTGGTCGTTCTGCCCGTGCACGGCCAGCTGGGCCTCGGCGAGACGGCCGAGCACCCCGATCGGAACCGACCGCCCGCCCAGGTGCGCGCGCGACCGGCCGTCGGAGGAGACGGTGCGCGCGGCGATCAGCGTGCCGTCCTCGTCCGCCTCGGCGCCGACCTCCTCGGCCAGCTCGAGCGCCGCGTTCGACGCCGTGAACCGCCCTTCGACCATCGCCCGCTTGGCGCCCTCGGACACCCGGGACGACTCCGCGCGCCCGCCGCCGAGCAGGGACAGCCCGGTGACCACCATCGTCTTGCCCGCGCCGGTCTCACCGGTGAGCACGGTCAGCCCCGGGTCCAGCTCCAGGGTGGCGTCGTCGATCACCCCGAGCCCCTGGATGCGCATCTCGGCCAGCATGGCCCGCACGATACGGCGGAGGCCCGACAACGAACGCCGGACACACCGATCCGGATAGAACATTCGTTCGCACGCAGGGGTGAACGGTCGGTGTTCAGCGGCCGGGTGCGTCCCCGGTCCGGTCGCGGCCGGGCTCCGAGCCGTTGCGCCGCTCGTCGCCGCCGGAGCGGGGCGCGCCCCGCCAGCCCCGCACCGGCAGGTCGAACTTGCGCACCAGCCGGTCCGCGAACGGCTGCGCGGCCAGGCGCACCATCCGCACCGGGTCGGCGGCGCGGGAGAGCTCCACCCGCGCGCCCGGCGGGACCGAGATCGTCCGACGGCCGTCGCAGTCCAACACGGCGGACGGGCCGTCGGCCGACACCTCGATCGCCACCGAGCTGTCCGGGGCGATCACCATCGGGCGGGCGAACAGCGCATGCGCGTTGCTCGGCACCACCAGCAACGCCTGCACCTGCGGCCACACCAGCGGGCCACCGGCGGAGAACGCGTAGGCGGTGGAGCCGGTCGGGGTGGAGCAGATCACGCCGTCGCAGCCGAAGCCCGACACCGGGCGTCCGTCGACCTCGAGCACGACCTCCAGGATCCGGCCGCGGGTGGTCTTCTCCACGACGGCCTCGTTCAGTGCCCAGGTGTGCCCGAGCACCGAGCCGTTGGACCGGACGACCGCGTCCAGGGTCATCCGTTCCTCGACCGAGTACTCGCCGCGCACCAGCGCCTGCAACGCCTCGTCGAGGGACTCCTCCTCGGCCTCGGCCAGGAAACCGACGTGCCCGAGGTTCACCCCGAGCAGCGGCACGCTGGCCGAGCGGGCCAGGTCGGCGGCGCGCAGCAACGTGCCGTCGCCGCCGAGGACCAGCACGGCCTCGGCGTCGCGCGCGCAGTCCGCCGTGCCGGCCACGGGTACCGGAGCCAGGTCGACGGGCAGCCCGGGGTCGGTCCCGACCTCGGACCACTCCTCGGCGAGCACCCGCGTCCGGATCCGGTGCTCGGCCAGTGACCGGACCACCCTGATCGCGGTCGCCCGGTTCGCCGCCCGGCCCGCGTGCAGGACCAGCAGCATCTCCCTCATGCGGGCCCGTCCGCGACGGCGGCCGCCAGCATCCCCGCGACGTCGCCCGCCGCCGGCTCCCCGGAGTCGCCGGTCGCCGGCCTCTCCGTGTTCCCCATCGGGCGGTGCAGGTGCAGGAAGTACTCGACGTTGCCGGAGGGCCCGGGCAGTGGGCTCGCCGTCGCGCCCCGCACGGCCAGGCCCAGCGCCGCGGCGGCCTCCGCCACCCCGGCGAGTGCGTCGCGGCGCAGGCCCGGGTCGCGCACGACCCCGCCGGAGCCCAGGCGGGCCTTGCCGACCTCGAACTGCGGCTTGACCATCGGCAGCAGGGTGCCGCCGGGGCCGGTGCACGCGGCGAGCGCCGGGAGCACGGTGCGCAGCGAGATGAACGACAGGTCGGCGACGGTCAGGTCCACCGTCCCGCCGATCTCGTCGGGGGTCAGGGCCCGCACGTTGGTGCGGTCGTGGACGCGGACCCGGTCGTCGGAGCGCAGCCGCCACACGAGCTGGCCGTACCCGACGTCGGCGGCGACGACCTCGCGGGCACCGCGGGTGAGCAGCACGTCGGTGAAGCCGCCGGTCGACGCGCCGGCGTCGAGACACCGGAGCCCGTCCACCGCGACGTCGCCGAAGCTCTCCAGCGCGCCGAGCAGCTTCTTCGCCCCGCGCGAGGCCCACTCGGGCTCGGCGTCGTCGGCGCGCACGAGCACCGGGGTGTCCCGGTCGACGACGGTCGCCGGTTTCGCGGCGGGCATCCCGTTCACCGTGACGCGACCGGCGGAGATCAGCTCCGCGGCCTGCCCACGGGAGCGGGCGAGCTTGCGACGGACGAGCTCGGCGTCCAGGCGGGCGCGGGTGACCACCCGGCTCACGCCCGTTCCGACCCTGCCGTCAGGGCCTCCCCGAGCGCGGCGTGCACACGCTCGAACACGGCCACGTGCTCACCGACCGGACGTTCCGCCAGACCGTCCAGATCCGCCATCGCCGCGTCGACCCCTGCGCGCAGCGACGCGATCGGGCGCTGCGGCGCGGGCCGCGGGTCGCCGGGGCGCGGCGCGGCACCGGCGTGGCGGACGTCGGACGGTCCGTCGGGGGGTGTGGTGCTGGTCATCGAGGCTCCGGTCGCGGGGGACGATCCTGGCGTCCACGGTATCCGAGGTGGGCAGGCCGGGGCCGCGCGGCGCGTCCGGACGCCGGGTCCGACGCCCGACGTGGCCGCGGCCGACCGCCGCGGCCCGCCACATCAGAGCAGGCCGAGTGCCCGCAGTGCCGAGCCCGCGGGGTCGCCGTCGCCGCGGACGGTCACCGGCGCCCCCTCCGGGTCGGCGTGATCCCATACGGCGGGGCACAGGACCCGCAGGGCGCCGAGCTCCGGCTCGGGGCCGGCGCCTGTACCGGAGAGCACGACGGTGTCCCCGTCCCGCTCGACGTGCCACCCCTCGCCCCGGCCGGGGACGAGGTCGTCCGCGGGCTGGACCAGGGCGGCGAGGTCGGCCCCGATGTAGGTGGGGCGCTGGTTCCGCGGCGCCGCCAGCAGGTCGCGCGCGGTGCTCACGCCGGTCAGCACGAACAGCGTCGCCGCGCCGATCGCGTTGCCGCCCTCGATGTCGGTGTCGAGCCGGTCCCCGATCACCAGTGGCCGTGTCGACGACGCGGTGTCGCGCGCCTCCTGCAGCAACCGCGCGGCCGGCTTGCCCGCGACCTGCGGCTCGGCGCCGGTGGCGATCCGCACGACCCCGACCATCGACCCGTTGCCGGGCATCGGCCCGCGCTCGGTCGGCAGGGTGGGGTCGATGTTCGTGGCCACCCACAGCGCGCCGGCGCGGACCGCGGCGGTGGCCTCGGCCAGCCGGCGCCATCCGGTGTCCGGCGAGTGCCCCTGCACGACCGCCACCGCGCCGTCCGCGGAGTCGACGACGGACAGGCCGACCGCCCGGACCTCATCGGCCAGCGCCTCGGTGCCCACGACCAGGACCGCGGCACCGGCGGGCAGCTGCTCGGCCAGCATCGCCGCCCCGGCCTGCGAGCTCGTCCGCACGTCCACGGTCCGGGCCGGGAAGCCCAGCTCGGCCAGGTGCCCGGCGACGTCGCCCGGGCTGCGTGAGGCGTTGTTCGTGACGTAGACCGTCGGAACCCCGCGCTCACCCGCGCCGAGGACGGCCGACACCGCGCCCGGGACCGCGTCCGCGCCCCGGTAGAGGGTGCCGTCGAGATCGGCGAGCAGGACGTCGTGCCGGCCGAGCAGGTCGTCGCTCATCGCCCGTCTCCGTCCTCGTCCCCGGTCTCGACCGGCACGGGTGCGACGCCGAGCACCTCCCCGACCGGCGGGTCCTCGGAGCCGTCGGCCCCCTCCTCGCGTGTACTGGACGGGACAGCGTCGACGTCGGCCGCGGTCGACTCCGCGGTGTCGTCGACAGCGACGTCGGGGTCGTCCTCCGAACCCGACGGGTCGCCTTCCATTGCGGTCGCGCCGGCCGCGTCCACGGGGGCGGCCCCCGCGGTGTCCACCTCTCCGGTGTCGGCCTCCGCGGTATCGACCTCTCCGGTGTGGACCTCCGCGGTGTCGGCCTCCGGGCTCCCGGCGTCGTCGACCGGGTGCCGCACCGCCGTCTCGGCGACCGGGGTGTCCTCCACTCCGAACGTCAGACCGTCGTCGCCGGAGCCGGGCAGCTCGTCGCCGGTCAGCTCGGCGATCCGGGCCGCGGCGTCGGTCTCGTCCGCGGTGTCGGCGTCGTGGGCGTGCACGAACCACTGGACCGCCTCCGCCCGGCGACCGACGGCGAGCAGGTTGTCGGCGTAGGCGTAGAACAGCCGGGGGCTCCACGGGTCGCGCCTGCTCGGCTCCAGGTCGGCCACCTGCAGCCCGACCACGGCTGCCTCCAGCTCGCCCATGTCACGACGGGCGCCCGCGGCCACGATGAGCAGCTCGATCCGCTCGTCCTCGGCGAGATCCCGGACCTCCGGGCCGCGGGTGAGCTCCAGCGCCCGCTCCGGACGTCCGAGCGCACGCTCGATGTCGGCCATGACCGGGACGTGCCCGGCACCGCCACCCATCCGGCGGGCCGCGCGGAACTCGCCGAGCGCCTCGTTCCACTCCCCCGCGTGGTAGGCGACGATGCCCGCGGTCTCGCGCACCACGGCGATCCGCGACGCGCGACGGCGGGCGTAGCGGGCGTGCAGCAGCGCCCGCTCCGGGTCCTCGTCGACGAGCAGACCGGCCACGACCAGGTGCCGCGCGACCTTCTCCGCCGTCTCCTTCTGCAGACCGCGCAGGTCCCGCCGGACGTCGGTGTCGAGGTCGGCCGGTGTCACCGAGTCCGGCAGTGCCGGCTCGGGAACCATCGTCTGCTCGGCCGCCGACGGGACCCGGCGGGGACGCGAGTCCCTGCTGTCCGGGCGGCTGTCGGTCCGCTCCCGCCGATCGGACGGGGCACCACGGCGGTCCGGCCGGTCCGGACGGGCCGCCGGTCGGTCCGAGCGGTCGAACCGGGCCGGGCGGTCCGGACGGTCACCGGAGGGGCGACGCTCACGGCTCTCCCCCGACGGGCGGCCCTCCGGCCGGTCGCGACGTTCCGGGCGGTCGTGCCGCTCGGCGGCCGCGGGGCGGTCCGGACGGGATGCGGTGCGATCCGACGGTCGTCCGCGGTCGCCGACCGCACCGCGGTCGCGGTCCGACGGACCCGAAGGTCGTCGCGCATCCCCGGCTCCCGCATCAGGACTGCTGTCACGGCCGCTGTCACGACTGCTGAACCGGTCGCCGCCGCGGCGGTCGTCCCGGTCGGTTCCCCGTGCCGGCCGGCGGTCGTCCGATCGGCTCGGCCCGCTCCCCGTCGACGCTCCGTCGCGGTGACGCGGGCGGTCGTCGTCGCGACGGGGCCTGTCGTCGCGACGGGCCCCGTCGTCGCGACGGCCACTGTTGCCGTCCCGCCCACGGTCCTGCGACGGACGGTCGTCACGCCTGCGGTCGCCGCGGGCTCCGTCGGTCCGCTCCCGACCACCGGGACCGTCGCGACGCTCGGGGCGGTCGCGGTCCGTGCGCGGCGCGCCCGATCCCTCGGAGCGGGCGAAGCCACCACGGCGCTCGCCCCCGCGGTCCGACCGGTCGTCGTCGCGACGGGTCTCCGGGCGCCGGTCACTCCATCGACGTGCACCGTCTCCGCTGTCGTTGCGCCGGTCGGGCCCGCGGTCCGCGGAGCCCCGGGACGCGCCGCCCTCGGTCCGCCCGCGGTCCTGCCACGAAGAGCGACCGCCGCGGTCCGCGCTCGGACGACGGTGGCCCCGGTCGTCTCCGGGACGCGAGGACGGCCTGCGGTCGCCGCCGCGGTCCGGCGCGCCACCACGGCCACGGTCACCGTCCGACGAGCGACGGTCGTGCGAGTTCCCGCCCGTGTCGCGCCGCGGCCCGTATCCGGGACGAGCTCCGTCGCGGCCACCGCCGGCACCCTGCGAGGAACCGCCACGAGGGCCGGCGCCCGAGCCGGGCCCGGTTCGGGCCCCGTCGCGGGAACCCCCGCGGTCCGCCCGGTCGTCGCGCCCTCCGGTGCCACCGCGACCCGGCGAGCGCTGCGCACGGTCACCCGAACCCGACCAACCGGTGCCGCTCCGCCCGTCGCCGCGGCCCGAACCCGGGCTCGAGTGCCGGTCCTGGCCGCCGCGGCGGTCGGTACCCGACCGATCGGAACGGGACTGATCGGTACGAGGCCGGTCGGTACGCGGCCGATCGCTACGCGGCCGGTCGGCACCGGGTCGGTCGTCGCGCCCTCCCCGACCGTTCTCGCGCCGCGGACGGCTGTTGTCGGGTCCATCCGCATCCGTCACATCACCAGAGTACAAAGGTCCACCGACACTTCCGTCACGCGGCGGAACGGCTCCGCCGGGCCGTCGCACGAGATCACGTACGACAAAAAAGAGAGGGGTCCGTCCGGATTACTCCGCACGGACCCCTCTCATA
>NZ_JADQDD010000102.1 GCF_019263595.1 Pseudonocardia sp. KRD291 | reverse complement strand
GCGTCGGAAATCGCGGTTCAAACCCCATGATCTCGCGCTGTGCAACGGAGTCATTCGTTCGAGCGAGACCCGTCGCCCCGGCCGTGACCGGCTGCCTACGTTGCGTGTGCTGTGACGGCAACGCACGTCCCGGCTCCGGCACACCAGCCTGCTCATTTATCGGGGAGATGACATGGTCAAGAAGCTCGCGGTCGTCCTGGCCGCCACCGCAGCAACACTGGTCGCACTCAGCCCACTGGCCACTGCGGCTCCGGCTACCGGGACCGACGACGGACCGGTGATCGGCGACGAGGACAGCCCGAACGGTGACAAGTTCGGCCTGGTCAACCTGGACGACGTGAACGCGCTCAACGGCGTCAACGTCTGCCCGGACGTCACCGCGACGCTCGGCAACGTGCTGGGGATCCTGGGCGGCGGCAACGCCCAGACCAAGGGCGACCGTGACATCAGCTGCGAGGCCCTCTCCGGCAACTGACCCCGGCCCCTCGTGCGCGGATATCGCCGCCCCGGCAGCGATATCCGCGCACGAGTGTCACGGGTGGAAGACGTACTCGTCGGCGTCGAGTTCGGCGGTGCTGGCCAGGTAGTCGCGCATGTAGCCCGGCCAGTTCGTGACGATCCGGCCGCTCTCGTCGCGGTACCAGGAGTCGCAGCGGGTCCAGGCGGTGCCGGCGAAACGCTCCTGCAGCTCGCGGTCGGACGCGGCCTCGATGTCGCGACGGACCTCGATCGCGGCGGCGTCGCGGCGGGCGGTCTCCTGCAGCGCCATCCGCACGTACCGCGCCTGCGCCTCCAGGTAGAGGATGATCGACCCGCCGGAGGTGTTGGTGTTCGGGCCGTAGAGCACGAACAGCGACGGGAAGCCCGGGACGGTCATCCCCAGGTGGGCGTGCGGCCCCTCGGACCACTCCTGCGCCAGCGAGCGCCCGCCGGGCCCGGTGACGTCCATCGGGAACATGAAGTCGGTGGCCGCGAAGCCGGTGCCCCAGATGATCGTGTCCACCTCGTGCGTGCGCCCGTCCGCGGTCCGCACACCCTCCGGGACGATCTCGGTGATCTTCTCGGTGGTCAGCTCCACGTTCTCGCGCTGCAGCGCGGGCAGGTACCAGGAGCTGAACAGGATCCGCTTGCAGCCGAACGTGTAGTCCGGCCAGGCCTGGCGGCGGACCTCCGGGTCGCGCAGCTGCCAGCGCATGAACGTCGAGGACAGCAGCCGTCCGACGCGCCCGACGGTGCCGGGGTGGCGGATCATCAGCGTCAGCGACTCGCAGTACTCGGTCATGAACCGGCGCCGCCACCGCTGCAGGCCCGGCACGTACCGGATCGCGGCCTTCCACCAGGACGGGAACGTGCGGTTGCGCCGGGGCAGGAACCAGTTGCCGCTGCGCTGGAACAACGCCAGGTGCTCGACCTCCGGCGCGATCTCCGGGACGAACTGCACCGCGCTCGCCCCGGTCCCGACGACGGCGACGCGGCGCCCGCGCAGGTCGTGGTCGTGGTCCCAGCGCGCGGAGTGGAACTCGTGCCCGGCGAAGCTCTCCCGCCCGGGGATCGGCGGCACGGACGGCCGGTTGAGCTGCCCGGTCGCGATCACGACGGCGTCGGCGGTGAACTCCCGGCCGTCCTCGGCGGTGAGCGTCCACGCACCCCCGGCGGACTCGCGGACGCAGGACACGATCCGGGTGTCCGGCACCAGCAGGTCCGCGACGCCGTACTCGCGGGCGACCCCGCGCAGGTACTCGAGGATCTCCGACTGCGGCGAGCACAGCCGGGTCCAGTTCCGGCGCTGGGCGAACGAGAACGAGTACAGGTGACTGGGGACGTCGCAGGCCGCGCCGGGATAGGTGTTGTGCAGCCAGGTCCCACCGATCCCGGGGGCGGCGTCGATGATCGTCACGTCGGTGATGCCGTTGTTGCGCAGCTCGATCGCGGCCGCGATGCCGCCGAAGCCCGCGCCGACGATCACGACGCTGCTCGATGTACCGGTCATGGGACCTCCCTGTCGCCGAGGGAACCGTAGCGATCACGTTCCGGGCCCCGCGTGCCCGTCCGGGCCCCGGCGTGCCAGCGCCCGGCCCGACCGATGACTTCCGGGCCGGACGGCGGTCATCACGGTGACCTCACCTCGAACAGGGAGCCCACCATGAGCGAGCACGCCGGACGTATCCGCGGCATCCACACGATCGGCGTCCCGGTCACCGACCAGGACGAGGCCCTGGAGTTCTACACCGGCACGCTCGGGTTCGAGACGCGGATGGACGCGCCGATCCCGCAGATGGGATCGCGCTGGATCGAGGTCGCGCCGCCGGGCGCCCCGGTGACCGTCGCCCTGGTCCGGGCACGCGACGGCCTGCCCGCGGGCGGTGAGAGCGGCATCCGGTTCACCACCGCCCACGCGGCCGCCCTACACACGGAGCTCGCCGGCGCCGGCGTCGACGTGGGCGAGCTCCTGAACTGGCCCGGCGTCCCGCCGATGTTTGCCTTCCGCGACCTCGACGGCAACGGCCTCGAGATCGTCCAGGACTCCTGAGCCCGCGGCCTACGTCGGCACCCGCGGCCCGGTGAAGGTGGGTCAGCCCGTCGCGGCGAGGCGACGGTCCAGCTCCGCCCGGTCGGCGACGAACCAGACGTCGCGCCCGTAGCCGGTCTCCCGGATCCAGTCCGCGAGCGGACCGCCCGCCTCGACGTGGGCCGAGACGTCGCCGATGATGATCAGTCGCACCCGGTAGTTCACGAACTTCTGCACGACGGCGCCGGCCACCCCGGTGCGGAGGCGGAAGAACTCCGGGGCGAGGCGCTCGACCGGGAGCACCACCGCGTCCGCCCCGGCACCGAACGCGTCGCCGATGAGGTCGAGTGCGTCCTGCTCGCCGGCGACGGGCGGACCGTCGGCGGGGACGGTGTGGACGTGCGGTGCGGTCATGGCCCCATCTCAGCAGCTCGGGCGCGCCACGGCACCGGTGTTTCGACCCGTGCCCGCCCGCGTCCGAGGCGGTCAGGTGAGCCTCGCGGCATGGTCATGTCCGGTGTGCGCAACCGGCGGACATGAGGTGAATCACGGCCCCGGAGCTTGAGTGTGCCGCTACGGCCGGGTGTCTGCTGGGCACGGGAACCCGCCGGTCCGCCCGGGACCATCTCCGAAGGACGTGATCGTCATCGCCACCGCAGGGCAGGAACGAGCCGACGAGCGGGAACGGCGTCCGGTGCCCGTTCCCCGGTTCGCCGCGGTTCCGGTCGCGGTCGTCGCCGGTGTCGTCGCCGTCGCCCACCTGGCACTGGCCGCCGTGCCCCGCCGCTGGTTCGACGAGGACCTGATGCTGGCGATCGGGCGGCACCACCTGGACCTCGGCTCGGTCGACCAACCACCGCTGACGCCGTTGCTGGCCCGGCTCGCCGACACGGTCGCGCCGGGCTCGCAGCTCGTCCTGGCCGTACCGGCCGTGCTGGCGACCGCCGGTGCGGTGCTGCTGACCGCGCTCATGGCCAGGGAGCTCGGCGGGGACACCCGGTCCCAGACCCTGGCCGCACTCGTGCAGGGCACCTGTGTGGCCGCCGCCCAGTTCGGGCACTGGCTGACCCCGTACACACTCGAGCCTGCGTTCTGGGCGGTGATCTTCTGGCTCCTGCTGCGCTGGGTCAGGGTCCGCGACGACCGGCTGCTGCTGCTCCTCGGGGTGGTCGTCGGCGTCACCGCGCAGACCAGGTTCCAGGTGATGGCGCTGGGCGTCGTCGTGGTCGCCGCGGTCGCGATGACGGGCCCGCGCGCGCTGCTGCGCCGGCCCGCCTTCTGGGCGGGCTCGGTGCTCGCGCTCCTGATCGCCGCGCCGACCCTGCTCTGGCAGGCGGCCAACGGCTGGCCCCAGCTCGCGATGACCGACGTGGTGGCGGCCGAGAACTCGCTGATCTACGGCAACCTCGCCGTCGTCGCGCTGCACGGGCTGGCCGTCGCCGGGCCGTTGGTCCTCGCGACGACGGCCTACGGGCTGCTCGCGCTGTGGCGCGCTCCGCGGTGGCGGGAGTACCGCTTCCTCGCGGTGACGTTCGTGGTCCTGTTCGCCGCCGTCGTGCTCAGCTCCGGGCGCCACTACTACCCGCTGCCCCTCTACCCCGTGTTCGTGGCGATCGGAGCGGTCGCGCTGCAGCACCGGCGGGTCGCGGGCCGGGCGCGGACCGCATGGCCGGTCGTCACGCTCGGTGCGGTGCTGGCCGTCGGGGGGCTCGCGTCCTCGGTCCTGCTGGCCTCGCCCGCGTTCGCCGACCCGATGGTGGCCGCGACCGCCCGCGCCTACCGTGACCTGCCGCCCGAGGAGCGGGCCCGCACCGCGCTCGGGGGGACCCCCTACGTCTACGCGGCATACCTCGACGCCGCCCCGCCGGAGCTGGGGCTGCCCGCCGCGGTCAGCACGAACCGCGCCTACGGCTGGTTCCCGCCGCCTCCGCAACACCAGGATCGGATGCTGCTCGTCGGTGACCCGAGCCGGCTGCGCCCGTGGTTCGCCGAGATCCGACCCGTGACGACGGTCGAGTCGGCCACTCCACTGGGGACGTACGGGGGACTGGTGCCCGACAAGGCGACGGTGTGGATGCTCAGCGGGAGGAACGCACCGTGGACGGTCGTCTGGCCGGCCCTGCGCGATCTCACGGTGACGCCGGGCGGCTGAGCCGGCTCGTCCGAGGCATCGTCGCAGCTCAGATGTGGTCGGGGTGGCGGGATTTGAACCCACGGCCCCTCGCTCCCAAAGCGAGTGCGCTACCAAGCTGCGCCACACCCCGTCGCGCGCAGTCTAGACCGGTCGCACCGCCGCCGGGTGAAGGCCCGTCATCGAGCGGGAGATGTCGTGGGGCCGCCGCGGACCGGCGCGGCCGGACCGCGTGTCCGGTGCTGCCCGGCCCGTGGGGTTCGGGCAGCACGTGGACGCTGGGGTGCAACGGCAACCCCGACGTGCCGGACGGGCGAAGCCGTCCGCTGCGGGACTAGAACGACAGTACGACGAACGCCGTCGGGATCAAGCCGCTGAGGCACACCAGGATGACCAGGGCGAGCGCCGCCATGTTGCTCGGGCGAGTGCGGGAGATCGCGGTCGTGTCGGGCGTGCGGGACGGGGCAGTCATCGCTTCCTTCTCTACGGGTCATGTGTGGCTTGGTGCTTGCACCTCTTTCATCGCGTCGATCTCGCGATCCGTTCCCGCTCCCGGACGTGTCTTACCTCTCCCGGTCGCGACGTCCGTCAGGAGGTCGCGAGGGGCGACTCCCGCGCCGTCGTAGGTCGCACGCCGCCCCAGGTCAGAGGCCGGGCGCCTGGAGTCCCGACACCTGGAACCCGGCCGGCCTCGGGAGCCGTCGGGCCGGCGCCAGGCGTACCGATAGACCCACGCGCTTCGTCCGTGCGCCGCCACCGGCATCCGTCACCTCCCGGTTCGTCGGGGGCGTTCGTCCGGGAGTGCTCGCACGGCGGGCCGGAGGTGTTCACGGCTGTGCGGTCGGGTACTCTGACGTGCCTGATCGGTCTCCGGTCGGAAACGCGGGCGTAGCTCAATGGTAGAGCCCCAGTCTTCCAAACTGGCTACGCGGGTTCGATTCCCGTCGCCCGCTCACAGAGCTTGACCAGCAGAAACGGCGCCTACTTCCGATCATGGAAGTGGGCGCCGTCCGCGTTCGTGCGATCAACGTGCGATCAGACCGCCTCGATATGGCCTTCCGCTGTCTCGTGGCCCGGTTCGTCATCCGGCAGTGCAGGCGGTTCGCCGGTGCGCTCGTACTCCGCCAGCAGGTCGATCCGGCGCTGGTGGCGGCCGCCCTCGAACTCCGTGGTGAGGAAGGCGTCCACGATGCGCTCGACCTCCTCGAGCGGGTGCATCCGGGCGCCGACCCCGGCCAGCAGCGCGTTGTTGTGCCGGCGGGCGAGCCGGGCGGTCTCGACGTTCCACGTCAGCGCGGCGCGGGCGCCGGGCACCTTGTTCGCGGCGATCTGTTCCCCGTTCCCGGAACCGCCGATGACGAGGCCGAGACTGCCCTCGTCGGCGACCACGCGCCGCGCCGCCTCGACGCAGAACGGCGGGTAGTCGTCGTCCGCGTCGTAGGCACGGGGGCCGACATCGGTCACGTCGTGGCCGAGGCCGGCAAGCCGCTCGACCAGATGGTCCTTCAGTTCGAGCCCTGCGTGATCGGAGCCGAGGTAGATTCGCACATCGGTAGTCTATGCACGGCAGATTCGGTCTACGGACATCGGAAATGGTTATAGCCGCAGCGGATGTCCTTATGGGTTCGTCACGCATCGGTCGGCGTCGCCGACGGCCCCCGAGTGGGCGCCAGGGGCGGTCGAGGTGTGCTGCGGGCGCCGTCGGTGTACGCGTCCACCCCACTCGTGCACTCCGGAGCCCCGTTCGGCACCGATCGCGGACCACTGGTTCGAGGTCTGTTGCAACGGCTCCATTAACTCGCGGAGGATCTTGCGTGACCGCGGAAAGTCGTGGTGTTGTCCTCGGGTTTGCGCGGATCACGACATCGAGGAGGAAGAAATGAACTGGGAAACTCCGGAGTACACGGTCGTCGAGGTGTGCGCTGAGGCCACCGGGTACTTCCACCGGGGCTGACGGGCCGTTCTTCAAGCCCGTTCTGCTCGTCTGAGTCGACGCAAGGCGCCGGCCTTGCGTCGACTCCGGCGGCGGCGATCCGAGTGGTTCGGAGCTGCCGCTGCTCTTCGGCCGACCCGCGGCCGATCGGGGAGGACACCGATGCCCGAGAATCCTGACACGCACGTCTACCGCACCTACGACAAGATCGTGGGCAGCGTCCGGGACAAGCCGGCGAGCGGTCGTGCCTCCGACTGGTGGCCCCACCGGGTCGACCTGACGCCACTGCGCCGGTATCGGCCCGCGGACGCCGGCTACGCCGATCGATTCAGGTCGCTGGATCTCGACGAGCTGGCCCGGGACATCGACGAGATGCTGACGACGTCGCAGGACTGGTGGCCTGCCGATTTCGGACACTACGGCCCGCTCGTACTGCGCATGGCCTGGCATGCCGCCGGGACCTACCGCGTCGGTGACGGCCGAGGCGGCGCAGGTGCCGGGATGCAGCGCTTCGCCCCGTTGAACAGCTGGCCGGACAACCGCAACCTGGACAAGGCGCGCCGGTTGTTGTGGCCGGTGAAACAGAAGTACGGGGCCCGGATCTCCTGGGCGGACCTGATGGTCTTCGCCGGCAACCGGGCACTGGAGTCGATGGGCTTCGCGACCTTCGGGTTCGGCGGCGGTCGTCCGGAGGTGTGGGAGCCCGACGAGACCTACTGGGGGCCGGAACGAAAGTGGCTGGCCGAAGAACGGTACCGCGGCCTGCGCGAGCTCGACGAGCCGCTGGCGGCCAGCGAGATGGGCCTGATCTACGTCGATCCGCAGGGCCCGGCGACCAACCCCGACCCGCGGCTCGCGGGCCGCGACATCCGCCAGACCTTCGGACGGATGGGGCTCGACGACGAGGAGACGGTGGCGCTCATCGCGGGAGGGCACACGTTCGGTAAGACACACGGGCCGGCCGACCCGAACACGACCGCCGGCCCCGAGCCGGAGGGCGCACCGCTGTCCGCACAGGGCCTGGGCTGGCGCGGCGGGCACGGCAGCGGCATCGGGGCGGACACGGTCACCAGCGGGCTGGAAGGCATGTGGACGCGTACGCCCGTCGAGTGGGACCACACGTTCTTCGAAACGCTCTTCGCCTCCGGGTGGGACGTCGAGCTCAGCCCGGCGGGCCTGTGGCAGTGGATCCCGAGCGACGGCCACGGTGAGGGCACCGTGCCGGACCCCTTCGACCCGGACACGAAGCACCACCCGGTCATGCTCACCACGGACCTCGCGCTTCGGGAGTACCCGGCCTTCAAGGCGATCTCACGGCGGTTCCTCGAGCACCCGGAGCAGTTCGAGGACGCGTTCGCGCGGGCCTGGTTCAAGCTGACGCACATCGACATGGGCCCGATCGACCGGTACCTGGGACCGCTCGTCCCGGCCGAACGGCTGATCTGGCAGGACCCGGTGCCGGAGGTGGACCACGAGCTGGTGACCGCAGGCGACGTCGCCGCCCTCAAGCGCGAGGTCCTCGGGTCCGGCCTGACGGTGGCGCAGCTCGTCGCCACGGCGTGGGCGTCGGCGTCGACGTACCGCGACACCGACAAGCGCGGCGGGGCGAACGGGGCGCGGATCCGGCTCGAACCGCAGCGCGGCTGGGAGGTCAACGACCCCGAGCAGCTGGGTGCCGTGCTGTCCGCGCTGGACGCGATCCGGGAGCGGTTCAACGCCTCCGGGGCGGCGGGCACGCGGATCTCGATGGCCGACCTGATCGTGCTCGGCGGGTGTGCCGCGGTGGAACACGCCGCCGCGGCCGGTGGCCACGAGGTCGACGTCGCGTTCCGTGCCGGGCGCACCGACGCGACCCAGGAATGGACCGACGTCGGGTCGTTCGGCGCGTTGCTTCCCGGGGCGGACGGCTTCCGGAACTACGTCGGCGACGGCGCCGGGGTGCCGCCGGAGCAACTGCTGGTGGATCGGGCGAGCCGGCTGAGGTTGAGCGTGCCCGAGATGACGGTACTGATCGGCGGGCTGCGGGTGCTCGGAGCCAACCACCGAGGTTCCCCGGCGGGGGTCCTGACCTCGACGCCGGGAGTGTTGACGAACGACTTCTTCGTCAACCTGCTGGACATGGGGACGCGGTGGGCGCCGACGCGGCACGGCGACACCCGAGACGTGGTCTACGAGGGTCGCGACGTGCACACCGGCGAGGTGCGGTGGACCGCGAGCCGGGTCGACCTCCTGTTCGGCTCGAGCTCGGAACTGCGGGCGCTCTCGGAGGTCTACGCGAGCGACGACGCGGGCGGGAAGTTCGTCCGGGACTTCGTCGCGGCATGGGTGAAGGTCATGGAAGTCGACCGGTTCGATCTGGGCTGAAACCTCCGGACGTGCGCCCCGAAGGCCGTGCTCGAGCGGGCCTTCGGGGCGATTCCTGCTGTGCGGATACAGGACTGTTCCGGGCGATTCCGCGAATTCTTCCCGGTCCGCCGACGCGGCAGGTACGAACGGTACCTTCTCCCGGGCGAACGGCAGATCCCGCCCGGTTAGCGGCGACAGATATCCGGAATGGCTCACACCGGGCTAGGGTTCGAAGCAGTTACAGGGTCAGTGGCAAAAAAACGTCGCACCAGTACCTGTGACCGGCATGCCGCATCAAGCTCGGCCGCGATGTGACGCCTGCGCGCGCAGGCGATTCCGTGAAATCGGCCGACATACTCATTTCTCGATGACGAGGAGGTGAAGTCCGATGACGATCGCCCAGGAACGAGAAGATCTCCTGTCCGAACTCGGCGGACAGAACAAGGCGACCATCGGCGCCGTGCTCGGGACCGGCTCGATCGCCAAGGCGACCGAGCGTGCCGACGGGACGATGGAGGCGACCATCCGGATCCCGGAGGACGCGATGGTGTGGGAACCGGGGGTCCTGATCATGCCGCACGGCGGCATCCTCGAGCTCACGATCATCAACGACGACAAGAACACCCACGCCTGCCTGCTGCCCAGCAACGGCGACAAGCAGTTCATCGGCCTGCTGAACCACTCCAAGGGCAGCGCGACGCTGGAGCTGGACGGTCCCGGCTGCTACTGGTACGGCTCGCCGGCCGGCAACGACGAGGGCCGGGGCCTGACCGCCGCCATCGTCGTGGCCGGAGAGGTGCCGCCGGAGGCCAAGCTCGACCGACCCGCGCAGCCGCGGCCGTAGAAGGGCAGTGACCACAGATGACTATCGAGTATGTCGACGCCGGCAAGGCGTTCAACCACGGCAACCTGTCCAAGCTGCCGCACAGCGCGCCGGACGTGACGCGCGGGATCAACTACGAGCGCATCCTCCAGGCGCGCAGTGAGTCCCAGAACTGGATCACGTACTACGGCGACTACGACGGCAAGCGGCACAGCCTGCTCGACCAGGTCAACGCCGGGAACGCCAAGGACCTGAAGGTCGCCTGGATCTTCCAGGCGAGCGCGACCGGGATGATCGCCTCGACCTCGACCTACGCGTTCGAAGCCTGCCCGCTGGTCGTCGACGGCATCATGTTCGTCACCGGCTGGGACGGCTGGCTCTGGGCGCTCGACGCGAAGACCGGCGAGCAGCTGTGGCGCTACAAGCATGCGGTCCCGATCGACGTGACGCTGTGCTGTGCGAACGTGAACCGCGGCTGTGCGGTGGCGAACGGCAAGGTCTACATGGTGACCCAGAACGCCCAGCTGGTCGCGCTCGACGCCACCAACGGCCAGAAGGTCTGGCAGAAGACGATCGGTGACGTGCGGGCCGGCGAGAGCGCGTCGATCGCTCCGCTGGTCATCAAGGACTTCCTCATCACCGGTTCCGCCGGTGGCGAGTACGGCGTGCGCGGCCACATCGACGCCTGGGACCTGGAGACCGGCGAGCAGCGTTGGCGCACCTACACCGTGCCGAAGCCGGGTGAGCCCGGCTCGGAGACCTGGCCGGACGACGGCGAGGCCTGGCAGCGCGGCGGTGGGAACCACTGGGTCACCGGCACCTACGACCCGGAGCTGAACCTCTACTACGCGGGCACCGGGAACCCGGCTCCCGACTTCGACGGCGAGGTCCGGCCGGGGGACAACCTCTACACCGACAGCGTGGTCGCCCTGGACGTGGACTCGGGCGAGATCAAGTGGCACTACCAGTTCACCCCGCACGACCTCTGGGACTACGACTCCACGATGGAGATGACCCTGTTCGAGCGGGACGGCAAGAAGCTGCTCGCTCACTTCGACAAGAACGGGTACATGTTCGTCCTCGACCGGACCAACGGCGAGCTGCAGCACGTCACCCCGTTCGTCGACCGGATCGACTGGGGCGTCATCACCCGCGACGGCAAGTTCATGCCGCGGAAGTACCCGGACAAGGAGGGCGAGCCCTGCCACTTCTTCCCCGGTCCGGCCGGCGCGAAGGAGTGGACCCACGCCTCGTACAACCCCGACCACGACCTGTTCTACGTCCCGGTGGCCGACGTGGGCGCCACGGCCACCCGGCGGCGCCGCGAGTTCAAGGAGGGCATGCCCTACTGGGGTGCCGCCGTCGAGGTCGACATCGACAACATGGCCGGGTCGGTCAGCGCGTTCGACTCCCACGGTGAGGAGAAGTGGCGGTACCGGCTCGACAACATGCCGATGGCCGCGTCGACGATGAGCACCGCGGGCAACGTGGTGTTCGCGGGCACCCCGGCGGGTGAGTTCCTGGCGCTGCACGCCGAGACGGGCGAGAAGCTCTGGAGCTTCCAGTGCGGCAGCGGTCACCACAGCAGCCCGAGCACCTACACCGTCGATGGCAAGCAGTACATCGCGGTACCGGTCGGCTGGGGTGGCTGGCTGGAAGGCATCGTCCCGGGCCTGTCCGGGCAGGGGCACGGTGCCGCGCTGATCGTGTTCTCCCTGTGACCGGTGACCTCTGACCTGTGACAGGTAGGTCCTACTGATGTGTACCGACCGGTGGTCGAGCCGTTCCGGCGAACGGCTCGACCACCGGTTCGGTGCGTCAGCCGCCGACGACGGAAACAAGCGGTGATGTGATGACCCGATCCTCGGCGCCCCGGCACCAGGAGCATCTGCCGTGCCTGTACTGCGGGGAGCGTTACGGGCCGGACGAGCTCGCGCTGCACACGGATCCGGTGCACTGCGGGCGCTGTATCACGTGCGTCGACAAGCCCGCATGCTTCAGCTGCCGTCTCATGTACTGCGTCTGCGACGTGCACAGGTCCCGAGGCTGACGCCGGGAGCTCCGCGGTCGCCGGGTCAGATCTCCAGCGCCCGGCGCACCGTCGGTGTGTTCCGCCGGGAGACCGGCACCATCGTCGCGGCCCGGTCGTCCATGACCAGGACCAGCTCGCCCTTGTCCCGGCGCTCGACCTCCCGGATACGGCTGAGGTTCACGACGTACTGGCGGTGCACCCGTAGGAAGCCGGCGTCGCTCAGCTCGGCTTCGAGCCGGTCGAGGCCGAGCGAGGCCGAGCGCAACGGCCCCTCGTCGGTGGAGAGCCACACGTCGTTGCCGTCCGACTGGGCGAAGGAGACCTCAGGGGTCCTGAGCAGGACCATACGGTTCTCGCGCGTCGCGACCATCCGACGCGAGTGCGTGCGAGACGGGGCGTCCTCTCCCGCGCGGGGCAGCGGATCACCTTCCGACACACCGAACAGGACGATGTTGCCGACCAGGTGCCCGGACAGGAACACCGGCCGGAAGCTGATCGCCGTCGGTTCGCTGGCGAGCCGGGTGTAGATCTGCGTCGAACCGGCCCAGTCGGGGTTGCGCGCCGCCTGCTCGGCGGCATACCTGGCGGCCCGGATGAACTCGGGCAGTTCCGGTTTCCAGCGCACCGCGGGGTCGGGCGCCGGCGTGGAGCCCGGGATGCCGAGGAGCACGCCGGCAGTGTCGTCGGCCAGGACGATCCGGCCCGCGGGATCGACGGCCGCGAGCGCCGCGCTCGAGCCCGACCGGACGTGGTTGAAGGCGGCCATCAGCTCGGCGCCGTCGTCCCTGGCGCGCTGGCGCAGGATGCGCTGGGTCATCGTCGCGGCGTTGCCGAGCCAGGTGGACACGGTCCCGGGCAGCTCGCCGCGCCAGCAGGAGATGTTGAGTACCGCGACCGGCTTGCCGGTCACCACGTCCCGGACCGCCGCACCGGCGCAGGTCCAGTCGTGCAGGACCTGGCACCAGTGCTCGGCGCCGCGGATCAGCACCGGGGTGTAGGACATCAGCGCGGTACCCATGCCGTTCGTCCCGGTGGCGGCCTCGGACCAGCAGAACCATCGCGCCAGGTTGGCCTCGGCGGCCGCGGCGCGCGTGCCCTGATCGCCCCACTGGGCCAGGACCCGGCCGGTCGAGTCGGCGATGGTCACGATGCCACCCACGGTGCTGACCTCGTGCGCCATCGCGGCGGCGCGGAAGCCGAGTTCGGCGATCACGACGTCGTGCTCCAGCCCGTGGTCGACCTCGGCCACCGCCGCCGGGGCCTTGGCGAGCTGGGGGTCGACCCGGTACTGGTCCCGGCACCGGTGCCAGGAGATCGCTATCTCGGGTCGCACACCGCTGAGCTCGTCCTCGCCCGCCGCGAACCGCTCCCACGCCTGGTGGACCGTCGCGTCGCCTCGGCCGCGAGGGCTGGGGTCGAGATGGCGTACCTGTGCCAAGGGAAGACCGCCTTCGGTCTGTCGGGCCGGGCGCGGCGATGCGACCTTTCGTCGCACGTTAATCGTCGACTCGAATCGAGGGCAAGCAGCGTGTGTCGACCGTTGACGAACGGTGGTGAATCGGTGATCGGCGGCGGGAGAACCGGTCTCCAGCGGTAGTAGATTCGCCGGACAATCGCACGCATTCGCCGCCGTTTCGCGGAACCTGTGAGGTTGTCTGTGGCCTACCTATCCTATCGGTTAGCTGTACTCCCGTGTGGCCGAGCGGCGTGAACATGTCTTGAAGTGTTCGGCCGCGTCGAGATACTTTGGCAATTCTGTCCGTGCCCGGCGGTCCCAGGATCTCCGGTGTGTCAGGCGACAAGGAGGTCACGATGACCGGACGAGTGCCACCGCTGGTGATCGCACCGAGTCGGCCCAGCGGACGTGAGCGCGTACCCGACGGTTCCCTGGTGGCCTCCCCGTCGGCCAGGGAGGTGGCTCGCGCGTGGGAGGACTTCGCGGCGGGCGAGGACATCGAGACGGGCGTGCGGCCCGACATCCTGGCTTCGTGGTACCGGTGCCGGGACCAGTACGACGTCGACCGCACGCTGGACGTCGCGCCCGGGGCCCGGGGCGACGATGCCCATCGGGTCGACAACAGCGTGATCTTCACCGGACTCGGCGGGCTGGGTGCGCTGGCCGGCCAGGAGGTCGCACGCGACGGCGCCGTCGTCACCGTGGCGGACGGCAAGGGGCGCGTCCTCGGCGCCTGGGGCGACCCCTCCGCGCAGCGGCGCGCTGAGCTGCACAATCTCGCGCCGTGGTCGTCGTGGTCGGAGGCGTGCACCGGCACGAACGGGATGGGTACCTCGCTCGAGGTGTCCGGCCCGGTGACCGTGACGGGGCCGGAACACTGGTGCCAGGCGTTCCACCAGTGGGCCTGCGCGGGCATCTCCGTCCGTGACGTGGTGACCGGCGTGCCGGTCGCGTCGATCAACATCTCGCGGTGGAACGCGTCGCTGCCCAAGCTCGTGCCGCCGTGGCTGACGAAGGCGGTCTCGTGTGTGGAACAGGAGATCTACCGGCGCGCCATCTACGAGGCCGACAAGGTGATCGCCGAGTTCACCAGGAGGAGCGCGCAGACCCGTGGCGCGTTCATGGCGATGGACCGCGGCGGCAACGTGCTCGCCGCGAACGACGCTGCGGTCGCGATGCTCGGGCTGGCCGGCGAGACCCCCATCGTCGCGGGCGCGACCGAACCGGCGGAGCGCTGGAGCCCGGACATCGCCGGGCTGCCGGACGTGGTGCGGTGGGCGAAGGCGCGGGCGGAGGGAAACGTGGAATGGTGCGGCTACGCGCGGCTGCCGGTGTGTCCCGGCGAAGCGGCCGTTCCGCTGACGATGCGGTCCGTCGTCGACGCCAACCATGTGGTGGGCATGCTGTGCGCGTTCGGGGAGCAGGACGGCGAAGCCTACGAGCAGGACGACGACGAGGTGGTCGGCCCACTGCCCCGGTGCATCATCGGGATGCGCAACGACCGGCTGGTCCTGCTGGCTCCGTCGGAGATCCGCTACGCGGAGGCCGACCGGAACATCGTCTGGCTGGTCACCGAGCGCGGCCGGATCCAGGCCGCGACCCGCGGCCTGGACAACGTCGAGCGGTCGCTGGCGCCCTACGGGATCCGCCGGGTGCACCGGCGGTATCTGGTGAACCTGCGCCGGGTGGCGGAGGTCGAGCGGGGCATCAAGGGCGAGCTGTTCCTGATCATGGACTCACGGAACCACGAGCTCGTGCCCGTCTCCCGGCGTCACGCCCCTGACCTGCGGCGGATGCTCGGCGTCTGATCAGGTCGATCGCTCGGAGAGCGCTTCCACCTGGCGGCGTAGCCCTTCCACTGCCTGCGCCGGGTCCGTGGCCGCGTAGACGGCCGAGCCGGCGACGAAGCAGTCGACGCCGGCCTCGGCCGCCTGTTCGATCGTGTCGGCGTTGATGCCGCCGTCGATCTCCACCATCAGGTTCAGGTGGCCGGTGTCGACCAGCGTCCGCGCCGTGCGCACCTTGTCGAGAACGTCGGCGATGAACGTCTGGCCGCCGAAGCCGGGCTCCACGGACATCACCAGCAGGGTGTCGTAGTGCTTGAGCACCTCGAGGTAGGGGTCCAGCGGCGTGCCCGGCTTGATCGCCAGCCCCGCCTTCGCGCCCGCGGCGCGCAGGTTCTTGGCGAGCATGACCGGATCGTCGGCGGCCTCGACGTGCACCGTGACGTTGTACGAGCCCGCCTCCGCGTAGCCGATCGCCCAGTGGTCCGGCTTCTCGATCATGAGGTGGCAGTCCACCGGAAGGTCGGTGACGGCCAGCATCGACTTCACGACCGGCAGGCCCAGGGTCAGGTTCGGCACGAAGTGTGCATCCATCACGTCCACGTGCAGCCAGTCCGCGCCGCGGCCGGACTTTCCGCGCACGGCGGCCATCTCGTCGGCGAGCCGGGCGAAGTCGGCGGAAAGTATGGACGGCGCAATCAGAGGCTGATTCGACACGGCTTCGAGTCTAGGACGGCCGGGATCGGTGGTGGCTATTCGTGGTGTGTATCGGGGGATTGTTTTTCCGGATGTGCTGGGGTGTTGCCGGTTTTTGGTGGGGTCGGTGATGGTTGTCGGGACTTGGACGTGCTCGTGGCGATGAGGAGATTGTTGTGAAGTTGCAGGTGGCGTTGGATGTGCTGGACCTTCCGTCGGCGTTGACCCTGGCGAACCAGGTGGCCGAGCACGTGGACATCCTCGAGCTGGGGACGCCGTTGGTGAAGTCGGCGGGGATCGCGGCGGTGACCGCGATCAAGGCGGCGCACCCGGACAAGCAGGTGTTCGCGGACCTGAAGACCGCTGATGCCGGTGAGCTGGAGGCGACGCTGGCGTTCGAGGCCGGCGCGGATCTGGTGACGGTGATGGGTGCCGCCGATGACGACACGATCCGTGGTGCTGTCGCGGCGGGGAAGAAGTTCGGCAAGCAGGTCGTGGCGGACATGATCAGTGTCGTGGATGAGCGGGTCTCCCGGATCCAGGAGGTCGCGAAGCTGGGTGTGGACTTCGTGGAGATCCACGCGGGTCTCGACGAGCAGGCGCGTCCGGGGTACTCGATCGAGCAGCTGCTCGAGGACGGGCGGCTGGCCGGGGTTCCGTTCTCGATCGCCGGCGGGGTGAAGGCGGACACGATCGCCTCGGTGCGCGACGCCGGTGCCGTGGTCGCGGTGGCGGGCGGGGCGATCTACGGCGCCCCCGACCCCGGTGCCGCCGCGGCCGAGCTCAAGAAGCGCGCCACCCGCTGAGAGGGGAGCCGGCGTGGAAGAGCAACGATCCGGGCCGGTGACGGCCGCACATGACACCTACGGTGCCTTGATGCTGCAGGCCGCGGGCGTGATCCGGTTGCGCTACGTGGTCTGCGGCCGGGACGACGAGCTGTCCCCTGTCGCGGCGGACGACCTCGCGGACGTCTTCGAAGGCCTCTCCAACGGGAACCCGGCCTTCGACCAGATCGATCCGAACGAGGCGATCGCGCTGGCGCACCGGCTGCTCGACGACGACCACCCCGAGCAGTCGAGGTTGTGGCCCGGGAGCCCGTGAGGGGTCGGAGGTCCGCCGGCAGGCGGACCTCCGACCACCTCGCGGGCCGTCGGCCTTCGCAAAGGAAATAGGCCGGCGTCCGGGCCGACCTCTGCTCGAGGAGGAGCACCCAGAGCCATGAACTCGATAACGTCGCTCATCGTCTTCGCCGCCGGGGCGGCGGTGCTCGTCTACAGCGCCGAGAAGCTGATCACCTATCTGGTCGGCGCGGCCCGCGGTCTCGCGGTATCCCTGTTCCTGCTGGCGATCCTGTTCACCGGTATCGAGTTCGACGACCTCGCGTTCGGCATCGTGCTGAACCTCGAGGGCCTGGAGGACGTCGCGATCGGCGTCATCTTCGGGACCGTCCTGTCGATGACCGGCCTGGTGCTGGGGCTCGCCGCACTGATCGCGCCATGCCGGGTGGAGATACCCCGGGACTACATCGCGATCTTCGCGGCCGCACCGCTGCTCCTGATCCCGATCGCTCTGGTCGGCGAGCTGGGCGTCGCGTCGGCGATCGTGCTGATCCTGCTGTTCCTCGCGTTCGTGGCCTACATCGCCTACCGCGAGTACCACCGGGCGATGCCGACGTTCCGCAGCGCCGAGGTGCTCGAGTCGCTCGACCACGACGAGGTCCGAGCGGTCGCCGGCCACCGCTTCGACAGCGGCGGAGGGGGCTCCGGGGGAGACGCCGGCCCGGGCCACGCGGGAGGCCTCTACGAGACCGGCGACCTCGCGGTCGCGAAGGAGAACCGCCGTTCCGGCGGGGTCCTGCTGCTCCTGGCGATCCTGGCGCTGCTCGGCCTCGTCGTCGGCGCGTGGGCGATGTCCGAGGGCACCGAGGGGATCCTGGAGAACTTCGAGATCAGCGGCACGGTCTTCGGCGCGACGATCGCGACCCTGGTGCTCTCCCTCGAGGACATCTTCCTGACCGTCGAACCGGCCCGGCGGGGCGCGCCCGCGATCGGCGTCGGGAACGTCGTCGGCAGCGTGGTGTTCTCGGTGACCGCCAAGCTCGGCATCATCGTGCTGGCCGGTGGCGCGATCGTGATCACCTCCGACGTGTTCACCTGGCACCTGCCAGCGCTGATCGTGATCAACGGGTTCGCGGCGTACGCCCTGTTCACGGGGAGGCTGCGCCGCTGGCACGGGGCCGCGCTGCTGGTCGGCTACATCGCCTACTGGGCCATCAGCTTCGCCGTGTTCGGCCTGGTTCCGGTGGACGACGCCGGCGGTGATGACGACGCCGCCGCCGCGTCCCCTCCGGCGGCCGAGGCCCCGGCCGTCCCGGGCGCACCGGACGATGACGACGGTGACTAGGGGGTCACGGCGCCACACGTCCCGAAGGAGTCAGATGACCGTGCATCCCGGTGACGGCATCGCGGCGCTTCTCGCCGAAGCGCCGCTGATCGACGGCCACAACGACATGATCTCGAAGATCCGCGACAAGGCCGGAATGGACTTCGGCACGCTCGACATCGGCGTCGCGCAGCCCCACGCACTCCAGACGGACCTGGTCCGGCTCGGCGCCGGTGGGGTGGGCGCCCAGTTCTGGTCCGTGTGGATGCCGTGCTCGACGGCCGGTGAGGCGCTCGCAGCGGGGACGCTGGAGCAGTTCGAGGGGATCCACCGCATCCAGGCGCTCTATCCGGACCGGACCGCCCTCGCCCTCACCGCGGACGACATCGAGAAGATCAACGCCGAGGGCCGGATCGCCTCGCTGATCGGGGTGGAGGGCGGGCACCAGATCCTCGACTCGCTCGACGTCCTTCGCCTGTTCCACCGGCTCGGCGCCCGGTACCTGACGTTGACGCACACGAGGAACACCGGTTGGGCCGACAGCTGCACCGATGTCGTCGACACCGGCGGCCTGAGCGACTTCGGACGCTCGGTCGTGACCGAGCTCAACGACCTCGGGATGCTCGTCGACCTGTCCCACACCGCACCCGCAACCATGGACGCTGCACTCGACGTGTCGCGGGCACCGGCGTTCTTCTCCCATTCGGGGGCCTACACCGTGTGCCGGCACGCGCGGAACGTGCCGGACTCGGTCCTGCACCGCGTCCGATCGACGGACGGCATCGTCATGGCCGTGTTCCTGCCCACCTTCCTCAGCGAGGAGCTCCGGTGCTGGGACCTCGCCCGGAGGGAGGTTCGCGCCGAGGCAACGGGGGCAACGGGGGCAACGGGGGCAACGGG
>NZ_JADQDD010000101.1 GCF_019263595.1 Pseudonocardia sp. KRD291 | reverse complement strand
CGATCACCCCGCTCGGGACGGACTTGGCCAGGTCGGTCAGCCGCGCCGCCTCGTTCACCGGGTCGCCGATCACCGTGTACTCGAACCGTCGCAGGTCACCGACGTTGCCGGCGACGGCGTCACCGGCCGAGACACCGATCCCGGCCGAGATGTCGGGCATCTCCGCGGCCAGTCGCTCGGCCATCCGGCGGGCCGCAGCGAGCGCCGCGGTGGGCGGGTCGGGCAGGTCCATCGGGGCCCCGAACACGGCCAGCGCCGCGTCGCCCTCGAACTTGTTGATCCACCCGCCGGCGTGCTCCACGCACTCCACGACGACCCCGAAGAACCGGTTCAGCACGGCGACGACCTCCTCCGGAGGGCGGCGGGCGGCCATCGTGGTCGACCCGTTGAGGTCGACGAACAGCACCGCGATCGACCGCGTCTCGCCGCCGAGCCGGATCTCGTCCGGGCGGGCGGCGGCGGCCTCGGCCACCTCCCGCCCGACGTGCCGCCCGAACAGGTCGCGGATCCGCTCCCGCTCGCGCAGGCCGTCGACCATCGTGTTGAAGCCGGCCTGCAGCTGCCCGAGCTCGGTGTTGTCGTAGACCGGCACCCGGACGTCGAGGTCGCCGTCCTGCACCCGGGCCAGCGCCCGGCGGACCGCGACGACCGGGTCGGACATGGCGCGGGCGGCGCCGATCGTGGTCAGCAGCCCGACCGCGAGGGCGGTGCCGCCGATGGCCAGGATCGTGACCGCGAGCTGGGTGGGCGAGGAGTCGCCGTAGATCAGCGCGACCAGCCCGGCGAGCATCAGACCGATGGTCGGGACGGCCGTGCCGAGTGCCCAGAACCCGACCGAGCGCAGCATCACCCCGGTCACCAGCCTGCGCCGCCTCGGCGGTGCCCCGGAGAGCACCCGGGCCGCGGACCGGCGCAGGATCCGCTCCACGAGCAGGTAGCACAGGGCGCAGGTGGTGATGCCGCCGATCGCGGTCGTCGCCGTCACCGAGAACGCCAGACGCCCGGAGTACTGCAGGTTCAGCCCGCCGAACAGCAGCACCGCGGACAGCCACAGCAGCGCCAGCATCTGCACGATCCGGGCCGGTCCGTGCAGCACGATCATCCGGGCCCGCCGGTCCGGGTCCTTGGACCGCCGCCCGACCGTGAACCGCCGACGCCCCCAGTACAGCCCGAGCGGGACCGCGACCAGCAGGAAGACCCCGAGAACGCCCAGGTTGTAGATCCGTACCGAGACCTGGTCGGCGACCCCCTCCCTGGGCAGCACGAACGCGGCCAGCACCAGGACGACGGCCGCGCCGCCGACGTTGGCCAGCACCACGACGAACCCCAGCAGCAGGCGCACCTGCCACCCGACGACAGAACGGCCGGGGGTCTGGCCGTCGCCGTCGTCTTCCGTCATGACCGGAGATTCTAGGCCGAAAGGGTGAGCACGCCCCCGGGCGCACGGCACCGCATGCGGCGATTGACCCGTTGTGACCGGCGCCACTAGCGTCGAGTACCTATCGGTCGTTCGACAGGTCCGGCAAGTCCTCGACGAGGAGGCACGTTCATGCAGGTCGGCGTACTGCTGGTGTTTCAGAACTGGCACGAGAACATGACCGACGGGGAGATGTTCACCCGCGAGACGGAGCTGGGGGTGCTCGCCGAGCAGTACGGGTTCGACTCCGTCTGGGCCGCCGAGCACCACTTCGACGACTACTCGATGTGCCCGGACAACCTGCAGCTGATGTCGTACCTGGCCGGGCGGACCAGCACGATCAAGCTGGGCACCGGCGCGGTGATCCTGCCGTGGAACGACCCGGTGCGGGTCGTGGAGAAGGTCACGATGCTCGACCACCTCTCGCAGGGCCGCGTCCTGTTCGGCATGGGCCGGGGCCTGGCGAAGATGGAGTACGAGGGCTTCGGCGTCGACATGGGCACGTCACGGCAGCGCTTCGACGAGGCCGCGCCGCTGATCATGGAGGGCCTGCGCAACGGCTACGTCCAGGGCGACGGCCCGATCTACAAGCAGTCCCGGGTGGACGTGCGGCCCGGCCCGGACCCGGAGTTCGGCTGGGCCGACCGGGTCTACGGTGTCGCGATGTCGCCGGACTCGGTGCCGGCGGTGGCGAAGGTCGGCGCCCGCATGATGACGTTCATGCAGTACCCCGCCGAGCAGCACGCGGAGGCGATCAACCGTTACCGCGACATCTACCGGGAGACGCACTCCCGCGAGCCGGGGCCGGTCCTGACCCAGGACTTCGTCTACTGCCACGAGGACCCGGACGAGGCCGAGCGGGTCGCGCGGGAGTACCTGGGCCGCTACTTCCTCTCGGTGATCAAGCACTACGACTTCGCCGGGGAGCACTGGCGAGAGACCCCCGGCTACGAGGCCTACCAGGCCGGGGCGGACATGATCCGCGAGGCCGGGATGGAGGCGGCCGGGGCCGGCTACGCCGACACCCAGATCTGGGGCACCCCGGAGCAGATCGTGGAGAAGTACCGCCACCGGATCGAGGTGCTCGGCGACCACCAGCCGAACATCGCGCCGTCGTTCGCCGGGCTGCCGTTCGACAAGGTTCAGGCGAGCCTGAAGCTCTTCGGCGAGAAGGTGGTGCCGGAGCTGCACAAGATGGGGGTGGCCGTCCCCGCGTAGACCCCGGCCGGGTGGAGACCGCACGGGCGGTCTCCACCCGGGTTCGGCCCGCGGGTTGATCCGCCCGGCGCCCCCGCGGAGCAGGCTCGTCCTCGTCGTCACCCGCGAACGAGGAGCCGCCGCGATGAGCACACCTGCCGAGGTCCGCACCGCCGGGACCCGTGGCACCGGGGACGGTTCCGCCGCGCCCCCTGCGTCCGGCCCCGGGCGGCCGTCTCCGATGACCGTGCTGCGCGGCATGGCACCGTCGCTGCTGCTCGACGTCGCGCTGCCCTACCTGCTCTACCTGCTGCTGACAGGCGTCGGGATGTCGGACGTGGCGGCACTGGCCTGGTCCGCCCTGCCCGTGGTGCTCACGGTCGCCGTGACGGCGGTGCGTGCCCGCTGCTGTTCCACCTGGTGCGTGCGACCGGCGAGACCTACCGTCCGGGCCTGCGCGTGCTGATGGAGCACCAGTGGTCGGTGAACCCGGAGTACCGCACGGCGCTGCGCCGGTCGACGGCGGTCGGCGCGGTCGTGATGGCGCTCGAGGTCGGCGTGCGGCTCGTCGCGGCGGCGACCTTGCCGGTGGCCGTGGCGCTGCCGCTGCTGCAGGTCCAGTCGGTCGTCGTCTGGGTCGGGATGGGACTGCTGCTGCGCCGCGCCATGGTCCGGGCCGCGCGCCGCGGCACCCCGGCCGCCGAGCGGCACGTCACTGCTTGACGATCATGCGACGACGACAGCCACGTGCCGCTCGGTGCGGGGTTCAGGGCTCGAGCAGCTGCTTGAGGCGGGCCATGTCGGCGGTGACCGCGGCGGCGTCGCGTTCGAACTCGTCGTCGGTGACACCGTCGGCCCGGCGCAGGCTGAACACCATCTCGGCGCCGTCGGGGTGCGCGGTCACGCGCAGCGGGTTGTGCGTCACCTCGCCGGAGGGCAGCTCGACGTCGTGGTCGAGCACGCCCCACTCGTTGGCCGGGGCGAAGGTGACGGTGACCGTGCCCATCGGCGACTCGGCCCGCCACCGGCCGTCGACGTAGGCCACGCTCCCGCTCAGCCCGGCCGCCCAGCGGGGCAGGTTCGCCGGGTCGCCGGCGAACGCGTGGACGGCGGCGGGCTCAGCGCCGATGACGGTGCTGATGTGGCGGGACTCGCGACTCATGCCGTCCATCCTGGCCGCCGGCGCATCACCCGTCGTGAACGGATCGGACACGTATCGCGGTGTCGACGCGCGGCTGCGCAGGCTTCCGGCTCAGGCCTTGTCCCGCAGCCCCGCCAGGCGTCCGACGGCCTCGGTGAGCACCTCGTCGCGCTTGCAGAACGCGAACCGCACGAACGGGCGCATCGCCTCGGCACCCTCCGGCGTCCCGGCGAACACCGACACCGGCACCGCGGCCACCCCGCACAGCTCGGGCAGCTTGTAGGCCAGGTCGAAACCGTCGTCGAAGCCCAGCGGGCGGGCGTCGGTCACCACGAAGTACGTGCCGTGGGTGGCGAACACGTCGAACCCGGCCGCGCGCAGGCCCTCGGAGAGCAGGTCGCGCTTGCGGGTCAGATCGGTGATCACGGCCGAGTAGAACGCGTCGTCGAGGGCCAGGGCATTCGCCACCGCAGGCTGCAGCGGCGCGCCGCCGTGGAACGTGAGGAACTGCTTGACCGTCCGCGCCGCGCCGACCAGCTCCGGCGGGCCGTGCACCCAGCCGACCTTCCAGCCGGTCACCGAGAACGTCTTGCCGGCCGAGGAGATCGTCAGCGTGCGCTCGGCCATCCCCGGCAGCGTGGCCATCGGGACGTGCGGGGTGCCGTCGAAGGTCATGTGCTCGTAGACCTCGTCGGTCACCACGACGGCGTCGAACTCGGCGGCGAGCTCGCCGATCAGGGTGAGCTGCTCCCGGGAGAACACCGCGCCGGTCGGGTTGTGCGGGGAGTTGACCAGCACGACCTTCGTCCGGGAGGAGAAGGCGGCCCGCAGCTCGTCGGGGTCGAACGTGAAGTCCGGCGCCCGCAACGGGACGGTGCGCAGGGTCGCGCCGGACAGCGCGACCGAGGCGGCGTAGGAGTCGTAGTACGGCTCGAACGTGACGACCTCGTCCCCGGCCGTGCACAGTCCGAGAAGCGTGGACGCGATCGCCTCAGTGGCCCCGACCGTGACCAGCACGTCCGCCGGGTCGACGTCGAGGTCGTAGAACCGCTTCTGGTGCGCGGCGACGGCCTCGCGCAGCTCGATCATGCCGGGGCCGGGCGGGTACTGGTTGCGACCGGCGTCGGTGATGTTGTGCGCGGCGTCGGCGAGCAGTGACGCCGGGCCGTCGGTGTCCGGGAAGCCCTGTCCCAGGTTGATCGCCCCGGTCTCGACGGCCAGGCGCGAGATCTCCGTGAAGATCGTCGAGGTGAACGGGCGCATGCGCTCGACCAGCATGCGCCCGACCCTAGCCGCGCCCGGCCGCCGCGGCGTGCGGCAGGTGACCCGCGGCTACCGCTGCGCCCGCGCCGCCTTCTCCGCCTTCGCCGAGAGGACCTGGACCTTGTCCCCGACCTGCAGGTAGTCGAACCAGGCCTGCGCGTCCGCCCGGTTGAGGTGCACGCACCCGGCCGACGAGCGGTTCGGGCTGCCGCTGTGGAAGGCGATCCCACCGTCGTTGAAGAACACCGAGAGCGGCATCGGCGCGGGTGCGCCGCTGGGCAGCCGCGACTCCTGGCTGACGTGCGTCGCGTCCTTGCGGTAGACGCGCAGCGAGTGGCCGACCGGGGTGGCCTGCCCGTTGCCGCCGGTCGCGACCGGCACCGGACCGCGCAGGATCTTGCCGTCCCGGATCAGCCACGCCTTCTGCGAGTCCAGGTCCACGCACGCCTTGGCGGTGACCGTGCACGGGGTGCCCGGGACCTGCGCCTCCCGGTACGCGGCCTCCGCGGCGGGGGTTCCGGCCAGTGCCGTTCCGGCGAGCACCAGACCGGCCGTCGCGACCATGCCGGCGATGACGGCCCGGCGACGGCCTCGGATGCGGCGGATGTCGCTCATCGAACTCCTCGAACTCCTCGCTCGGGGTACGAGCGGTGGCCCGTCCCCCGCAGAGTCGACGCCTCGGGCGCCCCCGGGTTGCCCGCGATCTGCGCGCCCGGCGTGTCGGTGCGGGAGTGTCCGGTCGTACCGGGTGAATCGGGCACGACCAGGGAGCGCGCGGAACCTAGTCGAGCCCGCGCACGATGTGCGACTCGTCGGCCTCGGTGGCGTCGTTGCGGTCGGACCGCGCCGGCTCGGCACGGACCAGGATGTCGGTGGTCTGCACGATGGGACTCCTCCCGTTGCGGTGGACCCGGCGGCGCCGGGACCACTCCGTCCAGCATGGCCGTCGGGTGGCGCGGGATACGAGCCCCGGACCGTCAGACCATCGTCAAGAACTGAATGCTGAACATGTCGGGAACGGAAGTCACGCCGTTTCGGATCTGTTCCGTTTCCTGAACCGGTTCAGGTGCCGAGTTCGGTCCGAAACGCTAGTTCCGCAGCGCCGCCCGCACCTGCGGCATCACCTGCGTCGCCAGGTACTCGACGCGCTCGGAACCGGACTCGACGCTCTCGCCCGGCAGCTGCGCCCAGAAGTGCACGTCGCGGATCTGCGGGCATCCGCGCAGCAGCGCCGTGAGCTCGGCGACCGCGGTGGCGCCGTCCCACAGCTGGAACGCGCCCGCGTCCACGATCGACTGCGCGTCCGGGAAGCGCGGGACCTCGTCCGGCGGCCCGAACGCGCCCCAGGAGATGTACTCGTTGAGCTGGTAGAGGGCGTGCCCACCGATCCGGGCCCAGGTCCGCTCCGGATCCTCGGCGATCACCGCCCACTGCCCGGCGTAGATCCTGGCGTCGGCGACCGGGCGCCCGACCCGCTCGCACGCGGCGAGGTAGGACGCCTGGTGCGCGTTCTGGGTGCTGAGGAACCCGTCGGCGATCCGGGCCGCGCGCTCGATCGCGACGTCGGCCATGGCACCGACGAGCAGCCGCGGCGGCCGCTCGGGCACCGGCGTGACCGGCAGCGCGGGCAGCGAGTAGCGCCTGCCCTCGAACGGCTCCCGGGACCCGGACCAGGCGCGACGGATCACCGCGACGCCCTCCTCCAGCAGGCTCGGCCGGTTCACCACCTTCTTGCCGAACGCCGCGAACTCGCGTTCCCAGTAGCCCTGCCCGACGCCGAGGTCGAACCGGCCGCCGGTGAGCAGCGAGAGCGTCGCGGCGTCCTCGGCGAGGCGGATCGGGTCGTGCAGCGGCGAGACGATCAGGTTCGTGCCGATCCGCATCGACGTCGTGCGCTGCCCGATCGCGGCGGCCAGCACGAACGGCGAGGGGCTGTAGCCGTCGTCGCAGAAGTGGTGCTCGGTGAGCCAGACCGATCCCAGACCGAGGCTCTCCGCCCACGCGATCTGGTCCAGGACCTCGGCGTAGAACCGGGAGAACGGTCGGTCCGGGTCGGGATTGCGGAAGTCGTACCAGAGCCCGAACGTGGGCTCCTCGATCGGCGCGTCGGATCCGGACACGGGACCTCCCAGGGTGACGTGGGCCACGCTGCCCACGCCACACGCCGATTCTCTACCAACCGCCCGTCCGGTGTCACTAGCTCGGGCTCACTCGCGCGAACGAGCGGCGCTCTCGTCCGAACCATTGCGACGAGAGCGCCGCTCGCCCAAGGTCGCCGAACCCGGCTCCGCGCAGCGAGCGGAGCTCCCGTCGGAACTGTTGCGACGAGATCGCCGCTCGTCTGCGCCGGGTGCGGGTGCGGGGTCAGGCGGGGGTGACGCGGCCGGTCAGGTGCACCTTGTCCGGCTTGCGTGCGGAGCGGACGGCCAGGGACCAGTCCGGCCCGGAGCGCTCGGTCACCAGCTCCACGGTGGACGGCAGGAGCAGCGGCTTGCGGAACACCACGTCGTAGGTCGCGGCGTCCGGGATCCGGCCCTGCAACGCCGCCACGGCCCGGGCGGCGGTCCACATGCCGTGCGCGATCGCGCGCGGGAAGCCCATCGCCTTCGCCGTGAGCGGGTGCAGGTGGATCGGGTTGACATCGCCGCTGGCCGCGGCGTAGCGCCGCCCGGTGTCACCGGCGACCTTCCAGGTGGCGGCGCCGGTCCCGGTGGGGGTCGACGGCTCGGCGATGTCGGTGCCCGGCGGGTTGTCCGCCGGTGCCTCGGCGCCCCGGGCCAGGTAGGTGCTGCGCCCCTCCCACACCAGCTCCTCGCCCACACGGGCCTCGGCGACGAGGTCCACCTGCGCACCCTTCGGATGGGCGACGAACCGGTCCGCGTGCACCCGCAGGTCCAGCGTCTCGTCCGGCGTGACGGCCCGGTGCGCGGTGATCCGGTTGGCCAGGTGCACCAGCCCGGGCAGCGGCAGCGGGAACGACCGGTCGGCCATCAGCACGACCTGCAGCGGGAACGCCAGCACGTGCGGGTAGGTCAGCGGCAGCGCGCCGCCGATGCCGAACCCGCAGGCCAGGGCGTAGTCGGCGAGGTGCTCCTGCTCGACGCTCACCCCGCGGCGCACGATCTCGCGCGCCGGGAGATCGCGCCCGCCACCACCGGGCAGCGCGGCGCCGGCGGCCGCGCGGGCGTAGAGCGGCCCGAGCGACGGCGGCCCGTCCAGCTCGGTGACCTTCCGGTCCACAGAGGCGGTCATCAGGCCCCCAGCATCGACTGGCCGCACACGCGCACGACCTGCCCGTTGACGCCGCCGCTCTCGGCCTGCCCGAGCCAGCCGATCGTCTCCGCGACGTCCACCGGCAGGCCACCCTGCTTGAGGCTGTTCACCCGTCGTCCGGCCTCGCGGGTACCGATCGGCATGTGGCCGGTCATCTCGGTCTCGATGAACCCGGGCGCGACCGCGTTGATCGTCGCGCCGCGCTCGGCGAACTTCGGCGCCAGCGCACGGACCATGCCGATCACACCGGCCTTGGACGCGGCGTAGTTCGTCTGGCCGCGGTTGCCGGCGATGCCGCTCTGCGAGGACACGCAGACGATCCGGGCCGCCTCGTTCAGGACCGAGCTCTCCAGCAGCGCCGCGTTGATCTTCAGCTGGGCCCCGAGGTTCACCGCGAGCACCGAGTTCCAGCGGTCCTCGGTCATGTTGGCCAGCAGCTTGTCCCGGGTGATGCCGGCGTTGTGCACCACGAGGTCCACACCGCCGTGGCGCTGCTCGAGGTGCGAGATCAGGCGCGCGGGGGCGTCGTCGGCGGTGATGTCGAGCTGCAGCGCGGTGCCGCCGGTGCGGTTCGCGGTCTTCGCCAGACCCTCGCCCGCCGCGGGGATGTCCACGGCGACGATCGTCGCGCCGTCGCGGGCCAGGGTGTCGGCGATCGCGGCGCCGATCCCGCGGGCCGCCCCGGTGACGACGGCGACGCGCCCGCGCAGGGGCAGGTCCGGGTCGTGCGGGTCGTCCATCCCGGCCGGGTCGAGCGTCGGCCCGACCGGCGCGCCGACGTGCACGTTCTGCCCGTCCACGTAGGCCGAGCGGGAGGACAGGAAGAACCGGACCGACGAGTCCACCGCGGACGGTGCCGCGTCGCCGGAGACGATCAGCAGGTTCGCGGTGGCGCCGAAGCGCAGCTCCTTGCCGATCGAGCGGACGAACCCGTCGAGCGACTGGGCGACCGCGGCGGCCTCCGCCCCGGACGCCTCACCCGGCTCGGCGCCGAGCAGCAGGACGCGCCCGGACGGACCGAGCTTCTTCACCGCGGGGGTGAGGATCTCCCTTGCCGCGGCCAGGTCGGCCAGCGTCGTCGCGCCGGTCAGGTCCAGCACCGCCGCGTTCAGCTTCTCCTCACCTGCGGTGTCGATGCTCGTTCTGCTCTCGCTCCTCTCGGCGGTCACGACGCGCTGCCCGTTCTCCTCCACGAGCGCGGAGATCGGCTTGGCGAACCGGCCGTCGCCGACGCTCGTGACCAGTACCGGGCCGGAGAGCAGCGCCTGCCCCGGCTCGAACCGGCGCAGGCGCGGGACCGTCGGGAGCCCGAGCTGCTTGGCGACGGGAGTGTTCGAGAGGTTGCTCAGAAGGTCGTTGCTCATGCCTTCGCCTCCAGGATCGCGACGACGCCCTGGCCGCCCGCGGCGCAGATCGAGATCAGGCCGCGCTGGTCCTTGTTCTCCTCGGTGGCCCGCTCGCGCAGGAGCTTGGCCAGGGTGGCGACGATCCGCCCGCCGGTCGCGGCGAACGGGTGCCCGGCGGCCAGCGAGGAGCCGGCCACGTTCAGCTTCGTGATGTCGATCGGGCCCAGCGGGGCGTCGAGGCCGAGGCGCTCCTTGGCGAACGCCGCGTCCTCCCACGCCTTCTGGGTGGCCAGCACCGTGGACGCGAACGCCTCGTGGATCTCGTAGAGGTCGAAGTCCTGCAGCGTCAGACCGTTGCGGGCGAGCATCCGCGGCACCGCGTAGACCGGCGCTGTGAGCAGCCCGTCCGGGCCGTGCACGTAGTCCACGGCCGCGGTCTCGGAGTCCACCACGTGCGCCAGCACCGGCAGCCGGTGCTCGGCGGCCCACTCGTCGGAGCCGAGGAGCACCAGCGCGGAGCCGTCCGTGAGCGGCGTGGAGTTGCCGGCGGTCATGGTCGCGTCGGGTCCCTTACCGAAGACCGGCTTGAGCTTGCCCAGCTTCTCCACCGACGAGTCGGCGCGCAGGTTGTTGTCCTTGGTGAGCTTCAGGTACGGCGTGACCAGGTCGTCGAAGAAGCCGCGGTCGTAGGCGGCGGCGAGGTGCTGGTGGCTGGCCGCGGTGAGCTCGTCCTGCTCGGCCCGGCCGATGCCCCACTCCAGCGCCGTGCGGGCGGCGTGCTCGCCCATCGACAGGCCGGTGCGCGGCTCGGAGTTCTGCGGGATCTCCGGCACGATCTGGCCCGGGCGCAGCTGCCCGACCAGCTTGAGCCGGTCCACCGGCGACTTCGCGGCGTTGAGCCGGACCAGGACGCGGCGCAGGTCGTCGTGCAGCGCGATCGGGGCGTCGGAGGCGGTGTCCACACCGCCGGCGACGCCGCTCTCGATCTGCCCCAGGGCGATCTTGTTGGCCACCGCGATCGCGGCCTGCAGGCCGGTGCCGCACGCCTGCTGGACGTCGTATGCGGCGGTCGCCGGGTCCAGGCGGCTGCCCAGGACGGCCTCGCGCGTGAGGTTGAAGTCGCGCGAGTGCTTCAGGACCGCACCGGCGACGACCTCGCCGAGCCGCTCGCCGGAGAGCCCGAAGCGGGCCACCAGACCGTCGAGGGTGGCGGTGAGCATGTCGAGGTTGGACGCGCGGGAGTAGGCGCCGTTCGCGCGGGCGAACGGGATCCGGTTGCCGCCGATGACGGCGGCGCGCCGGGTGCTGGCAGGCATGGGGACGTCCCTCCTGGGATGCGGGCCGCGGGCCGGCCCTGGTGTCGGTGCGGTGACGTACGTCTGCGTACCACCGGTAGCCGATACTTACGGTACACGGTACCGTGGGTGCCGTGAAGACGGCACGGGATCGACGCGACAGCCGCTGGGACGCCCACCGCGAGCAGCGGCGCACCCAGCTGGTCGGCGCCGCGATCGGCGCCATCCGCCGGCACGGCGCCGGCGTCGGGATGGACGACGTCGCCGCGTCCGCCGGGACCAGCAAGACCGTGGTCTACCGGCACTTCGGTGACCGGAGCGGGCTCTACACCGCGGTGTGCGAGTCCGTCGCGGCCGTGCTCGTGGGCGAGATCCGGCGAGCCACCACCGAGGCGATGACCGCCCCGGACGGCGGGCCGCGCTCCGCGGTCTCGGCCGGGATCGACGCCTATCTCCGACTCATCGAGTCCGATCCCGAGCTCTACCGCTTCGTGGTCCACCGGCCGTTGCTCGTCCAGCCCAGCGGCTCCCGGGCCACGACGCCACCGCAGTCAGCCGATCCGGTGAACGACCTGGTCTCCGTCATCGGCGACGAGATCGCGACGGTCATCGGGGACCGTCTGCGCAGTACCGGCACCGAACCCGGCGACGCCGCCCGCCCCTGGGGCCACGCCGTCGTCGGACTGGTCCGCGGCGCGGCGGACGACTGGCTGGTCCGGCCGAGCGGCATGACCCGCGCGCGGCTCGCCACACACCTCACCGACCTGGCCTGGTCCGGACTCTCCGGCCTGGCATCCCATGTGCAGGAGGATTCATGACTCGCACACCCACCCCCGCTCCCTCCGTCGAAGCCCTGCGCCACGTCGTCGACGGGCGCTGGGCGAACGTCCGGGACGAGACCCGCGAGCAGATGGGCCGGTACGGCCTGGCCGCCGACCCGGACTTCACCTCCGAGCAGTACCGGGCCTGGGTGCTCGAGGCGCTCAAGCCCCTGATCGCCTCCGGCCGCCCGCTCACCGGCTTCGACCCGTCCGTCGGCGGCCAGGGGGACGTGGGCGGCGTCGTCACCTCGTTCGCCATGCTCGCCTACGGGGACCTGTCCCTACTGGTCAAGGCGGGCGTGCAGTGGGGCCTGTTCGGTGGCGCCGTGCAGGTCCTGGGTACTTCTCGTCACCACGAAAAATACCTGCGCAAGATCATCGACGGCGAGCTGCTCGGCTGCTTCGCCATGACCGAGACCGGGCACGGCTCGGACGTGCAGCACCTGCACACCACGGCCACCTACGACCGGGCCACCGAGGAGTTCGTGATCGACACCCCGCACCCCGGGGCGCGCAAGGACTACATCGGCAACGCCGCCCGCGACGGCCGGATGGCGGTCGTGTTCGCGCAGCTGCACGTCGGTGAGAAGTCACCCGGCGTGCACGCGTTCCTGGTCCCGCTGCGCGACGAGAACGGCACCGTGCTGCCCGGCGTCGAGGTCACCGACGACGGCCGCAAGGCCGGCCTGAACGGTGTCGACAACGGCCGGCTGGCGTTCGCCGGCGTGCGGGTCCCGCGCGAGAACCTGCTCAACCACTTCGCCGACGTCGCCGCGGACGGCACCTACTCCAGCTCGATCGACAACGAGACCGCGCGCTTCTTCACCATGCTGGGCACGCTGGTCCGCGGCCGGATCAGCGTCGCGGGCGGTGCCGGTGCGGCCGCGCAGAAGGCGCTGACACTGGCGGTCCGCTACGGCGAGCAGCGCCGCCAGTTCTCCGACCCCTCCTCCGGCGAGGAGATCGCCGTTCTGGACTACCTCGCCCATCAGCGCAAGCTGCTGCCCGCACTGGCCACGAGCTACGCGATGCAGTTCGCCCAGGACGACCTGGTGGCCCGGATGCACGAGATCCAGGCTCCGGGCAAGCCGGCCGTCGGCGCCCGGGAGCAGCGCCGGCTCGAGCAGTCCGCGGCCGGGATCAAGGCGATCGCCACCTGGCACGCCACGGCGACGATCCAGACCTGCCGCGAGGCCTGCGGCGGCGCCGGGTACCTGGAGGAGAACCTGCTGCCGGCGCTCAAGGCCGACACCGACGTGTTCACCACGTTCGAGGGCGACAACACCGTCCTGCTGCAGCTGCTGGCCAAGGAGCTGCTCTCCGACTACGGCCGGACGATCAAGAAGGGCAACCCGCTCGGCATCGCCCCGCTGCTCGGACGCCAGCTGGCCAGCGTCGGCGCCGAGCGCACCGGGCTCGCCTCGCTGCCGCGCCGGGTCCCGGGCGTCTCGCCCGATATCACCGACCGGCGCCGGCGCAGCACCCTGCTGCAGGTCCGTCGCGACGACACCCTGGCCACCGCGATCCGCACCCTCGCCCCGGCCATGCGCAAGGGCAACGACGAGTTCACGGTGTTCAACTCCGCGCAGGACCTGCTGCTGACCGCGGCCCGGGCGCACGTGGACGCGGTGGTCGAGGAGTCGTTCCGCAACGCCGTCGAGCGCGCTACCGAGAGCCGCGAAGGCGGGACGAGCACGGACACCGACCCGCAGGTCCGGGCCCTGCTGGAGCGGGTCTACGACCTGCACGTCCTGTCGGTGATCGACCGCGAGCGGGCCTGGTACCTGGAGACGGGGCGGCTCACCGCGGCCGAGTCGCGGCGGATCCGCCCGCTGGTCAACGAGCTGTGCGCCGAGCTGCGCCCGCACGCGCGACTGCTCGTGGACGCGTTCGGCATCCCGGAGGCCTGGCTCTCCGCGCCGATGCTGGACGGGCCCGCCCCGCTGCCCACCGCGGCCGGCGTCGCGGACGTGGTGACCGCGGGCTGAGCGCGACGGGACGGCCCCGGCCATATCCTTGACATCAACTATCCTGGATATTTAGAGTCCAGATATGCGGATGGCCGAGGGCGTGGAGTGGGCGATGCACTCCTGCGTCAACCTGAGCTGGCTGGACGGTCACGGGCCGGTGCCTGCGGCTCGTCTGGCCGGGCTCTACGACCTGCCCGCGCCGTACCTGAACAAGCAGCTGCAGGCCCTGGTCCGGGCCGGGGTCCTCACCTCGGTCTCCGGCCCGCGCGGCGGGTTCCGGCTCGCCCGCGCCCCGGAGGAGATCTCGCTGCTCGACGTGGTGGTGGCGGTGGAGGGCCCGGAGGAGGCGTTCCGCTGCACCCAGATCCTGCGCAACGGCCCGGGAGGCGACGCGAGCGTCGACTACCGGCAGCACTGTGCGGTCTCGCAGAGCATGCGCCGCGCCGAGCTGGCCTGGCGGCAGGAACTGGCCGGACGCACCATCGCCGACGTCGGCCACGACGTCGTCTCGCACACCCCCGCGGCGGCGGAACGGGTCCGCGCCGCGCTCGCCCCCTGAGCCGGAGGACACCGTGAAGCCACGTATCGAGAACCCCTACGCGATCGTCCCGGACAGCTACCGCGCCCTGCTGGCGCTGGAGAAGTCCACCCGGGACCCGGCGCTGCCGCACGCGATCCAGGAGCTGGTCCGGCTGCGTGCCAGCCAGATCAACGGGTGCGGCTTCTGCGTCGACATGCACTCGCACGACGCGAAGGCCGGCGGCGAGACCGACGAGCGGCTGTTCGCCGTCGCGGCCTGGCGGGAGGCGCCGTGGTTCACCGACGCCGAGCGTGCCGCGCTGGCGCTGACCGAGGCCGCGACCCGGCTCTCCGACCGCGGCGACGCCGTCCCGGACGAGGTGTGGGACGCCGCCGCCGACGAGTTCGACGAGAAGGCTCTCGCGGTGCTGGTCACCACGATCGCCACGATCAACGCGTGGAACCGGATCTCGGTGGTGACCCGGCAGATCGCCGGCAGCCACCGCTGAGCCCGGCCCGGGGACGGGCCCGGCCGCGCGTGCGCGAGGACACTCACCGAGGCGGACCGGTCGTCCCTAGACTCGGACACGCGGGTGGTGGATCACCACCGCGTGTCCGTTCCCCAGCCTGGCGAGGTTCTGTGTCCACACCCCCGATCGACCCGCCCGCCGCCCACCCCGAGGACCGGCACATCTCGGTCAGCGAGCGTAAGACCTACGCCGCGGGTCTGCCGGCGGTCGCGGTGAGCATGCTGCGGTCGCTGCGCCAGCAGGGGCCGAAGAAGTCGGCGAAGAACCTGCTCGGGCTCAACCAGGTCGACGGGTTCGACTGCATGAGCTGCGCCTGGCCGGACCCGGAGCCGGGCGAGCGGCACACCGCCGAGTTCTGTGAGAACGGCGCGAAGGCCGTCGCGTGGGAGGGCCACCGCTCCCAGGTCGGCCCGGAGTTCTTCGCCGAACACTCGATCGCCGACCTGGCCACGCGCACCGGGTTCTGGCTGGAGAGCCAGGGCCGGCTCACGCACCCGATGGTGCGCCGGGGCGGGGGCACGCACTACGAGCCGATCTCCTGGGAGGACGCGTTCGACCTGGTGGGTGCGCACCTGCGCGCCCTGGACAGCCCGGACGAGGCGCTGTTCTACACCTCAGGACGGGCGTCGAACGAGGCCGCCTTCACCTACCAGCTCTTCGCCCGCGCCTACGGCACGAACAACATGCCGGACTGCTCGAACATGTGCCACGAGTCGACCTCGGTCGGGCTGGCGCAGGCGATCGGGATCGGCAAGGGCTCGGTCAGCCTGCGCGACATCCACGAGGCCGAGCTGATCGTCATCTCCGGGCAGAACCCGGGCACGAACCACCCGCGGATGCTCTCCGCACTGGAGATCGCCAAGCAGAACGGCGCCAAGATCCTGGCGATCAACCCGCTGCGCGAGGCCGGGCTGCTCAAGTTCGACAACCCGCAGACCCCGCGCGGCATCGTCCGCGGCACCGACCTGGCCGACGAGTTCCTGCAGATCCGCTCGGACGGCGACCTCGCCCTCTGGCAGGCCTTCGGGCACCTGCTGCTGGCCCGCGAGGAGCGCGAGCCGGGCAGCGTGGTGGACCGGGAGTTCGTCGAGCGGCACACGGACGGCTACCAGGCCTACGCGGCGCACGTCGCCGACGTCGACCCGGAGACCGTCTGCGCCGCGACCGGTCTCGAATGGGCCCAGATCGAACGTGCCGCGGACATGCTGGCGAGCTCGAAGCGGACCGTGAACTGCTGGGCGATGGGCATCACCCAGCACCGCAACGCCGTCGCCACGATCAAGGAGTTCGTCAACGTCGCCCTGCTCCAGGGCATGATCGGCAAGCCGGGTGCCGGGCTGTGCCCGGTCCGCGGGCACTCCAACGTGCAGGGCGACCGCACCATGGGCATCTGGGAGCAGGTCCCGGACTCGTTCCTGGCCGCGCTCGGCGAGGAGTTCGGCTTCGAGCCGCCGCGCGAGCACGGCTTCGACGCGATCGCCTCGGTGCAGGCGCTGCGCGACGGCCGGGCGTCGGTCTTCGTCGGGCTGGGCGGCAACTTCGCCGCGGCGATGTCGGACACCGAGGTCACCGAGAAGGCCCTGGAGTCGTGCCGGCTGACCGTGCAGATCTCCACCAAGCTCAACCGCAGCCACGTCACCGCAGGCGGGGACGCGCTGATCCTGCCCACGCTCGGGCGCACCGAGAAGGACCTGACGGGCGGACGCGTGCAGCGGGTCACCGTCGAGGACTCGATGTCGGCCGTGCACGCCTCCCGCGGCCGGTCCACGCCGGTCGGTGAGCTGCTGCGCTCCGAGGTGGACATCCTCTGCGGCATCGCCCAGGCCACCCTGGGCGACCGCTACGGCATCCCGTGGGCGTCGTTCGCGGCCGACTACGACCGGATCCGGGACCGGATCGGGCGCGTCGTCCCCGGCTGCGAGGCCTACACCGAGAAGATCGCCCGCCGGGGCGGCTTCACCCTGGCGCACCCGCCGCGCGACTCCCGGACGTTCCCGACCGCGTCCGGCATGGCCGAGTTCACGGTCAGCCCGATGACGGTCACCTCGGTGCCCGAGGGGCGGCTGGTGCTGCAGACGATCCGCAGCCACGACCAGTTCAACACGACGATCTACGGCCTCGACGACCGTTACCGCGGCGTCCACGCCGGACGTCGGGTGGTGTTCATCTCGGACGAGGACCTGCGCGAGCTGGGCCACGCCGACGGCGACATGGTCGACCTCATCAGCGAGTGGACCGACGGAGTCGAGCGCCGAGCCGACGGGTTCCGCCTGGTCTCCTACTCGACCCCGAAGGGCTGCGTGGCGGCCTACTACCCGGAGACGAACCCGCTGGTCCCGCTGGAGTCGTACTCCGAGCAGAGCCGCACGCCGACCTCCAAGTGGGTCGTCATCCGGTTGGAGCCCGCCCGCTAGTCGGATCAGTCGGGCCCGGTCACCAGCCGCGCATGTCGACCGGCCAGCGCTCGAGGACGGTGTCGCCGTCGACGAGGTACATCGCCTCGTGCAGGGCGACGGTCGGGTCGACGTGCGAGGGCAGCACCCGGATGCGGTCGCCGACGTGCACGCGGGCCTCCGGGGCGAACGTCGTGTGCTCGTCGGAGCAGAACCAGACCTGCGCGCCGGGCACGGTCGGGTTGCCGTGGTCGAGGCTCATCGCCTTGAGCCCCGCGTCGACGACGGCGTGCGCGTCCGAGACCGAGGTCACGGTGCCGAGTACGGACAGGGCCTGGCCGAACGGCAGGCCCTGCTCGGCGTAGGCGGTGTCCATCAGCGCGTACGAGCCGGCCTGGACCTCGGTGACGGCGGTGTTCTCCCGGTAGGTCCCGGTGCCGCCGCCGGTGACCAGATCGGACGCCACGAGTCCCTCCCGGGCCAGCTCCGCGGCGACCCGCGCCAGCGGCGTCACCGCCTCGGTCACCATCCGGGCCCGCTCGGCCTCCGGACGGACCATCATCAGGTGGCCCTCGTAGCCCATCACGCCGCGCACCTCGAGCCCGGCGCGTCCGGCGTCGCGGGCCAGGTCGACCGCGCGTTCCGGCGGGGCGCCGCAGCGCGGGAGCCCCACCGCGACGTCGATGACGACCTCGCGCACCCCGCCGCGCACCGCGGCCGCGATCGTCTCCCGGGAGTCCACGGCCAGGGTGACCCGCGAGCCGTCGCGGACCAGCGCGCCGAGCCGTGCGGTGTCGAGCACCTCGTTGGCCAGCAGCAGGTCCCCGCCGAGACCGGCCGCGGCGAGCACCTCGCACTCCCGGACGGTGGCGCAGGTGAAACCGGGATGGCCGTCGTCACGCTGGCGGCGGGCCAGCTCACTGCACTTGTGCGCCTTGACGTGCGGGCGCAGGCGCGCTCCCGGCAGCGCTGCGCTCATCGTGTCCAGGTTGGACCGCAGGGTCTCCCGCTCGACCAGCAGCGCGGGGGTGGTCAGCTCGTCGACATGCACCCGTCCACCCTGCCCCGTGGGTCAACCGAGGACGCGGGCGATGTGCGGGTTGGTGAACCGGCGCTGCGGGTCCAGGCGGTCGCGGACCGCCGCGAACCGGTCCCAGGCCGGGTAGAGCGGTGCCAGGTCGGCGGCGTCGAGCAGGTGGCGCTTGCCCCAGTGCGGGCGCCCGCCGAACGAGCGGGCGATGTCGCCCACGGCCCGGAAGTAGGGCTCCCACGCCATCCCCCGGTACATGTGCGCGGCGACGTAGACGGTGTCGCGGTCCCATGCCGGGCTGAGGAACGCGTCGGTGTCGGCGGCGGCGAACCGGACCTCGATCGGGAGGTTGACGTCGTGCCGGCTGCCGGCCAGGTGGATCGCGCGCACGGCGTCGTGCGCGGCGGCGCGCGGCATCGCCCACTCGGTCTCGGTGAAGCGCACGGTGCGCCGGGTACAGAACACCCGGTGGCTGCGGTCGGTGCGCTCGACCGGGCGCAGTGCCGCGACCGCGGCCCGGTTGAGCAGCGGGATCACCGCCGGCGCGGCGCGCCCGGCCCGGCACGCCACATCCAGGGCACGGTTCTGCAGCAGCGTCTCGTCGACGAAACGCGACAGCGCGCCCTGCGGGGCGGCCGGGGAGCCGGTGCGGTCGTTGACCCGCATCAGCGCCGTGTCGGTGTGCGGGAACAGGTGGAACTCGACGTGGTCGTGGCCGTGGACGAGCTCGTCGAGCCGGAACAGCGTCTCGGCCAGTGGCATCGGCCGGTCCCGCGCGCGGAGCCGGAACGCCGGGACCACGTCCAGCCCGACGGCGGTGACGACGCCGAGCGCGCCGAGCGACACCCGCGCCGCGGCGAGGGTCTCCGGGTCGTCACGGGTCAGCGTGCGGACGGCGCCGTCCGCGGTGACCAGCTCCAGGCTCGTGACCCGGGTCGCGAGGGTGCCGAGCCCGAGGCCGGTGCCGTGGGTGGCGGTGGCGATCGCCCCGCCGACGGTCTGGGCGTCGACGTCGCCGAGGT
>NZ_JADQDD010000100.1 GCF_019263595.1 Pseudonocardia sp. KRD291 | reverse complement strand
GCCTGAACTTCGTGGCCGCGGCCGCGATCACGGCCGGGACCGGGGAACGCCTCGGCCTGCGCAAGCCGACCGCGCCGGTCGCCGACACCCGCTCGGTGACGAAGACACACATGATCGCCAACGATGCGACGCCGGACGTGCGCGTCGACCCGGACTCGTTCCAGGTGCGCATCGACGGGGCCGTCATCGAGCCTGCGCCGGTGAGCGAGCTCCCGATGGCCCAGCGCTACTTCCTGTTCTGATGCGACCCGCCGAGCCCCGGCACGACGGGGGACGCTGATGCCCGGCCTGGCCTCGCTGGTCCTCGCCGACTCCCGCTTCCCGGGCGGCGGCCACGTGCACTCGGGTGGTCTGGAGGAGGCCGTCGCACGGGGCCTGGTCACCGGCCTGGACGACCTGGGACCGTTCCTACGAGGACGCCTGCGCACCGCAGGCCTGATAGCGGCCTCCTTCGCCGCCGCCGCGGCCGTACTGGCTCCCACCCGACCCGGCCCGACCCCTGCCACTCGTGAACCACAACGTGCGCCCGACGCTCGTTCTGATTCAGGACTGCCACCTGACCGGTGGGCGGAGCTGGACGGTGAGCTCGACGCGCGGACGCCGTCGCCGGCGCAGCGGGACGCGTCGCGGGCGCAGGGCCGGGGGACGTTGCGGGCGGTCCGGGCGGCGTGGCCCTCCCCCGTGCTCGACGCGCTGGTCGCCGTCCATCCGCGGCCGCACCATCCGTTGCTGGCCGGGGCCGTGATCGGCCTGGCCGGGGACGGTCCGGCGGAGGCGGCGCGCTGCATCGGCTACCTGGCCGTCTCGGGACCGGCGTCGGCGGCGGTGCGGCTGCTCGGCCTGGACCCGTTCGCCGTCAACGCGACCCTGGTCCGGCTCGGAGACGATCTCGACGACGTCGTCGCCACCGCCGAGCGGGCCGCACACGGCCCCGTCGCGGATCTCCCGGCTCCGAGCGCCCCGGTGCTCGACCTGATGGCCCAGACCCACGCCCGGCAGCACGGCGAGCACGTGCGCCTGTTCGTCTCCTGAGCCCGACCGACCACCGAACGGAGATCCACCATGACCGACGGCCACGGGCACGGCCACCTCGTCAGCTTCGACCCGACCGAGACCGAACCCGACCCGCACACCCCCGCGGCCGGGCGCCGGGCGGTCCGGATCGGCATCGGCGGCCCGGTCGGCAGCGGCAAGACGACGCTGGTCGCGGCGCTGGCCCGCACCCTGGGCGGCCCCGGGGCCGGCGACACGGTCCGGCTGGCCGTGGTCACCAACGACATCTACACCACCGAGGACGCCGACTTCCTACGCCGGGCCGGGGTCCTGGACCCGGACCGCGTCGAGGCCGTGCAGACCGGCTGCTGCCCGCACACCGCGATCCGCGACGACATCACCGCCAACCTGGACGCCATCGAGACCCTCGAGGAACGCTTCGGAGACCTCGATCTCGTCCTGGTGGAGAGCGGCGGGGACAACCTGACGGCCGTGTTCAGCCGCGGGCTGGTGGACCGTCAGATCTTCGTCGTCGACGTCGCCGGCGGCGACAAGGTGCCGCGCAAGGGCGGCCCCGGGGTGACCACCGCGGACCTCCTGGTGATCAACAAGACCGATCTCGCGCCGCTGGTCGGCGCGGACCTCGACGTCATGCGCTCCGATGCCGCCCGGATGCGCGGGGAGCTGCCGGTGATCGCCCAGTCGCTGGTCGAGGACCCGGGCGCCGCCGACGTCGGGGCGTGGGTGCGGGCCCAGATCGCCGCCGTCGACGCGCCCGTGGGCTGACGTGCGCGCCCGCGCCAGCCTGACCGTCGAACGCGACCCGGACGGGCGCAGCAGCGTGCGGGAGCTGCGTTCGCAGTCCCCGCTCGCACTCGTCCCTCGCCGCGGGACGGCGGCCGGGCGCGACCCCGCGGTGACCGTGCACCTGGTCGGGTCGGCGTCCACGCCGCTGGCCGGCGACGACGTCGAGCTCGACGTCCGGGTCGGACCGGGCGCGGACCTGGTGCTGACCGGCGTCGCGGCCGCGGTGGCGCTGCCCGGGACCGACCGTCCGAGCCGGCTCACCGTGCGCGTCGACGTCGGCGAGGGCGCGTCGCTGCAGTACCTGCCGGAGCCGACGGTGATCACCGCGCGGGCCGACCACCGCACCCTGCTGAGCGCGACGATGGGCCCCGGCGCCCGCCTGCGCTGCCGCGACGTCCTGGTCGCCGGACGCTCCGGCGAGCGCGCCGGGCGCTACGCGGGCACGACCCGGGTCTGCGACGGATCACGGGTACTGCTGGTCCAGACCCAGGAGCTCGGCGACGCGGTGCTGCAGGGCTCGCCGGCCCACCTGGCGGGACGCCGGGTGCTCGGTACCGAGTTCCTCGTCTGGGACGCCGACCCGCAGGTGGCGTCCGCGGGCGACTGGTGGTCGCTGACCCCGCTCGCGCACCGGGGCTCGCTGGCCACCGCGGTCGGACCGGACGCGGTATCGACGCGCCGCGACCTCGACGCCGCCCTCCTCGCCCATCCGGGCTGGGCGGCGCACGCCGTCGGCGGCTGAGCGGTCCCTACGCCCCGCCGCTGCCGTACTTCGCGAGCACCTGCGCCTTGAACTCCACGAACTGCTCGGGGTGGTGCAGCCCCATGTCGGCGAGGCAGTCGGCGCAGTTGCCGACGATGTGGAGCAGGGTCGTCGCCGTCGAGCACCGGGTGCACGCCACCGGTTCGGCGGGCTCCGCCCCGGCGGTGCCCGGTGCGGCCGTGCCCGTGACAGGGGTGTCCGGGACGGTGTCCGCCTCGGCGGTGTCGGTGTCAGCCACGGCGTCAGGCTACCGAGCGCGCTCCCCGGCCCGGCGAGCACCGGCGGGACGGTCACGAGCCGCTTCTTGTGCCGATATCGCTCACTTAGTAGCTTAGTATCTAAGCGACTGAGGGAGCGAAGGTGCGCGAAACCGACGACACCGCCCGCCAGATCAACGAGGAGCTGGCCCGCCGTCACAGCACCGCGACGGTGCTGTTCCACCACGCCGTCGCCGAACGGCTGGGACTCGGGCCCGCCGACCACAAGTGCCTCGACCTGCTCCTGGAGCGGGGCACGATGACCGGGAGCGAGCTCGCCGCGGCCACCGGCCTCACCACGGGAGCGATCACCGGCGTCGTCGCCCGGCTGGAGCGCGACGGCCGGATCCGCCGCGAGCCGCATCCCGACGACGGGCGCAAGCAGGTCCTGCGCCCGGTCCCGGAGGGGCTCCGCGACCTGCAGGACGTGTTCGCGGGGATCGGCGCGGAGACCGGACCGCTCCTCGACGGCTTCGACGACCGCGAGCTGCGGGCGATCGCGGAGTACCTGCGTCGGTCCACCGACTTCGCCCGCCGTCACGCCGCCCTGCTGCGCGTCGCGACCATCACCGCCGGCGCGTCCGGCACCCCGACGAACGGAGAAGCCGATGACCAGCACTGACCGCGGTCCCGACGAGACGTCGTTACGCGCCCTGTTCGCGCGCCTGTGCCGGACCTGGACCGACGGCGACGCCCGGGCATACGGGGCGTGTTTCGTCCCCGACTGCTCCTACGTCTCCTTCGACGGCGCCCGCGCCACCTCGCGTGACGCCGTCGTCGCCTCTCACGACGCGCTGTTCCGGGGTGTGTTGTTCGGGTCGGCGCTGGTCGGTGAGGTCGACGCCGTCCAGTTCCTCGGGCCCGACACCGCGCTCGTGCACGGCACCGGGTCCGTGCAGGTGGCGTGGCGTTCGCGGCTGCCGCGCGGGCGCGCCACCCGCAACACGCTCGTGGCCGTGCGCCGCGCCGACGCCGTCGACGGCTGGTTGTTCGCCGCGGTCCAGAACACCCGGATCCGCCCGGTCACCGTGCCCGGTCCCGACAGCGTCGCGTCGCGTGCGACGCGGAGCCTGGTGACCCTCGCCGCCCGGGCCGGTCTCGGGCGTGCCCGTGAGGTGCACACCCCCTCGTAGAGGGGCGCGCACCTCACCGTCCGCCGCGACTCAGGGCGTCGCGGGCAGGACGTGGTCCCCGACCCGGTCGGTGCTCAGGCACAGCGAGCAGACGACGGCGTCGTGGGCCGCGCACGCCGCCACGTCGGGCCGCTCGAAGTCCTGACCGCACACGTGACAGGCCAACACCTCGCCTGAGGGGTTGCCGTGCTCGTCGAGCATCGGCAGGTCGATGCCGTCGTCGGTGCGGCGCAGGTAGTACCGGCCACGGGTGGCGATCGCCAGTACCGGCGGGAACACCACCCCCAGCACGATCGCGACCAGCGGCGAGAACGGCGCGATGCCCGCGCCGAACGCCCCGAAGAACACTGCGATCGACACGCCGGCCGCGATCAGCATCGAGCCGAAGCCGACCGGGTTGACGTCGTAGAGCATCCCGCGCCGGAACTCCGGGCGGATCGGGGAGATCTTGAGCAGGTACTTGTTCACGGCGATGTCGGTGGCCACCACGACCACCCAGGCGATGCCGCAGTTGGCGTAGAAGCCCAGGATCGTGTTGAGGAAGTCGAACATGTTCGCCTCCATCAGGACCAGCGCGATCGCCAGGTTCACGCCGAGGAACACCAGTCGGCCCGGGTAGTGCTTCGTGATCCGGGTGTAGGAGTTCGTCCAGGCCAGCGAGCCGGAGTAGGCGTTCGTCACGTTGATCTTGATCTGGCTGATCACGACCAGCACGACGGCCAGGGTGATCGCCAGCCACGCCGGCATGATGTCGGTGTAGATCTCGAGGAACTGGCGGACCGGCTCGTTCGCCGTCGCCGCGCCGTCGACGACGTTGCCGATGATGTAGACGGCCAGGAACAACCCGATCACCTGCTTGATCGCGCCGAAGATCACCCAGCCCGGGCCGGCCAGGATCGTGGCGAACCACCAGCGCCGCGCGTTCTCCGGCGTCTTGGGCGGCATGAAGCGCAGGTAGTCGATCTGCTCGGCGATCTGGGCGATCAGCGACAGGCACACGCCCGCGGCCAGGAAGACCGCGCCCAGGCTGGGCGCGCCCTGGCCGTCCTCGCCCTGGTAGGCGAAGAACTCACCGACCGAGTCCGGGTGGCTGATCAGCAGGTAGGCGAACGGGGCGACCATCAGTAGCAGCCACAGCGGGGTCGTCCACAGCTGCAGCCTCGACAGCAACGACATCCCGTAGACGACCAGCGGGAAGATGACCAGCGTGGACAGCGCGTAGCCGAGCCAGAGCGGGATGCCCAGTCCGAGGTCGAGGCCCTGGGCCATGATCGAGCCCTCGAGGGCGAAGAAGATGAACGTGAACGTCGCGAAGATGACGTTCGTGACGACCGAGCCGTAGTACCCGAAGCCGCTGCCCCGGGTGATCAGGTCCAGGTCCAGGTTGTACCGCGCGGCGTAGACCGCCAGCGGGACGCCGGTCGCGAAGATCACCACCGCGAAGATCAGGATGCCCCACAGCGCGTTCGTCGTACCGTAGGCGATGCCGATGTTCGCGCCGATCGCGAAGTCGGCCAGGTAGGCGATGCCGCCCAGCGCGGTCACCCCGACCACCCCCGGCGACCACTTCCGGTAGCTGCGTGGCGCGAACCGGAGGGTGTAGTCCTCCAGCGTCTCCCGCGCCGCGCCCACCCCCGGCGGGATGGGCCCACCGGGGACCCGCTCCTCCGCCGACGTCCTGATCTCCTGCGTCATGGCTGCCACCCTCCGGACCGGTTACCGGGGGTGATGCTCGCTCCGGGACGTGCTCGACGCGTTGCCCGTCGATGACGTCTCTGTGACGCCGTGTCCGTCCGGCCGGGGCCGGAGCTACCGGACGAACAGCTCCAGATCGTTGTTGAAGCGGTCCAGCAGCCCCGCGAGGGCGTCCCGGTCGTCCTCCGGCCAGTGCGCCATCACCTCGCGCAGCGGGCCCAGTCGGGCCTGGCGGACCTGCTCGCGTGCGTCCGCGCCGGCCACGGTCAGCGCGACGCTGACCGAGCGCGGGTCCCGCTCGTGCGGGCTGACCGCGACCAGGCCGGCCCGGGACAGTCGCGACACCTGCCGGCTGGCCGTGGGCTTGCTGACGCCGAGCTTCGCGGTCAGTGCGCTGAGCGAGTGCGAGCCCTCCTCGTCGAGCAGCAGCAGGACCGGGTAGGTGTAGCGGTCCACCGCCTCGTGCGGTCCGTAGCCGCCCGACCAGACCGACTCCATGGTCCGCCGGACCAGCAGCGTGACCTGTTTCTCGAGCTGCTGCAGCGAGTCGTCCGGGCGCGTGGTCGTGGTGGTCGAGGTCACACCGGCCGACGCGGTCATAGGGCCAGCTCCAATCGGACGTATCGGACGTTCCTGCATAACAAGACTCTACTCCTGTTGCACGTTGCAACGTTGCGAGGTGAAATCAAGTAACGACCCGTTAACAACAGCAAGGGAGGCCCACCCCGTGTGTGGAATCTGCGGCTGGATCGACTACCGGCGTGACCTGGGCGAGGACGCGAACCGGCGCACGCTCGCCGGCATGAACCAGACGATGAGCTGCCGTGGCCCGGACCAGGAAGGCATCTGGGTGTCCCGGCACGCCGCGTTGTGCCACCGCCGTCTGGCGGTGATCGACATCGAGGGTGGTCGGCAGCCGATGGCCCTGGACGACGACTCCGGTCCGACGCTGCAGATGGTCTACAGCGGCGAGGCCTACAACTTCCGCGAGCTGCGCGCCGAGCTCGACGCCGCCGGGCACCGCTTCCGCACCTCCAGTGACACCGAGGTGGTCCTGCGCGCGCACCGCGAGTGGGGCCGCGACGACCCCCGCGAGGTCGCCCGCCGGCTCAACGGGATGTTCGCCTACGCGGTCTGGGACACCGAGCGCGAGGAGCTGGTGCTGGTCCGCGACCGGCTCGGCGTCAAGCCGCTCTACTACTACCCCACCCCGGACGGCGTGCTGTTCGGCTCCGAGCCGAAGGCGATCCTGGCCAACCCCCAGGCCGACCGCGTCGTCGAGGCGGACGGGCTGCGCCGTGCGCTGGCCTGGGTCGCGGACCCGTCGAACGCGGTGTTCCGCGGCATGCGCGAGGTCCCGCCCGGCCACGTCGTGCGGATCGGTCGGGGCGGCATCCGCGAGGAGCGGTACTGGCGCCTGGAGGACACCGGGCACACCGACGACGTCCCGACGACCGTGCAGCACGTCCGGGACCTGCTCGAGGACACGGCGAAGCGCCAGCTGATCGCCGACGTCCCGTTGTGCACGCTGCTCTCCGGCGGGCTCGACTCGTCCGCGCTGACCGCGCTGGCCGCCCGGCACGTGACCGACCAGGGCGGCGGGAAGATCCGCTCGTTCGCCGTCGACTTCGCCGGCTACGCGGACAACTTCCAGGCCGACGACGTCCGCGGCACCCCGGACACGCCGTACGTGCACGAGGTCGCCGAGTTCGTCGGCACCGACCACCGCGACATCCTGCTGTCCACCGAGGACATGATGGACCCGCGGGTGCGCAACGCCGCGCTGCACGCCCGCGACCTGCCGGCCGGTATCGGCGACATGGACACCTCGCTCTACCTGCTGTTCAAGGCCGTGCGGGAGGAGTCGACGGTCGCGCTGTCCGGTGAGTCGGCGGACGAGGTCTTCGGCGGCTACCGGGACTTCCACGACGCCGACACCGTCGCCGCGGACACCTTCCCCTGGCTGGCCGGGCGGATGATGAACCACGACGCGAAGGACCCGGGCCTGTTCAACCGCGGCCTGTTCGCCGAGCTGGACATGCCCGGCTACGTCGACGAGCAGTACCGCCGGGCGCTGGCCGAGGTCCCGGAGCTCACCGGGCCGGCCGCGAAGGATCCGCACGAGCGTCGGATGCGCGAGATCTGCTACCTGTACCTGACGAGGTTCCTGCCGAACCTGCTCGACCGCAAGGACCGGATGAGCATGGCGGTCGGTCTCGAGGTCCGGGTGCCGTTCTGCGACCACCGCCTGGTCGAGTACGTGTTCGGCACGCCGTGGGCGCACAAGACCTTCGACGGGCGGGAGAAGAGCCTGCTGCGCCACGCCACGAAGGACCTGATCCCGGACTCGGTGGTGCAGCGGGTGAAGAGCCCCTACCCCTCGACACAGGACGAGGGCTACGAGAAGTCCCTGCGCGACCGGGTGGCCGGGATCCTCGCCGAGGGCGAGAACGCGCCGGTCGCGCCGATGGTCGACCTCAAGGCGATCCGCGAGCGCCTCGACGCGCCGTCCTCGCAGGCACAGAACCAGATGGGCCAGCGGATGCAGCTCGAGCGGGTCATCGACCTCAACCAGTGGCTCGCCGACTACGACGTCGAGCTCAACGTCTGACCGCCGCCGTGCGCGGATATCCCTGCTCCGGCGACTGCTCCGGCGGCGATATCCGCGCACGACCCGGCCGGGCGGGGAATCAGCCCGGGTGGCGGGGATGTTGGCCTGGGCAGGTACTTGCGTCCCCGATCTGAGGAGCCACCGTGGGTCTGACCCGCACCGACGGACCGTTGTCCCCCTACGCCCCGACCTCGGTGAACTACCGGATCGACGGTCCGCCGCACAAGCTGCTGATGCACCCGTTCCCGCGCCGGGTGCGCGCCGAGTTCGCCGGGCGCACGGTGCTCGACACCCGGGCCGGGCAGCTGGTGCACGAGTCGAACCTGCTGCCGGTGCTCTACGTCCCGTTCGACGACCTCGACGCCGACGTCCTGGTCCCGACCGCGCACACCACGCACTGCCCGTTCAAGGGCGACGCCGCCTACCACTCGCTGCAGGTCGGGGACCGGATCGCGGAGAACGCCGTCTGGTCCTACCCGCAGCCCACCGACGAGGCGCCCTGGCTCAAGGGCCTGGCCGCGCTCTACTGGAACGCCGCCGACGCCTGGTACGACGAGGACGAGCAGGTCTTCGCCCACCTCACCGACCCCTACACCCGGGTCGACGTCCGCCCGACGCGCCGCCACGTGGTCGTCCGGCACCGCGGCTCCGAAGGCACCGACACCGTGCTCGCCGAGTCCCGGGAGCCTGCCGTGCTCTCCGAGACGGGGCTGAAGAACCGCTGGTACCTGCGTCCCGGCGACGTCCGGGTCCCGCTGCGTCCCAGCGACACGCGCACGCACTGCCCGTACAAGGGCGAGGCGTCCTACTCGCACGCGACGCTGCCGGACGGCACCGTCCTGGCCGACGCGGCGTGGAGCTACCCGACCCCGCTGCCGGAGTCGTCCCGGATCGGTGGCCTGCTCAGCTTCGCCGACGGCGCCGACACCGGCGTCACGGTCGAGGTCGACGGCGAGCCCGCCTGACCCTGCACGGGCGGCGCGGGCCCTCAGTCCTCCTCGTCGACGAGCAGTGCCTCCAGCGCGGGCAGGGACGCCTCCAGGGCGGCGCGCTGGGTCTCGTCGAGGCGGGCGAGGCGGCGCGCGATGAGCGCCGTGCGGTGGCTGCGCAGCTCGGCGAGGCGGCTGACGCCCGCCGGGGAGACGCTGATCAGAACCCCGCGGGCGTCGCCGGGGTCCGCGGCGCGCGACACCAGGCCCGCCTCGTCCAGTGCCGTGAGCACCCGCGACATGGTCGGCGCGGTGACCGCCTCGCGGCGGGCCAGCTCGGACAGGCGCAGCGGTCCGCTGAGCTCCACGGTGACGAGGGTGGACAGCTGCAGCGGGGGCAGCGACTCCTTGTCGTCGATCCGGATCCGGCGGTGCAACCGCCCCACGGCGAGCCGCAGCCGCGCCGCGAGCTCCTCGTCGGTACCGGCGGAGCCGTCCGCCACCGTCTCCGTCCCGGAGTTCCCACCCATCCCGACATGGTGCCAGCATCGCCAACGACCTCCGGACCAGGGCGGGCGCAGGACCCGCGGGAACGGCGGTCTAGAGCTTGCGCAGCCGTATCCGGGTGATGTTGTGGTCGGCGCCCTTGCTCAGCACCAGCGTCGCGCGGCTGCGCGTGGGCAGGATGTTCTGCACCAGGTTCGGGGCGTTGATCTCGTCCCAGATCGTCTCCGCACGGGCGACGGCGGCGGCGTGGTCGAGCTCGGCGTAGCGGCGGAAGTACGACGCCGGGTCGCGGAACGCCGTCTCGCGCAGCCGCAGGAACCGCTCCACGTACCAGCGCCGCACGTCGGCGGTGGCGGCGTCGACGTAGACCGAGAAGTCGATGAAGTCGCTGACCGTCAGGGCACCGGACGTGGCCGGCTGCAGCACGTTCAGGCCCTCGACCACGATGATGTCCGGGCTGTGCACGACCTGCCGCTCGTCGGCGACGATGTCGTAGACCAGGTGCGAGTACACCGGCGCGCTGACCTCGGACCGCCCGCCCTTGATCTCGGAGACGAACCGCAGCAGCTTGCGCCGGTCGTAGGACTCGGGGAAGCCCTTGCGCTGCATCAGACCGCGCCGCTCCAGCTCCGCGTTCGGGTACAGGAACCCGTCGGTGGTCACCAGCTCCACGCTGGGGTGTTCGGGCCAGCGCGCCAGCAGGAGCCGCAGCAGACGGGCCGTCGTGGACTTCCCGACCGAGACCGACCCGGCGATCCCGATCACGAACGGTGTCCGCGCCGTGGTGCCGCCGAGGAAGCGCCGGTAGGCGTTGTAGAGCCGTCCGCCCTCGCGGACGTGCATGTTCAGCAGCCGCGACAGCGGCAGGTAGACCTCGCGGACCTCGTCGAGGTCGACGAAGTCGCCGAAGCTGCGCAGCTGGTCGAGCTCCTCCGCGGAGAGCGGCAGCCGGGTCGAGGCCGCCGCCAGCTCCGACCAGGCGCGCCGGTCGAAGTCGACGAACGGCGAGGCGCTGCCCTTGGCCAGCCCGGAGTGCCTGCCCGGCGGCGCGGACGCCTCGTCGTCGACGGGCGCGTGTCTGCGATCGACGCTCACCGGGTCGTCACAGCCGGGACGTCCGAGGTGGACGGGGACCGCATCGGCGTCGCTGCCGTGGTCGGGACCGAGGTCATGGGCACCCAACCTAGACCTGACCGGGCTCCGCGCCCGCGTGACGTCGCTCGCACGGGGTACGCCCGGCGGGGGTCACCGCGAGCGGCGTATATTCACCCGCTGACCGGGTCCCGTCCAGCCCAGGAGTGTTCGTGCCCACCGCAGGACCCGCCGAGCCGGGTTGCAGTAGGAGGCCGGGTCATCAGACCCGGCCGATCCCCTCCCCGCCGCCGGGGTCCCCCTCATGACCGCTGACGTGCTCCTTCCCGCGGAGGCGGAGTCATGACCGCCGACGTGCTCCATCCGGAGGCGGCGTCATGACCGTGCTGCTGCCGCTGATCGGGCTGCTGGCCGTCGTCGTGCTCACGGCCGGCACCGCGATGTCGGTGGCCTCGGAGTTCTCGCTGACGGCGCTGGAGCGCAGCCAGATCGACGCGCACGTCGCGGAGGCGAACGACCGCAGCGCCCGCGCCGTGCAGAAGGCGCACCGGTCGCTGTCGTTCCAGCTCTCCGGCTGTCAGCTCGGCATCACGGTGACGACCCTGGCCACCGGCTACATCGCCGAGCCCGCCATCGCCGAGCTGATCAACCCGGGCCTGCAGGCCGCGGGGCTGCCCACCGGCCTGTCCACCGGGGTCGCCACGGTCCTCTCGCTGGTCGTCGCGACCGCGCTGTCGATGGTCTACGGCGAGCTGGTCCCGAAGAACCTGGCGATCGCCCACCCGCTGGGCACCGCGCGCAAGGTCGTGTGGCTGCAGGCCGGGTTCGCCACCACGTTCCGCTGGCTGATCCGGGCGCTGAACGCCTCCGCGAACGCGATCGTGCGCAAGCTCGGCGTCGAGCCCGCCGAAGAGCTGCGGTCGGCACGTTCCCCGCACGAGCTCAGCTCGCTCGTCCGGTCCTCGGCCGAGCACGGCACCCTCGACCAGGGCACCGCGACCCTGCTGGACCGCTCGCTGCGCTTCACCGACCGGGTCGCCGACGAGCTGATGACCCCGCGGGTGCGGATGGAGACCATCGACGGCGACGACACCGTGGCCGACCTGCTGACCCTGTCCCGGCGCAGCGGCTTCTCCCGGTTCCCCGTCCAGGACGGCGACCCGGACGTGCTGCTGGGCCTGGTGCACGTCAAGCAGGCGTTCGGCGTGCCGGTGGACCGGCGCGCCACCACCGCGCTGCGGTCGATGACGGTGCCGGTCGAGACGGTGCCGGGCTCGTTGGACGGCGACGCACTGATGACCCGGCTGCGCGAGTCCGGGCTGCAGATGGCCGTCGTCGTCGACGAGTACGGCGGCACCGCAGGCCTGGTCACCCTGGAGGACCTGATCGAGGAGATCGTCGGCGACGTGCGCGACGAGCACGACCGGGCCGAGCAGTCCCGGGTGCGCGGCACCGGCAACGGCAGCTGGGTCGTGTCCGGCCTGCTGCGCGCCGACGAGGTCGCCGACGCGACCGGTTTCGTGATGCCGGACGGGGACTACGAGACCCTGGCCGGGCTCGTGCTGACCCGCCTGGGCCGGATCCCGGACGTCGGCGACGACCTGCTCGTCGACGACTGGCGGCTGACCGTCCTGCGCCGTGACCGCAACCGCGTCGCCGAGCTGCGCCTGGCACTCGACGGCGCCGCCCTGACCGGCGCCGGGGTCGGCTCCCAGGGCCGGGAGTCGACGTGACCCCCGCCGACGCACTTCTTCGGGCGGAGACGGAATGACCGGCGACCTGCTGGCCCTGCTGGGCGCGCTCGCGCTGCTGGGCGCCAACGCGTTCTTCGTCAGCGCCGAGTTCGCGCTGATCTCCGCGCGCAAGGACCGGCTGGAGGCGATGGCCGAGGCCGGGTCCTCCGGCGCCCGGACGGTGCTCGGCGCCTCGGCCGACCTGTCCCGGATGCTCGCGGCGTCGCAGCTGGGCATCACGATCGCCTCGCTGCTGCTGGGCCGCCTCGGCGAGCCGGCCGTCGCGCACCTGATCGAGACGCCGCTGGGGGCCGTCGGCATCCCGGAGGGCGCGGTCTATCCGATCGCGTTCGCGATCTCGCTGGTCCTGGTCGTGATCGCGCACATGCTGCTCGGCGAGATGGTGCCGAAGAACATCTCGATCGCCGGCCCGGAGCGCGCCGCGATCCTGCTGGTCCCGCCGTTCCTGGTCTGGACGAAGATCGCCCGTCCGGCGATCGACATGTTCAACTGGATGGCGAACGCCTCGCTACGGCTGTTCAAGATCACCCCGAAGGACGAGCTGGAGGCCGCGTTCACCTCCGGCGAGCTGTCCGAGATGATCGCCGACTCACAGCGCGAGGGGTTGCTCGACGACGACGAGTCCAGCCGGATCGCCCGCACCCTGCGCTCCGCGGAAACCACGGTCGCCGACGTCGTCGTCGCGATGGGGGACCTGGTCACGCTGCCGCCGACCCCGACCGTCGACCAGGTCACCACCGCCGTCGCCGAGACCGGTTACTCCCGGTTCCCGATCCGCGGCACGCAGGGCCGGCTGACCGGGTACCTGCACGTCAAGGACATTCTGGACCTGGCGGACGGGCCGGCGACGGTGATCCCGCCGCAGCGCATCCGCAGCCTGCCGGAGGTGTCCGCCTCGGCCCGGCTCGACGTCGCCATGTCCACGCTGCGCACGTCGCGGGCGCACCTGGCCCGGGCCACCGACGCGCAGGGGCGCACGGTCGGGCTGGTGACCATGGAGGACCTGACCGAGCGCTACGTCGGCACGGTCCGCGACGCGACCCACTCCCCCGGGCCCCCGTCGTGAGCGCGGGCCCGGCGCGGACGGCCGGGCCCGAGATCGTCGACCGGGCCCGCTGGCGGGAGGCCGCGGACCGGCACCGGGAGCGGATGGCGGTGTTCACCGGGCCGCACCGGGAACGCCGGCGCCGGCGCGAGCCGCACCCGGTGATGGACTTCCTGTTCACCTACTACTCGCACAAGCCGGTCCGGCTCGAGCAGTGGGACCCCGGGCCCGGGGTGGTGCTGCTCGACGCCGAGGAGTTCCTCGACCGGCCCGGGTACCGGCGCGAGGACGGCGGCGTCCGCTTCGACCCGGCGGCCGCACCGGACCGGATCCGCGCCACCGCGGGCTTCGTGCACGGCCTGCTCGTCGCCACCGCGGAGCGGGCACCCCGGCTGGGCTGCTTCGGGATGCACGAGTGGGCGATGGTCTACCGCACCGACGCGCCCCGCCACGGCGCCGTGCCGCTGCGGCTCGGGGCGGGCGGCACCGACCGGGTCGTCGAGTCGATGCCGCTGCAGTGCACCCACTACGACGCCTACCGCTTCTTCACCGGCCCGGCCGCCCCGCGCAACGCCACCGAGCCGACCCGGGAGCGGCAGACCGAGCTGGAACAGCCCGGCTGCCTGCACGCGAACATGGACCTCTACAAGTGGGCCTACAAACTCGCGCCCGGATGCCCGTCCGATCTGATGGCCGACTGCTTCGAGCTGGCCGTCGACGTGCGTGAGCTGGACATGCGGGCCAGTCCCTACAACCTGGCCGCCCACGGCTACGCCCCGGTGCGGGTCGAGACCCCGGCCGGGCGCGCCGAGTACGCCCGCGCCCAGGCCCGTTTCGCCGATCGGGCCGCTCCGCTGCGCCGCCGCCTGATCGAGGTCTGCGCGGCCCTAACGTGACCCCCGTGCGCGGATATCGCCGCCCTGGCAGCGATATCGGCGCACGGGGTGGCTCAGGCGGTCGGGACCAGGTCGTCGAGGACGCCGTTCCGGGCCGCGGCGACCAGGTCGGCGAGCTGGTCGGTGCTCATCTGGATCCGTTGCCCGAAGTCGTCGGTGATCACGATCCGGCGCTCCGGGGCCGCCGTCTCGTCGACGTGCAGCTCCGGGCACCCGCAGTTGCAGCTCCCGCAGAAGGTGGCGATGTGGCGCATCGGTCGTGGCTCCTCGTGCTCGAAGGGTCGCGGGCTGTGCACCCGCCACCTGTCACCGTCGCACGGGAACGGCCTCCGGTTCCGGAGAATCCCACCGATCAGCGGTTCGGATCACGGTTGTCCGGTCAGGACTTCGTGGCCGTCACCAGGTCGCTGCTGAACTCCATCCCGTCCGGCAGCCCGCCGAGGTCACGGCCGTAGCCGCGGGCGACCCCGGGGCTGTCGGCCGAGGTGACGTCCCATCCGAGCTCGGCGAGGCGCCGGGCCGCGGGCGGGCGCTGCTCGGAGGAGATCAGGGACGGGAACTGCACGCCGAACGGCGCGACCAGCACCGCGAGGCTGCGCCGGCCCGACATCATCCCGATCGCGTCCGCGAAGTGCTCGGCCGCGATCGTGCTGCCGGGTGCGCTGAGCTCGTCGATCGCGCACAGGAGCTGCTCCTGGGCCAGCGCGGGCAGGAACGGCAGCAGTCCCTCGGCCAGCCATGCGGTCGGCCGGGACGGGTCGAAGCCCCGCGCCCGCAGCGCGGAGACCCAGTCGTCGCGCAGATCCACCCCGACGGCGCGACGGTCGCACGTCGGGCGGCCGTCGTGGGAGTCCACGACCTCGTCCTTGAACTCCAGCACCCCGGCCTGGTCGACCTCGTAGACGGTGACGCCCGGGCCCCACTGCAGGCGCAGTGCGCGGGCGTCGAGCCCGGCGGCCAGCAGCACGACCTGGTCAACGCCGGCGGCGACGGCCCGGCCGAGCGCGTCGTCGAAGAACCGCGACCGCACGCCCTGGTAGGTCGCCATCATCGTCCAGAAGCCGTCGATCTCGGAGCGGATCCCCGGGTCGGGGTCGTCCACGGCCCAGGTCTCACCCGGGCGGACCGGCACCACCGACGGCGGCTGCGCCGCGGCGACGAAGCGCTGTGCCCACGGGTCGTCGACGAGGCGGTCGTCGCGGCAGGTCTCCACCGCCCGACCGGCCGCGACCAGCAGCGCCGTGAAGCCGACGCTGCTGACGATGTCCCACTGCTCGTGCTGCTCGGTCATGGCGACTCCGATGCTCGAGACCTTCGACGCGGGACCCCCGCGTCCCTGCCTCCCGATCATCACGCCGGGCCGGACGGGCCCGCCGGGTCGATGTCCCGAAAGTCGGATATCGATTACCGTCGATCTCGTCACAGCGCCCCGGTGGTCGGGCCCCGGTTCAGCGCCGGTCGACGAAGAAGTCGAGCGCCGGGTCGTCCCCGCCGCCGTAGGGCGACAGGTCGGTGACCCCGGCCGTGGCGAGCACGTCCTCGTCGATCAGGGTCTGACCGGTCGGGCGCGCCGGGTCGGACAGCAGCGCGACGGCGGCGTCGCCCATGATCTCCGGGCTGCGCGAGGTCGACGCCGCCTCCTCACCACCGAGAAGGTTGATGACCGCCGCGGTGGCGATCGTGGTCTGCGGCCACAGGCAGTTCGCCCGGATCCCGTCGGCCGCGAACTCCGCGGCCCAGCCGAGCGTCAGCAGCGACATCCCGTACTTGGAGATCATGTAGGGCGGGAACTCCCCCAGCCAGCGCGGGTCCAGGTTGATCGGCGGGGACAGCGTCACGATCTGGCCGTCGGCCGAGGCCTTGAGGTGCGGCAGGCAGGCCCGGGTGAGCAGGAACGTGCCGCGCGAGTTGATCGACTGCATGAGGTCGAACCGCTTCGGCGTGACGTCCGCGGTCCCGGCGGTGTTCAGCGCGCTGGCGTTGTTGATCACGATGTCGACGCCGCCGAACGTCTCCACGGCGGTCTGCGCGGCCCGCTCCACGTCCTCCTCGACCCGGACGTCACCGACCACGGCCACGGCCTGGCCGCCGGCCTCCTCGATCTCGGCGACGGCGGTGTGCACGGTGCCGGGCAGGCGCGGGTCCGGCTCGTCGGTCTTGGCCAGGAGCACCGCGTTCGCGCCCCGCCGGGCCGCGGCCAGCAGGATCGCGAGCCCGATCCCCCGGCTGCCGCCGGACATGACGATCGTGCGGCCCGCGAGGTCGGTCCGTGCGGTCGGGTCGGTCATCGGTCGTCCTCCGGTACGTCGGCTGATCGGATCCCCGGACATTAACAGTCAACATTGACTGCTTTACGGCGTTCCGGGCGGAACGTGCTCGCCGTCACCCGCCCCGGGAGTGCCGCAGCTCGGTGACCCGGGCCGCGCGCAGGCGGTTCAGCGCCGTCGCGACCTCGTGCCGGCGCGGCAGCGCGTAGTCCGACAGGGCGCCGTGCGCGAGGCACTCCAGACCGTCCTCCACCACGTCGCGGTCCAGCCCGTCGAGCACCTCGCCCAGCGTGCGGCGCCCGTCGAGCAGGTTCGTCCGCACCGCGTGCGCCAGTGCCAGCCCGACGCCGGTGACCTGCGAGGAGTCGGCGATCTGGGCGACCGCGGAGAGGTCGATGTCCTCGGCACCGAACGTCAGCCGGGCCCTCCCGCGGGCGGTCACCTTGCGACGTCCCCGCACCTCAGCATCGACCGAGCCCGGGTCGAACACCCGGTGCCTGACGTCCGGGAAGCCGGTGTGCTCGCTCGTGCGCGCCGGACCCGCCGCGGCCGCGACCTCGTGCGCCCGGGCGGTGATCTCGGAGGCGACGTAGCTCTCCATCAGGATCACCGTGTCGGCCTTCTCCAGGTAGTCCCCCGACCCGCCCATCACCAGCACGGTGGAGACGCCGTGGTGTTCGTGCAGCGGCCGGACGCGGTCCACGAAGGGCACCAGCGGCTCGGACGGGATCAGCTCCCGCATCCGCGCGTCACGGATCATCACGTTCGTCGCCGAGGTGTCCTCGTCGATCAACAGCACGTCCGCGCCGGCCTCGAGCGCCTCGACCGTGGACGCGGCCTGCGAGGTCGACCCGGACGCGGCGGTGGTGGAGAAGTCGTCGGTGGGAGCGCCGCTGGGCAGGTGCGCGACGAACGCCGCCACGTCCACCCGCTCGACGCCGCGCTCGTCCTCGGCGCGCACGCTGACCGCGTCCGGACGGGTCACGCAGCGCTCGCGGCCGTCGCCGGGAACGTGGTCGTAGACCCCGGTCTCCAGCGCGCGCAGCAGCGTCGACTTGCCGTGGTAGCCGCCGCCGACGATCAGCGTGACACCGTCCGGGACGCCCATGCCGGTGACCTCGCCCGAGTGCGGTGTGCTCAGCGTGACGCGCACCGACTCCGGGGAGGCGAACGGGACGGCGTCGCCGAGCGGTCGCTCGTCGACCCCGCTGCGGCGCGGCAGCACCGCGCCGTCGGCGACGAAGGCGACCAGGCCGCGCTCACGCAGCGCGTCGCGCAGCGCGCAGGCGTCCTCCACCGTGTGCACGAAGTCCTCGGCGGCGCCCTGGTCGGCGGAGGTCCAGCGCAGCGCCGCAAGCACCGCACCGGGCAGGTCGCGGGTGAGCGTGCGGGCGGCCTGCCGGCCGTCGATCCGGCGCCCGTGCCCGGGCATGGGCACCCCGAGCTCGACCCGCACGGCCCCGTCGTCGATCCGTATGGCGCTGCGCGCCAGCACCTCCTGGCCGCCGGCGTCGACCGTGACCGGGGTGCCGGACAACGCGCGGCGCAGGGCGCGGAGCAGGTACCCGCCGAGCGCTCGGCGGCGGACGCCGGTGTCGTGCAGCTCGGCCGGGAACCCGGCCATCTCCGCCGGCACGTCGACGCGGATGCGGCTCGGCGGCGCGAACGGGTCGGCCTGGATCCGCCGGATCTCCAGGACGGCGCCGCCGTCCATCGCCCACCGCCCGGTCAGGCTCTTGTATCGCCCGTAGCTCGCGCCGTCCATGCCGTGCAGCGACGAGGCGAGCGCCGCGATGTCGCCCTGGGTGCGGGTCATGCCTGGAAGGTCCCTCCCCCGACGCGGCAGCGTGCGCCCGGCGCCGGAGATCGTGGTCGGTGCGGGCGGCCACGCTACCGGCGCCGGCGGCCCCGGCCCCTTCCCCCGGGTTACCGCGTCCCGGTCACCCGGCACCGGTTCGCCACGCGCGGCTCGTGCCCGCGCGACCGGCGAGCGTCACGAAACGGCGGCCGACGCCGCCAGAACGTGACGTCCGATCGCCGACGTCGGCGGACCGTCCGGTGAGCGCCACGACACGGCGGGCACGGCCGCCGGAATGTGACGCTCGGCGGGTTCGCTCCGGTCGTCTCGCGGGCTCAGCGCGCGGCGAGGGTCCGTCCCGAGAGCTGGTCACCGCCGGACGGGGTCGCGGAGCAGCCCCTGCCCTCGCGCGGCACGAACAGTGACGCGGTGTCGCCCGGCGGGTAGACCCGCAGGCCGCGGACCGGGACCGGCCGGCACTCACCCGGGTCGAAGTTCACGACGTTGGCCAGCTTCATCGGGGCCCCCGCGGAGCCGCCGACCCCGAGCCGGATGTCCCCGCCCCGCGGGCCGCTCATCACCGCCGACGGCCCGACCTGGGCGCCGCCGTCGCCGCCGACGTAGGACACGCCCGGGAAGCCGCGCAGGGAGCAGGTGCGCGAGCCGACGTTGGTC
>NZ_JADQDD010000010.1 GCF_019263595.1 Pseudonocardia sp. KRD291 | reverse complement strand
GCGCTCCGGACCCGCAGTGCCCGCCGATCCGGTGCGGGTACCCGGCTACCCTCGATCCGCCCATCGGGCACCCCGTTCCATCGTGTCGTGCACCGACGGGCCGGGCGGGCTCGTGTCCGACAATGTCGTGTCGGGTCCTGCGGCGCGGAGCATGGTGACCGCGTCGGCCCCGTCGACCGAGCCGAACCGTTCGAAATGCGCGAGATCCACCGTGACGAACACGGCATGTGCGGTGAACCGCACCGCACCGTCTGCGGCGCGCCCCTCGGCCGCCATCGTCAGCCGGCGGCCGTCCTGACTCACGAGCCGGCCCACCAGCCGATGCGGCTCCCCCACCGGCACCGGTGCGAGGTAGTCCACCTGGAGACTGCGGGTGACAGCCGGCTGCCGCAGCACATAGAGAAGGAACGCCACCAGGTCGTCGCAGGCCGACGCCAGCACTCCGCCGTGCACGACACCGTGGGCACCGGCATGCTTCGGCGCGAAGTACACGTCGGCCATTACCTCGTCGCCGACGCGGTAGACCTGCAACGCGATTCCGGCCGGGTTGTCCGGGCCGCAGCCGAAGCAGCGGTCCCCGTGCGGGTCGAGCAGGACCGCGCCTGCTGGGCGCGGAGGGAGCTCCGTCATCGGTGGACCCTTCGTTGGGTGTATGTCCGTCTTCTTGACAGCGTGCCACCGTCTGTCAGGCTGCCATCATGGCACAACGGCAGCAGCGGTTCCCCGGTGTCACGCGCCGCCTGCTGCGCGACGCCGTGATCGACGCCACCGCCCAGGTCGCCGCCCGATCCGGCTGGGAGTCACTGCACATGGGCGACGTGGCGGTCGCGGTGGGCATCAGTCGGCAGACCCTCTATGCGGAGTTCGGCTCGAAACCGGCTCTGCTCCGCGCGGTTGTGCTCCGCCGTACCGACCGGCTCCTCGGTGCGCTCTCGAACGTGCTGGCGGGAGCGGGTGGCGACGCCCAGGAGGCAGTCCGCACCTGTTGCCGGTTCGTGCTGAACGCAGCCCGGGACGACCCCATGGTGGCCTGGCTGCTGACCGGAGCGGAGAGCAGCCTGCTCGATCTGGTCACCACGGACGCGACCCCGATCATCGACCGCGCCACCGCAGCCCTCACCGGTCACGTCATGCAACGCCATCCCGCTTCGGATCCGCGCCGTGTGGCAGTGGCCGCCGATACGCTGGCCCGGCTCCTGGTCAGCCACGTGGTACTGCCCGACCGCGACGTGGACACCGTGGCCGGTGAGATCGCCGAACTGCTCGGGCCCTACCTGCGGGAAGTCCTCCCGAACGAGTGACCCGGATGCGGCGAACTCCCGGGTCTGTGCAACGTCAGTCCGACGGCGCGTGGCCCTCCCGCGCCGGGTCCTCCGCGACGAGGACCTCCGGAACCGGCACGTCCGGCCCGAGCACGAGACCGATCATGGTGCGGGCGACGGCCTCCGGTGTGTCGCGCGCAGGGTCCATCCACTTGTAGACCCAGCTGGTCATGCCCAGCAACGCGTGCGCGGCGTGTCGGGCGTCCAGCCCCCCTGCCGGGCCGTCCGCCCCGTTCGCGGCCTGGATGACCTCAGCGACACGCCGGACGTAGGCCCGCTCCTTGCGCCGGATGTCGGCGTCGAAACTGTCGTCCAGCCGCGGACGCTGGTCGAAGAACACCGCGAACAGGCTCGGCTCCTCGGCGACCATCCGCACCTGGTGAGCGATGAGCGTGGCCAGCCGTTCCCGAGGGTCGGGGATGCCGGACATCGCGTCCAGACGGTGCAGTGACAGGGTGATCGCCCGATCGAAGATCAGGTAGAGCAACTGGGCCTTGCTGCGTACGTAGTGGTACAGGCTCGCCTTGCTGAACCCGAGCACGGCCGCGACGTCATCGAGCGAGCCAGCGTCGAATCCTCGTTCGTGGAAGACCACGGTGGCGGTGTCGATGATCTCCTCGAGGCGTACGCGGTACTCCGGCGACGGTTCGGTCAGCCGGGGACGGCCCGGGCGGCGCCGCGGCACGGCGGACTCGGTGTCGCGATCGGCTGCCGCCGCCATCGCTCGCCCCTTCATCCCCGAGTAGCTGGTCACGACCTACTCTAGTAGGCGCGTCACCGCCCCTGTCCCCCGGCGCTCCGACCTGCGCAGTCCGGACTCAAGCCGGTCCCGCCGCCGAGAGCCGCCGCTCCACCTCGTGGCGCTGGATCTTTCCCGTTGTGCTTCGCGGCAAGTCAGTCGGTTCGACGAAGTGGACGACTCGGGGGATCTTGTATGCGGCGATCCGCCCGCGCAACCGCTGGAGCAGATCCTCAGCTGAGAGGTCAGCACCAACGGCACGCACCACGACCGCCACCGGCACCTCGCCCCAGCGCTCGTCGGCGTGACGTACGACCACGGCGTCGGCGACCCGCTCGTCGGCAAGCAGCTCGCGCTCGATCTCGGCGGGATAGATGTTCTCCCCACCTGACTTGATCATGTACTTGACCCGGTCGACGAAGTCGAGTGCGCCATCGGCTTGGCGGACGAAGCAGTCACCGGTGTGAAACCAGCCGCCCCGGAAGTCCTCTGCGTTGACCTCCGGGGCCGACCAGTACCCGCTGAACAGTGTTGGACCGCGGAACGCCAGCTCCCCCGGCGTGCCGTCGGGGACATCGCGGTCCTCCGCGTCCACCAGTCGGACCATGCCGAGAGGGCTCTGACGCTTAGGAAGCGTCGCGGGCGCCGCACCGATGCCGATCCGGTTCGCGGACGCCGGCGCGAGCCCGCACTCGGTCGAGCCGAACGTGTTTGCATAGGGACAGTCCAGCAAGGCCGTCAGTGCCGCGATCTGCCGGCGGGGCACCAGATCGGCCATCGCCCCGACCAGCCGAACTCCACGCACCGGGCGCCCTCCGCCCTGGCCGGTCAGGGCACCCAGCAACTGCTCGATCATCCCGGGCATCGCGACCAGCCAGCTGAGGCGGTGGCGTTCCAGCGCAGCCCCGATCGCGTCGAGGTCCAGCCCGTCGCAGATCACCACCCGGCCGCCGAGCATAAGTGTGATCAGGCTCTGGTCAGTGGAGGCCATGTGGAACATCGGCGCCCATGCCACGAAGGCGTCCTCGCAGGTCGCGCCGGTGATCGTCGCGAACAGGCCCGCGCGGGCGATCATCGCGCGGTGGCTGACCAGGGCGCCCTTGGGCGGGCCCGTGGTGCCGCTGGTGTAAAGAATGGTGAGGCCGTCCTCGGGGTCGACCCGCCCGGTGGCGCCCGGAGCGACCGGGCCGGCGGCAGCAAGCAGGTCGTCGAGCTCCTCGCCGAGCACCACGACACGGCGCGCGCCGTGTGCCACCGCGGCCAGGGCGGGGAGGAACCGCGGCGAGACCACGACCAACGACGGCTCGACCAGCCGGATGCAGTGCTCCAGTTCGCTCGGCACCAGCCGCCAATTGAGGCAGGCCGTGATGGCCCCCAGCCGCCCGGCTGCCACCTCGAGCTCGACGTACTCGTGCCGGTTCTCCGCGAGCACCGCGACACGGTGTCCGTGGCGCACGCCGTACGCCATCAGCACCCCCGCCAGACGCGCCACCCGATCATCGAGTTCGCGGTAGGTCCAGGTCCGCCCGGCCTCCTCGATCGCCACCTCGTCGGGGGCGCAGCGCGCCTGCTCAGCGACCAGATCGCCGACGGTCACCGAGAAGCTCCGCGGCGCTACACCGAGCCGGGCTGCGGTCATCGGTATGCCCACTCCCGTTCCGCCCGGGGCCTGCGTCGCACGCTCCACCTCGCTCGCCCCGGCACGCGACTATTGCGGGCGGGACAGCCGGGACGACCCGTCGGGACGGCGGGGCACGTACCCGCAAATTGGAGTCACGAACGTACGGAGACGCCTCGAACTCGTCAACTGCGAGGTCGGCAGAACTCGCCCACAGGCCCGGGTGGCAACCCGGCCGCTATCGGCTCAACACGTCGGCGATGCGCTACCGCCCGTCCACCAGCGCGACGGCGGCGACCAGTCGGGCGCTACTGACGGCGCCGGGCAGCTCGAGGTTGCGGAATTGTCTGGTCCACGAAGCAGCACCTCCGCGCGAGATCCTCCGCAGGCTCCGCACGACTGACTCCGGCACGATGGCGAGACCGTCTCCGGCTGGGCCGACGCCGGTTCCCGCATGATGCCGAACTTCTTGCGAGCCGGTCGGCTAAGGCGCCGCTGACGACGTCCTGCGCTCCGCGCCGGTCGGAGTCCAGCGGGTCGAACGCATAGCCGTAGCTCCGTTCCGTTCGACAGCCACGATGACGTCGCCGAACAGCCGGACGGTGCTCCGGCGCACGATCAGCGCGGTCTGCACAGCCGGGCCACGCAGCCCGTCGCCTCGACCGACATCGCCACCGCGTCCGAGCAGGCTGACCACGGTCGCGACGACAGCGTTGCGCCGGCCGGACCACGATGGCCGCCCGTGCGCAGCCCTGGGGCTCGCGACGGCTTGCCGAGCGGTGCCATGGCCTTCGGCCGGTACCCGCGGCGCCGAGTCCCGGTCGTCATGGGACTCGAACATCCTGGCCGGTCGTGACGCCGGGAGGGGGATGAACAGATCGCTCAGCTGGCCGTGGTGTCACTGCCGATCTCGATCCCGACACCAGCGAGCGCGCCTGCAGCGAGTTGCTCCAGGAGTCCGACGAGGCGCGCCCGCGGAATGGCGTCCCTGATATGCGCCGTCCCGTTCAGCATCGACAGCATCACCTTCACGACTGCGCGGACGTCGGGCTCGGTCAGGTCCGCACCTTCCGCTGAGATGGCCTCGCACCAGACGCCTTCGTACTCGCGCTGGCGGCGACGTAGCTGTCGCAGCTCTCGGACCGGGAGCTCCTGCTGTTCACGAAGGTAGACCGCAAGAAGTGCTCGTTCGTTCGCCGCGAATTCCACGTGGAACTCGACGAGCCGCGCAATTGCGACTGATCGGGCGCCACCAGACGCGACGATCGCCCGAGATCCGTCGAGGAGGTGGTCCATCGCCGCGTCACAGAGCGTCATCAGCAGCTCGACCTTGCTCGTGAAGTGGCGGTACACGCCCGGTCCCGAGATCCCGACTGCACGGCCGATGTCATCGGTGCTGACCGCATGGAAACCCCTGGCCGCGAACAGGTCGGCCGCCGCCTGGAGCAGCGCTGACTTCCGCAGCGAGAGGGTGCCTTCGCTCCGGTTCACGGCAGGCATGTAGACGCCCCCACTTGCGACTCCTCGGATAGTGACCCAGAAGGCCCATAGGTTAGTCAGCGCTAACCTTGCCATGCCAGCCAACAGGACCTCCGGGCGGGCTCAGCACGGTCGCACTCAGTCCGACAGCCACCGCTTCGAGGCGGGACGGGCTGGTCCAGCCGGCCGTTCGCGGCCAGCATGCTCTCGACCTGTTGCAGGCGACGGACCATCGCCTTCGACGCTCGGTCGCGTCGCCGACCGCCACTGCTGGCCTCCGACCGCAGTGGCTCGCCCGGCATTTCGTTGCCGAGAATCTGCCCACGCAACTGATCCGCCAGCACGTCGGTCGCCGACAGCCGCGGCTGTCGGCAAGCGTATATCGGGGCCTCGCGCACAACACGGACAGTGCCCGATGGATCCACGCGGTCCCCCAGATCCGCCCCGGTCGTCCGATGGGACAGGACCGCACAAGTGAGGACCACACCCCCTCGATCCTGTACCTGGCATCGGCTTATGAAGTCGACTGCTCCGCCGCGCGAGCGGCGGGTAACGCGGTGGGCGCGACGTTCTGTTCGAGCTTGCGCTTCGGCTTGTGGCGATAGGAACCCCAGCCCGCTGCCGCGCAATCCCGAGGTCGGACGACGTGCACTGGGTCGCTGCTGACCGAGCGGACCACGGCAGCGTTGGAGCGCAACGACGCGGCACTGCGCGCCGACCGGCACAGCGAGGTCCTCATGGACCACCGCGCCGGTCGGTCACACCCGTGAATCCAAACGGACTTCGAGTCAACTTCGGGTAACGAAATTTCTATCGTAAGCCTGGCCCGTCTATGGGGGCTTCTGCTTGACCGCGAGCCGAGCTCGCTCTACCGTTCGGGCTCTCAGCGAAAAAACTTCGAACTCCGAAGGAATCGGATGCGGGAACCCCAGCTGCGCGTCGCGATCGTCGGGGGTGGCATCGGGGGCCTTGCCGCCGCCGGTGCACTCGTCGGCCGCGGGATCGACGTGACCGTCCACGAGCGCGCTACAGGCCTCGGTGAGATCGGTGCCGGTGTATTCGTGACGCCGAACAGCGTCCGTCTGCTCGAGCGGATGGGCCTGGGTGGTGCGATTGCGGCCGCAGGAGCGCGAGTGGGCGACGGCTCGTCGTACTACCGCAAGGACGGCGCACTGGTCGCCCCGATCCTGACCACCGACTCGTCTGGCGAGATCGCTGCCTTCGGCATGCACCGAGCCGACCTGCTCGGCCTGCTGGCCGACGCGCTGCCGGAGGGCACGGTCCACACCGGCAAGGAGTGTGTCGGCTTCCGCCAGGACACCGACGGTGCGGAGGTGGAGTTCGCCGACGGCAGCTCGGTCGGCGCGGACGTCGTTGTAGCGGCGGACGGCATCAACTCGAACCTTCGAGGACACGTCGTCGAACCCAGAACGGCGGTGCACTCCGGCTCGGTCGCTTACCGGGGTCTGATCGACGCGGAACGCCTCCCCTGGTGGACACCGGGCGTTTCCCAGCTGTGGATGGGCGAGGGCAAGCACTTCCTCGTCTACCCCGTCCGGGGCGGTGCCCAGATCAACTATGTCGGGTTCGTACCCAGCGACGAACAGACCACGGAGTCGTGGAGCGCACCGGGAGACCCCGCGAAGCTGGCCGCCGCATTCGCTGACTGGGACCCGCGCATCGTCGGCCTGCTGGACGAGGTCGAGGAGGCCTTCTGGTGGGGTCTCTACGACCGCGAGCCGCTCGACCGGTGGTCCGAGGGCCGGCTGACGCTGCTCGGTGACGCGGCCCACCCTATGCTGCCCCACCTTGGGCAAGGCGCCAACCAGTCGGTGGAGGACGGCGTCGCCCTGGCCGTCCTGCTGGCCGCGGGCGGCCGGGAGGGCGTCGAAGCGGCGCTCCAGGCCTACGAGGAGCTGCGACGCGAACGCACCTCTGCGATACAGCTCGGCGCCCGCGCGAACGGTCGACGCTACGACTCCGCCTATCCGGACCTGCGGGACCGGGACGCCGAGATCGCCGCCTCGGCGACCTTCCGGCTCTGGCTCTACGACTACGACAGCCAGACGGAGGCCGAGGCGGTCGCACGCACCCTGAAGACGACCGTGGCGGCAGGACGGCGAGGCCGAGCGACACGAGCGGAGCACCCATGACGTCCGCGAAACACGGTCACAGCATCCTGCCCAGCCGCGCCGCCTCCCGCTGCAGCACGTCCAGGAAGCGGCCCAGCATGGTCTCCATCGACACTCGAGCGCTGAACGCGCTGACGCTCATCGCCCCGCATGTAAGGCCGGTGCGGTCGACCACCGGCACGGCCATGGTCCGCATCCCGAACTCGAGTTCCTCGTCGGTCAGCGCGAAGCCCTCCACCCTAGCCCGGTGCACCCGGTCTCGGATGTCGGCCACCGTGACCAGGGTATTCGGCGTGTTCCGCTGTGGCCGTGCGCGGCGCAGCCGTTCGTTCAGCTCGTCGTCGTCCAGTGCGGCGAGCAGCACCCGCCCGGTCGCCGAAGCGTGCAGGGGCAGTGCGACGCCGACGCGGACACCGGCGGACACGATTCGGGCAGCCTCGGCCCGCGCCACGAACAGCGAGTCGTCGCCGTCGAGGACGGCGAAGGACGCCGACTCGTCAAGCTGGTCATGAACGGCCTGCAGGCACGGTTGAGCGAGCACCGGCAGCGGCGCGCTGCTCGAGTAGGCGGCGGCCAGTCGCATCATCCGCGGCGTCGGGCGGAAGTACTTGCCGTCGTGGCTGACATAGCCAAGATCGACCATCGTCAGGAGGCACCGCCGGGCGGCCGCCGGCGTCGTTGCGGACTGCGCCGCAGCCTCGCTCACCGTCAGCTGTGTACGGAGCGGCCCGAAGGCCTCGATGATCGCCAGGCCCTTGGCCAGGCCTCCCATGCTCTCTCGCCGGCCACCGCCCTCCGGGTCGACCCGACGATCCTCGGCACCACTCCAACTTTCGGTCACATTTTCGTTATACGAAATTTTGGGGGAGATGTCAAGTTGTCACACCTTGACATGTCGATGTCGACGCACTTCAATCAAATAACGCAGAACTTTCGATATTCGAATTGTGCACTCGAAGGAGAGCTGCCATGAGTCGCCATACGCGCGCCACACTCGAACCCGGCATGCACAAGCAGCTACTCGACGTGCAGGAGCGCCTGGCGACCGGAACCCTCCCCCAGTGGGTGTTGACGGATCCCACCGTGTTCAACCTCGAGGTCGAGCGCATCTTCGCCCGCACCTGGTACTTCATCGGCCACGAGTCCGAACTGCCGAATCCGGGCGACTATGTGACCCGCTGGTACATCAACGACCCTGTGGTGCTAACCCGAACCAAGAGCGGCGAGCTTCGCGCCTACCTGAACTCGTGCATGCATCGCGGGACAATGTTGTGCACTGCGGACTCCGGTAACCGCAAGGCGTTCACCTGCCCGTACCACGGGTGGACCTACTCGCTCGACGGCGACCTCATCGGCGTCATCGCCGACGACAAGGTCTACGGAGCCGAGATGGACCGGGAGCAATGGGCACTGCGCCAGCTGCCTCGGCTGGAGTCGTTCCACGGGATGATCTTCGCCAGCCTCGATCCGGACGTCCAGCCATTGGACGAGTACCTCGGAGGGCTCGGGTGGTACCTCGACATCCTCATCGGTCGCACTGACAAGAAGATGGAGGTGCACGGGGCGCCCCTGCGTTGGGTGGTCGACGCGAACTGGAAGATCGGCTCAGAGAACTTCGGCGGCGACGCCTACCACGTGGCGATGACGCACCGGTCGACCGTCGAGCTCGGGCTGAGCCCGAAGGACCCCCTCTTCACCAGCTACGGCCACCAGGTCGTGCTGGACCAGGGACACTCGATGTCGGTCATCACGAAGTCGCCCAAGCTCGGGCCGACCCCGCCCTACCAGGGCCAACCCGAGGAGTTGTGGTCGAACTTCGAACGCAACCTCACCCCCGATCAACTGGGCGTATGGCGAGACGCCGCCGTCTTCCACGGCACATGCTTCCCGAACCTCTCCTTCCTGAGCCCCATGCACGGGGCTGGGGGCCACGCGCACCTGACGAACTTCCTGACGCTTCGCCAGTGGCGCCCGATCGGACCCGACAAGGTCGAGATCTGGTCCTGGTTCCTGGCCGACCGGGAGGCGCCGGAGGAGTTCAAGAAGGAGTCCTACAAGCGTTACGTCGCCACGTTCGGCCCAGCCGGCACGCTCGAGCAGGACGACGTGGAGATCTGGACGCGGATCACCGATGCCAGCAAGGGCCTGATGGCCAGGGACAAGGACCTCAGCTACGGCAACGTCATGAACTACGTGATGGGGCTCGATCGCGTCGACCCTGATCCCGACTGGCCCGGCCCGGGCACGGCGTATCCGACGACCTTCATGGAAGCCGCACAGCGCAGCTTCTACGAGGTGTGGAACTCGCTGCTGATGGTGGACTGACTTGCGCGGCAACGGAATCGAGGACCGATGACCATCGAGGGCACCACCGAGCTGACCGGCTTCGAGCTGCACTGGGAGATCAGCCAGTTCCTGTTCGAGGAGGCCGCGCTGCTGGATGCGCCCGACTTCACCGGCTGGCTGTCGGTACTCACCGAGGACATCCGGTACCGGATGCCGGTCCGCCTGACCCGAGAGCGCAAGGACGGACACAGCGTCGACCCGGACGCCGTCTACATCGACGAGGACCTGGCCTCGCTGAGCGTGCGCGCCGCGCGGCTCGGCACCCGGTCGGCCTGGGCGGAGGACCCACCCTCCCGGACGCGGCACTTCGTCACAAACGTCGTCGTGCGGGCAGGGGACGCACCGGCAGAGGTGGCGGTGCGCAGCAATCTGCTGTTCACACGCAGCCGGGGCGGCAGCACGGCGAACGACGTGCTCACCGGGCTGCGATCCGACGTCCTGCGCAGGGCCGACGGGGCGTGGAAGCTCGCGCGCCGGGAGGTTGTCCTGGATCAGACGGTGCTCGGGACACTCAACTTGAGCACTCTCTACTGAACGACGGCGAGGGAGGGAGGGCATTTGGGGTGGTTGGACAACCGGGTAGCGCTGGTCACCGGCGGCGGCTCCGGCATCGGGTACGCAGTGATAGAGCGCTTCCTGCACGAGGGAGCGCAGGTCGTCGTGCTGGAGCGCACGCCGATCGACGCGATCGAGTGGGGCGACGCCGCCGAACGGATCCGGGTGGTGCAAGGTGATGTGACCGTCGCCGCGGACAACGACCGCGCCGTCCGGACCGCCGTCAGCGAGTTCGGTCGGCTGGACGTACTTGTCGCCAACGTCGGTATCCACGACGGTTTCGTCCCGCTCGTGGATCTCCCGGTCGACCGTCTCTCCGCGGCGTTCGACGAGGTTTTCGCGGTCAACGTCAAGGGGTATCTGCTGGCGGCGAAGTCGGCCGTGGGCGAGCTGGCGGCCCGGCGCGGCACCATGATCTTCACGGTGTCCAATGCAGGCCTCTACCCCGGCGGCGGGGGGCCCCTCTACACAGCGTCGAAGCACGCAGTGACCGGGCTGGTGAGGCAGCTCGCGCACGAGCTCGCGCCCGTGATTCGGGTGAACGGCGTCGCGCCCGCAGGCACTGTGACCGCTCTGCGCGGCCCGGCTGCCCTTGACCAGGACGGGACCGGCCTGTTCACCGATCCCGAGGCAGCGGCGCAGCAGATCCGTGCCACGAAGCCGCTCGACATCGCACCCACCGCCGCGGACCACACCGGGGTCTACGTCCTGCTCGCGTCCCGTGAGAACTCCCCCGCGATCACCGGGGAGATTCTCAGCAGTGACGGCGGCCTGCGCGCACGCGGGCTGTCCGCGATCGCAGGTGGCTATGACCTGTCCGACAGGTCGCCCTCCGCGACGGCGACGGTGCCGTAGGCCGAACTCCGGCCCGCCTCGTCCGACCAGAACAACGATCCGAGGAGAGGAATGACCCATGGCCACCACCGAGGAGCTGGCCGCCCTGCGCGCGGAGATCGCGGCGCAGCGCACCCCGCTGCCGCGACCACCCGATCGCGAGGACCTCATCGTGCACGAGGACGGCCTCCTGTGGTTCGAGTCGGCCCACAATCCCGCCCACCTGGCCCCGGTCATCGGTACCGGCATGAAGACGTTCGAGCTGTTCGTACAGGAGTTCGAGCCTGGTAGCACCTCCGACATGCAGCGCCACCACCACGAGGCCGTCCACGTGGTGTTGTCCGGCAGCGGCTACAGCGAGATCGGAGCCGGACGGCACCCATGGAAGCAGGGCGACTTCATCTGCGTCCCGCCGATGATGTGGCACCGGCACTACAACGGGAGCGAGACCGCGCCCGCGCGCATGTTGATCGTGGAGAACTCGAAGATCCTCGAGTCGTTGGGGCTCAACTTCCGCGAGTCCGTCGGACTGCTGAGCTGGGCCGAACTGCAGGAGAAGGGCCTGGACCGATGAGCGGACCGCAGCTCGACGCCGTCGATGTGCGAGGGCTCTACGCGATCATGCCGACTCCGGCCGTGCCGGGATCGGACGACCCAGCCCTCGAGGACACCCTCGACCGGCCCGAGACCGAACGCGCCGCCCGCGCCCTCGTCGCGGACGGGGCGGACGCCGTGTTGACCACAGGCACGTTCGGAGAGTGCGCCACCCTCACCTGGACGGAGCTGCGCGACTTCACCGACGTCGTGGTCTCCGCGGTCGCCGGCCGGGTACCTGTGTTCGTCGGCGCCACCACGCTGAACACCCGGGACACAATCGCCCGGGCGAAGGCGCTGCGCGACATCGGGGTGAACGGACTGCTGCTGGGCCGACCGATGTGGTGTCAGGTCGACGACGACGACCTGGTCGCCTACTACCGCGCGGTGGCCGAAGCCGTACCCGATCTGGCCCTGGTCGTCTACGACAACCCGGAAGCGTTCAAGGGCAAGATCACCACCGCCGCATACGCCCGCCTCGCCGAGATCCCACAGGTCGTAGCGGCGAAGTACCCCGTGTTCGGGCCCACCTTCGCCGACGACCTCGCTGCGGTTGACGGCCGGATGCGGCTCCTGCCTGTGGACCGGGATTGGCTCGCCGCACACCGGCTCGGCCCGGGCGACGTGCTCGCCTGCTGGAGCGGCGCCGCCTCGTGCGGGCCCCGACCACAGGTCGAGCTGGCCAGGAGGATCCTCACCGGCGACCTGGGAGGAGCGGACGCGCTGGTCGCGGAGCTCGGAGCGGCGTCGGCCGGCTTCTTCCCGGAGGGCTCGTTCGCGCTCTTCTCCCGCTACAACATCCAGCTCGAGAAGATTCGGATCAACGCGGCCGGCTACATCGACGCCGGCCCGTGCCGGCCCCCTTACATCGGCTGTCCGGAGCCCTATGCCGCGGGCGCCCGCGCATCGGGCACGAAGCTCGCCGCGCTCCACGCGCGGTACGCGCAGCCCGCGGGGACACTTCCGGTCGCCTCCGATGGCGCATGAGGCGACCCGATTGAGGAGAACCCAGTGAACGGTGACCGAACACGCGGCCGGCGGGCATTCGTATGCCTCTCTCACAGTCCGCTTATGACCCTGCCCGACCGGCGTGAGGCCGGGAAACGTCACCTGGCCGCGACCGAGGAAGCCCGCCGGTTCCTGGCCGACTTCGCCCCGGACGTGGTGGTGATGTTCGCCCCGGACCACATGAACCTGCTGAACCGGATCCGGCCCCCGTTCACCGGTGTGCTGTCCGGGCGCACGCTCGAGGAGTTCGACATCCCCGAGTTCGAGCTGACCGTCAGTCCTGCTGCCCGGACGCTCTACGCCGAACTCGTCACCCGCGACGTCGATCTGGCTGTCGGGGAGGACGTGACCATCGACCACGGCATGGGGCTGTCCCTGCTGGACCTCTTCGAGGAACCCGCCGCTGTCCCCCTCGTGCCGATCATCGTGAACGCCATTGGATTCCCGCTATTCCCCATGTCTCGTTCGGCCGCGGTCGGCCAGCGGATCGGTGAGGTCCTCGCAGCCGAACCGGGTCGGATCGCGTTCGTCGGTACCGGAGGGCTCAGCCACAACCCGCCCTTCCCTGCCCCAGAGCCGGGCGTGCAGCGACTCGGACCGGACGAGCGAGCCGAAGCGATCCGGACAGCTCCCCGGTACATCGATCCGGAGTGGGATCGCGCCCTTCTGACCGGTATGGAGCGCGGGGACCGACAGGCTCTCGGGTCGCTGCAGCAGGAGGATCTCGACAGGCGCGGCGGCGGGGCCAATGAAATCCGTACTTGGGCGGCGGCGTGGGCTGCTGCGGGTTGCCCTCCGGCGTCGTTCACGTCCTACGAGCCCGTCGAGCCCTGGATCACAGGCATGGGCGTCGCCTTCGGTACCACGACGGGCTGAGGCCCGACGTCCGGATCGACGTCAAGTACGCCGAGCTGCGCGGCTTCATCAGGTCGGCGGTCGCGGGCAAGGATCAGCCCGGGATCCAGTCGTGCGGTCGCGAGCCGGCGGGGTCGGCCAGAGCAGGCGCGTCAACTACTGCGCGACCCTGCCGTTCCCCGGCGGGATCTCGCACCCAGGACAACGGTCCTGCCGCCCCGGGTGGGCCGAGGAACACGACGTTGTCTTTCGGGTGATGAAGTCCACGCCTCCCGAGATTCGAGATCGTCTCGCGCTTCAGGGAGCGCTGGTCGTCGTAGCCGAAGTCTTCAAGGGACGTGCGTGCCGGGAATCGGGCGGCGCGGATGCGGCCCTCCCCGCCGTGTGCTTCGCGGACGGCGACCTCGCGCTGTAGGCAAGCGGCCAGGAACTCATCGTGCGTCCAGCCCTCGGTCCGGGCGCGTTCGGCCAGGAGCCCAACTGCCCCGGCCAACGAGGGCACCTTCATGGCCCAGGTCAGATAGGCCAGTTCGGAGGTGACGGTGCGACCAGCGAGGCCGGCGCCGTCGGTGGTCTTCGCTGTCGCAATGAGACACTCGCCGCAACGCCCTCAGCCGAGGCCGCGCCGAGGCCGCGCCGAGGCCGAAGATTCGATCTTAGTCGGCCAGATCGCGGTGCTCGACCGCTGCGTCCGTCCCGCGACGGGCCTGGGCGCGGTGCGCCGAGCGCAAGCGCGTCGACGCCGCGGCATGCAGCGGGGTCAGTGACGCTCTGGTGGCGAGCCCAGCTGCCGCGATGGCGGGCGACCTCGACACTATCGCCGGTGACCACGAGCTGCTCGAGGTCCGCAGCCAGCTCGACACGGCGGCCGATTACCCGGGGGTGGACCGAGCAGCCGTTGCCGTCGCAGCCCTAGCAACCACGTGACAACCCACTTCATCACGTGGCTGCCGCGGGTTGGCTCGGGCGTCGTTCATCGCGGCATATACCCAGGAGCAACTGCGGCAACCCGACGCACGTCTTGCACATTCTGGACGTTCGACTGGTTGTCTAGCTGTGTCGTTAGATTGCAGAACGCCCGGTCAACGTGCGCCGTTGTTCATTGAGCAGGCCTGTCGACGACAGATCATCGAAGCGGCCGTCACGACCGTTGCCCGGATGGGTTTCAGGAACGCCTCGCTGGGCGCGATCGCGCACATGTCCGCGATCTCCAAGGGAGTGAACCCCTACCAATTCTCCGGCAAGGAGGAGTTGATGGAGGCCTGCGTGGACCGCGTCTACGCCAGCATTGCCGAACGGGCAATCTCCCAGCTAGAACAACTCACACCTCTGGAGTTTGTGCGCGAGCACATCCTGGCCGTCGCCCGTGACGACCTCGCGCACCGCGAGGACCTCGTCGCGGGCACCGAGATCGTCACGCACCTGCGCCGTAAGGACGGCAGACGCCGCTACTCGATGGCTGACAACGAAGGGCTCTACCGGACCCTCGAACAGAAGTACGAGGCGGTCAGCGCGATGCGCGTGTTCGACCACCGCGTTATGGCGGTGACCGTTCAGTCCGCGCTGGACAGCATGTTCGGCTACTGGATCACATTCCCGGAGCACGACCTGATCGCGCACACCGAACAGCTGGCAAATCTGGTCGTCGCTGCGATCCGCGTGCCCTGATCACCCCCACGACATCGATACGAAAGAGAATGAGGGATCGACAATGGCGTGCAGAGCCTGGCGACCGGCAGCCTGCCTGGTGCCGGCACTGATCTTTGGAGTGCTCGCGTGGCGGGCCCGACGAACGGGGCATACCACGATCGACGTGGCCCTACGCGGCGGCGGCTTGGTCGAACTCGCCACTGGTGCGGGCCTGGGGTGCGGAAACCGCCGCGGTGATCCTGGCCGTCTTCGCCGGGACCGGCCTTGTCACCATCGACCGGTACGTGGGCGGTTGAGCGCCATGGGCCGCTGCTGCCCGAGCGGCTCGCGGCGGGGCTGGAGCGTAACGACGCGGCACTGCGCGCGGGCCGGAACACCGAGGTCCTCACCGGCCGGGCATGGCCTTGTCCCCGTTGATGGACCTGATCCTCGAGGCACATGCCCGCCCGCTCGGCGAGCGGCAGGCTGGTAAACCGACGCTGGCGCTGTCGCGCAGCGGACCCCTGGCCGACGCCTACCAGGCGATCCGATGCCGCCGGATCTCCGCCCAGTCCTCGGCATCGCTAACGAGGGGTTGTCGGGGCGGGAAGATGGTTCTCGTCGATGCCGAGCACGCGCATCTTCCGGTACAAAGTGGAACGCGCTACGCCAAGCCGCGCGGCTGCGGCGAGCTTGTTCCCACGGGTCTCGACCAGCGCCTCCATCACGATGTCGCGCTCGGCACGTTGCAGCAATGACGGCCCTGAGCGGTTTCCTCCCGACCGGTACTCGGGTGGGAGGTGCTGCTGCGAGATGTCCGATCCGAGTGAGCGCGTCACCGCGGTGAACAGGACGGACTCCAGCTCCCGGATGTTTCCCGGCCAGTCGAGGCCGACCAGGGTCCGCAGCGCACAGGGCGTCAGCCTGGGCACCGGCCGACGCGTGCTGCAGGCGTTCAGCAGGAGCGGAGACAGGTCAGCGACGTCCTCGCCGCGGTAGCGCAACGGCGGCACGGTGAGCGACAGCGCAAAGTGGTCGAGAACCCGGCTCACCGCGTCGCGTCCGCCACGCCCGCGCGCCGTGGCGATCACCCGAGCCCGGGGCACGGAATCCACGACCGCCTCGACGCGGGTGGCAAGCTCGGGTGCGAGCTCGTCGAGATGACGAACCACGACCGTCCCCGAGGCGTCCAGGCTGACGTTCAGGCGGGCCATCCACGCAGCAGGGTCGTCCTGAGAAGCCACCGCGTCGAGCACGGTGAGGGGCTCGTGGGCGTCTCGTCTGCGGTGCACATGCTTCGCAACGAAGAGCTTCCCGGTGCCCGGCTCGCCGCACACGAGCACGGGCACGTCCAGCCTGAGGACGGAGTCGACGTCGTCGCGCAGCCGGCCGGCGGCGGCGCTGCGCCCTGCCATGGCCTCGCTCGCGTCGGTCCGGCCGCGCCGCCGCCCGCGCGGGCGAGCCACAGCCACCCGGTCGGGGGCGTCGGACCGAGGGCGCATCTCGACCACGACACCAGCCATCGCACCCGGATCACCCACCCGGGTCGCCCGGGCCGCGACGACGACATCGCGAGCCAGTCGGACCTCGCCGACGTACTCGTCCCGGCTCCCGAGCATCCGGCAAGCCCACTCCCACAGCATCGCCTGGTCCGAATGGTCCAGAAGACCGGACGCGGCAGTGTTCGCCATGACGACGTCCTCGTTCAGGGTCAGCACGGCCGTTGCCGCCCGGCGGCTCGCCCGCAGGAACTGTTCCAGCAGCATCTGCTCCCGACGTGACGCGTCGGCGTACATCCGCGACTCGATCTCCCGGACCGCCGCCAGCACGAGAGGCCTCAAAAGCTCGTTGCTGTCGTCGACGCGGCAGGTGACGTCGAGAACCCCCTCGACCGAGCCGCTGATTGGGTGCCGCAACGGCGCGCCGATGCAGGTGAACTCCTGCAGGTTCTCCCGAAAATGCTCGGCTCCGGAGACGACGAAGGGTCGACGCTCCTCGAGCGCGCTGCCGATCCCGTTGGTGCCGGTGAACTCCTCGGCGTAGTGGAAACCCGGAGCGACCAGTGCCTTGTCCAGTGCCTGGGACAGCTCGCGGCCACCCGCCCGGCGGTCGATGATCTGGGCCTCGCAGTCGGCGAGCAGGATCGACACGGGACCGCCGATCATCTGCTCGGCCAGCCGGTCCATGACCGGTCCCGCGGCCCGCAGAAGCCGGTTGGGCCGGTCGAACTCCGGCTGATAGGGGACGTCCTCGCCGGTGGGTGCCACGCCGACGAGCTTGCATCGCCGCCACGAGGAGACGATCTCGTCCCGGAACGGGTGCGCGTCATCGTCGGCCACCGCGAGGGACCCGTCGATCATCCGCTCCCGCTCACCGCGCCGAATGCTCTGATCACTCGGTCGCACCGTGGCCTCCTCACCGTTGTCGAAGGCACTCGCAACTCTAGCTGCCTCGATCCAAGCTGAGGCCCGTGTCGACAACTGTCCGAAAACAGGACACCGGTCGGAAGGTCAACAAGATGTTGCGAAGTCGGACAGTGCCGACGGTCACAGCCCACCAGACTCTGTACTCGTTCAACCCCGGAGAAGGGAAGCGCAGCCGTGACCGACCCCAAGCGCACACCCGTTGCCGACGGGTACACCTTGAGGGCCCGCGGTGGCACGACGGCAGGTTGTGGATGTCGGACGACGGGACACCCCGGGGCGCGACCGGACTGGGCCGACTTCGGCTCGCTGCCCCGGCACCGACGACGTGAACGACCCGGTGGCGGCGGCGTCCATCAGCCAAGACAGCACTGCCTCGACGCCGAAGGCGATCTGGATCTCCGAGGCGCTCCACCACCGCTGCGTGCGAGTCGCCGAGGGCGCCAAGGTCCCTCGAAGAGATCAGCATACGCCGGTACGCCCTGACCGATTCGTGCGGCGAATCCGGACAAGGTCCGCTGCCCGTTCGCACCCACCATCGGCTCGCGTTCCGGTGAGTTCGCAGCAGCCTCGATGCAAAGGAGCACAAGGAGAATGACTACCACAGCCGACACCACCGTGGAGGAGCTCGACGTCCTCGTGATCGGAGCCGGGTTCGCCGGCATCTACCAGCTCGACCGGCTGCGCGACCTCGGATACTCGGTGAAGGTCTACGAGGCCGGATCGGAGCTCGGCGGGATCTGGTACTGGAACTGCTATCCCGGCGCCCGTGTGGACACCGAGGGCCCGATGTACCAGTTCGCCCACAAGGACCTCTGGAAGGACTGGGAGTACAGCTCGCTGTACCCGAACTGGAGCGAGGTCCGAGAGTACTTCCAGTACCTGGACCGCCGGCTCGACCTCAGCAAGGACATCCGCTTCGACACCCGCGTCACCGGCGCGGACTTCGACACCGAGCGAAATCAGTGGGTCGTGCGCACCGGCGACGGCTCGACCACCCGCTGCAGCTACCTCGTGCCCTGCCTGGGCTTCGCCTCCAAGCCCTACACACCCCCGCTCCCGGGCCTCGACTCGTTCCGCGGCATCAGCCACCACACCGCCCTGTGGCCGCAGGACGGCGTCGACCTCACCGGCAAGCGGGTCGCGGTGATCGGCACCGGCGCCAGCGGTGTCCAGGTCATCCAGGAGGCCTCCGGGGAATCGGTCGACCTGACCGTGTTCCAGCGGACACCGAACCTGGCGCTGCCGATGGGCCAGCGCACGCTGACGCCGGACGAACAAGCGGAGATCAAGAAGGAACTCCCGGAGAACTTCGACGCTCGGGGCAGCACGTTCGCCGGCTTCGACTACGACTTCATCCCGCAGAACGCCGTCGACCTCTCCGAAGAGGAGCGCAACGCCGGCTACGAGGAGCTCTGGCGTAAGGGCGGCTTCCGCTTCTGGCTCGGTGTCTATCAGGACACCCTGTTCGTCCAGGAGTCCAACGACTACGCCTACTCGTTCTGGAGGGACAAGGTCCGCACCCGGATCGGTGACCCCGAACTGGCCGAGAAGCTCGCGCCGACCCGACAGCTGCACCCGTTCGGGACCAAGCGGCCGTCGCTGGAACAGAACTACTACGACGTCTACAACCAGGACAACGTCCACCTCGTCGACCTCAGCGAGAACCCGATCGACGCCATCACCGAGAAGGGCATCAGGACCCGCGACGGTGTCGAACACGGGTTCGACATCATCGTGCTCGCGACGGGCTTCGACTCCGTCTCGGGCGGACTGACCCAGCTCGACATCCGAGGAACCGACGGATCACTGCTGCGCGACCAGTGGAGCAACGGTGTGGACGCCCACCTCGGGATCGCCACAGCGAACTTCCCCAACCTGCTGTTCCTCTACGGCCCGCAGAGCCCGTCCGGCTTCTGCAACGGCCCGACCTGCGCCGAGATCCAGGGCGAGATGATCGTCGAGACACTCGACCACCTGCTCTCCGGGGGTGGCAACCGGATCGAGTCGACGCCCGAGGCCGACAGGCAGTGGAGCGAGCACGTCTCCGGGCTGGTCGAGCCGACGCTGTTCCCCAAGGCCAAGTCCTGGTACATGGGGGCCAACATCCCGGGCAAACCGCTGCAGAGCCTGAACTACCCGGGCGGCCTGCCGCTGTACCGGCAGAAGTTCGCCGAGTCGAAGGAGAACGACTTCGCCGGATTCACCATCTCCTGACCCCGGTCGGCGGCAGCCCGTGCCCGGCGCACCGGCTGGCCCGGGCCGTCGTCCTCTCACGAACACCCCGATCCTTGTCGTCGGGGCATTGGCTGCTCGTCTGCACGCGCGAACCGGCGAGGTCGCAGGCGAGCAGCTCCCACACGATCCCGCATGGGGAGGTGGCCGCGGCCATTCGGTCGTAAGCGTCGAGGACCAGAGGCCTGGTGTGGGACTCGCCGTCGTCGCGCTCGTCGTACGTGCGGACGCCGAAGACAAGTCGAGGAGTCGCCACTACTCATCGACGGCCCAACCGTGGCCGAGGTCCGCGACGTCCGCGGGCTCGACCCCGTCGATCGGGTCGTCCATGCGTAGCGCCGGATGCCGGCGGCGAGCAAGCCGGTAGAACGACGACACCGCGGGCAGTAGTCGAGCCCAGCTGGCCTTCTTACCCAGGCCAGGATCTCGACATGATCCACAAGGCAGATCAGTCAATCGCCCTGTGCCAGGAACGACTGCTTCACGCCCCTAGGTGACGGCCGCGGCGTCTCGCTGGGTAGGCGACCAAGCCCTGGTCTCTCAGAGGGGCGCTGATCGCGGACTACTGAAGGACCAGGGCCAACCTGATTCGCTGCTCGGCGTCCCTGTCCGTTGATGAGAAGGCGGCGCGTCGCTCCGGCGACCGAATGACGATCGGTCCCTACAGTCACCGGGGAACTGGCTGCACTCGCCGAAAGCCTTCGACGGCGCGGCTGATACACAGCGCCCGCCCGTCGCGGTGCGACCACGCCGGTAGCGGACCGTCGGCGACTCTCCAGTATCCGGGCGGTTTGGCCCGGACCCCGCCTCGACAGACCGGACAGCACAGGTCCTCCACCCTCGACCATCGCCCCGGCCCACCGGATCCGGCGTTCGGGATCACAACCCGCCGATCGACCATGGCCGCCTCCCGCCGGTAAGCCGAACGGACATCTTCGGGATCCCCCGTGGCCATCACGTGGCCGACCGTGGTCTCCAGTTCAGCCACGGCGGCGCCACGGCTCAATAGCGGCTGCGCCGCAACTTGTCTGTCGAAGCCCAGATCCGGGAGGCAGACAGTGACGAACGACGTGACGAGGCAGTCGACCGTTCCCCCACCGCGGGAGCCGAAGCGTCGGCAACGGGTGTCGGTGGCCGGGGTGTCCGGCGGGGTGCGGACCACCACCTTCGCTATGGCGATCGACGGGATCGACCGCGGTGTGTTCGTCGGTCGCCCGGTCGACGTCCTGGTCTGCCGCAGCACCGCCGAGTCTCTCCAGCGCGCCGGCCAGGCCGCGCAGCTGCAGACCGAGTCCACCGGCAGCCGCCCGCTCTTCGCGGTCACCGCGACCGAGCCCGGTGGTCTGAGCCGGGCCGTGTCCGCCAGGCTCCGCCTGACCTCGGCCTACACGGCGCGAGTGGTGACGGTCCCGCTGGTGAGGCGCTGGCAGGACAGCACGGCCCCCACCTGCAGGACGCCCGATAGCGGCTGCCCGACACGCTGACCGTTCCGCTGCTCGGCGCCACGTTGCTGCTCACCGTTGTGGCCGGGCCGGGCGGCCTGCGTGTCGTGATCGGCGCAGCTGTTGTCACGGCCGGTGCCGTGGTCATGGCCGTCGGGGCCCGCAGTGCCCTCGGCTGGGTGACGTGAAGCTGATCCCCACTCCCGCCCTGGAGCCTGACCCGGTTCTCCGAACACATCCGGGTTGGTTGATCATGCCGCGGTAGCGGCGGTTCTGTGAAGGTGTTCGAACTCGGCCGGGGACCGGTGGGCGATGCTGGTGTGGCGGCGTCGGGGGTTGTACCAGGTCTCGATCCATTCGAAGATCGCCGCGGATACCTGTGCGGGGGTGTCCCAGTTGCAACCGGTGTCCGAACACCCATGAGGTGTATTGCGATCCGCGTTCGGCACGCAGGATCACCCCAGGCGCAGGCCGGCGTGTCCACAGCGCCATCTGCAGGGCGTCGACGACGAGTTCGGTGCGCATGTGATCGGCGATCGCCCACCCGACGATCATCCGCGAGTGGGCGTCGATCACTGCGCAGCGTGGACCTTTCCAGTTGTGGTGGGGTGCTCGGTGATGTAGGTGGCCCACAACTGGTCGGGTCCCTCGGCGCGGAAGCGGCGTTTGACAGATCGTCGTGCGGCGCAGGCAGGGGCCGGTCGCGCCCGCGTTTGCGGCGGTGGCAGATCCCGGCAACTCCCGCTGCGCGCATCAGGCGGGCGACCCGCTTACGTCCGCAACGCACCCCGAGGCGCAGGCGCAGCTCGGCATGCACCCGCGGCGCCCCGTAGCTGCGCCGCGACACCGCGTGGATCTCGACGATCGACGCTGTCAACACCGCGTCGGCCACGGCCCGCGCCGACGGCACGCGGGTGGCCCAGTCATAGAAGCCCGATCTGGGCACGTGCAGAACCCGGCAGGTCACCGCGACGGGGATCCCGTCCGCGGCCAGTTCCTGGACCAGCGGGAACACTATTTTGGGAGAATGTTCTCCCGGGCGGAGTAGGCGCTGGCCCGCTTGAGGATCTCCACTTCCACCCCCAGCACCCGGTCGCGGCGGCGCAGCTCGGCCAGCTCGGCGCGTTCGCTCACACCCTCGACCCGGCCCGCGTCGACGTCGTCGATGGCCATCCAGCGCCGCAGGCACGACTCACTGATCTCCAGGTCCTTCGCGATCACAGCCACGGGCTGCTCGCCCTGGCGGGCGAGCTCCACAGCGCGGCGACGGAACTCAGGTGGACGGGGTGCAGGCATCGGACGGACTCCTCTCCAAGGCGATCATCGCCTCAGGGCATCAAGGTGTCCGGGAAAGAGGGTCAGGCTCCGACATGTGTCGAGCCTGCGTTTGTTGGGTCACGACGACCTCCTCGCTCGACCTGCCGGCCAGATTGTCGGCCCCGATAACCCCGATGTGGTCAGGCCGTGGTCAGAGCTCCGACCACGCGACACCACACTGCCGCAGCTCCCCAATCGGACGCTTCCCTCCGACATGGAGGGAGGTACCGGATGACGAATCCGAATACGCCCGCAGGCTGGGCCCTGCGAATCGGATCCCGATCAGCGAGCCGAAGGGGAATCTCGGTCGCGGGCGTTTCAGCTGGGGTCGGCGCAACGACCGTCGCTGCCGCGATCGGCGCGATGGACCGCGGGGTGTCGGTCAACCAGCGGGTTGACGTTCTAGTGTGCAGGGCCAGCCGCGACTCGCTGGTCCAGGCCGCACAGGCCGCCCAGGTTGTCGTTGCGTCGGCCGGGCGGAAGCCCGTGCTCGCCGTGAATGCAGCGAATGCGTCGGCGCCTAGCAGGTCGATGACCGCCCGGCTGCGACTGATCGAGCCGCACACCTCGTCGGTCGTACTCATGCCTTTCGTCCGGCACTGGAGCGAAACTTCCGTGTCGATCGAAGAGATCCGTGGCCTCCTTTCGGCCCGCCGAGGCGAGCTTCCCCGCCGCCTACGGAGCTTCGCGGACGCCGTGCTCGAGCTTCGGTCGGCGATCGAGGGCCGCTTCCCCGCGTCGTCGCGACCGATGCCCATCAGGACCGTTGTCGCGAGGCGAGCTCCGGGGCAGACCCGATGAACGCACTCGTGTCGCTCTGGTTGGCACAGCAGGTCCCGAACCCCGGCCCTGCCGTGCCCCCGGGCCTGGGTGCGCTGGCCGACCAGCTGCTGGGCTGGCTGAAATGGGGCGTCCTCGTCTCCGGGGTACTCGGCATCCTGATCTGCGCCTTCATGCTGATCATCGGACGACGCAACCGGTCGGCGACCGCGTACGAGGGCCTCGTCGGCTCGGCATGGGTGCTCGGTGGCCTGGCTCTGGCCTCGGTCGCGGCGCTGCTGGTCGGGGCGTTCCAACTATGAGCGCCCACACGCTGCAGCAGGCCCAGGACTGCGGAATCGACCTCGGCTGCCGGGCCGCGACCTCGGCGTTCGAGAGCATCATCACCGACGTCGCCCAAGGTGCCGCCGAGCTGGTGGTCTCCTCGGCAGCCTGGTGGGTCGAGACCGACAGCATCGATCCCACCGACCCCGCGGTCGCCGCGGCACAAGGTGCGACCCGTGAGCTGATCCTCCTGATTCTGGTCGGCTCCGTCCTGGTCCAGTCGATCCGGTTGATCCTGTCTCGTAAGGGTGAGCCGCTGATCATGGTGGCGATCGGTCTGGTCCGCTATGCCGCAGTGTCGGCGTTGGGGCTGGTCGTGCTGCAGGGCGCGCTCCAGGCGGGTGATGCGATCTCGGGCCAGCTCCTGGACGGCGCGGCCAACGATTTCGCGCTACTCATGCGCGACATCCTCACCGACGGCGACGCGACGTTCCCGGTGCTGCTCATGTCACTCGTCGCGGCCGTGTTGTCGCTGGTGCAGTGGGTGCTGATGGCGATGCGCCAGGCCGGCCTGCTGGTGCTCGCCGCGATGCTGCCGCTGGCCGCATCCGGGTCCCTGACCCGGTCCACCCGGGGCTGGCTGGACAAGCTCGTCGTCTGGCTGATCGCGATGGTCGCCTACAAGCCGGCCGCCGCGTTCATTTACTACATCGGGTTCTCCTACCTGTCCTCGCCGAGTGCCGCGGACGCCGGCGGTCTGGCCACGATGATCACCGGTCTGATGGTCCTGCTGCTTGCGGTGATCGCGATGCCAGCGCTGCTGAAGTTCTTCGCCTGGTCGGGAACACAGGTCGGAGGAGGAGGCAGCGGTTCCGGGTTTCTCGGCGCCGCCGGCGCGGTCGGGATGTCTCAGGGCGGCGGGCGCGGAGCCGTGGACCGGGCCGCCGCGATGGACGCGGGCGGCCCCGGTTCTCAGGCAACGTCGGGTGGCTACACGGCCCCGACCGGCGCGGCCCCGAGCGCCGCGGCAGGCGGAGCGGGCGCCACCGGCGCAGCGGGCGGGGCCGCCGCAGGATCCGCCGCCGCCGCGACGGGTGGCGTCGCCGCCGGGGTCGTGGTGCTCGGCGCCGCGGCCTCGTCCGCCGGCCGAGCAGCAGCCGACGGGATGACCGGCGGCGACGACGCCGAGGAGCGAGGATGAGCAGTCCCTACCGTCAGGACACCGGACAGGGACCGCGGCTCTACGGCAACTGGCGGTCCGAACGCGGCTGGGGCATCGGGTCACTGTCGACGACCGCGACGATCATCCTCTTCCTCGCCGTGCTAGCCCCACTGCTCGCGGTGTCCGCGCTGCCCTCGGCGGCCCTTCCCCTGCTCGGCATCAGCGCGGTCACCGTGGCCGCCGTCTTCGGCAGGGTCGGCGGAACCAGTGGGCTCGACATCATGCTGCGGCGCGTCCGGTTCCATCGAGCACGGGTGGCCGGTTGGACCGAACTGTCGGCCGGGGTACTCACCGAACACCCTCGGTCGGCCGACCTGCCCGGTGTGCTCGCTCCCCTTCGACCTCTCGATATCGAGGATGGACGCGGCGGACGCCACGCGCTGCTCTGGCACCGCCGCAACGGAACCCTCACCGCGGTCCTGCGCTGCTCCCCCATCGGCCTCGACCTCGCCGATCCCGACCACGCGGACAGATGGGTCGCGTCCTGGGGAGCGTTGCTGGCCGACCTGGGCTACATCCCGCTGACACGCCACCTCGCCGTCACCGTCGACACCGCCCCGGCGGGTGGCACCACCGTGCGCGACCACATCGCGGGCGCTTTCGACCCGTCCGCACCGGAGCTGTCCCGTCGCATCCTTACTGAACTGGCCGAGCTCACCCCGGCCACCACAGCCGAGACCGACACCCGGGTCGCGATCTGTCTCGATCCCGCCCGCGCGACTCCACGTCCGGCCGACCTGCTGGCCGCGGCCGTCGAGGTGGGCCGGCGGCTCCCGGCGATCGAGAACCAGCTGGCGGCATGCGGCGTCGCGGTTCTCGGCCGAGCCACCACGGGCTGGCTGACCGGCCGGATCCGCGCCGCGTTCGAACCGCACCTCCGCCCCGAGCTGGCTCGACTGTCCGAGTCGGACGCGGTAATGGCGTGGTCCGAGGCAGGCCCGGTGGCGGCGAGCGAGCGCTGGGACGTCTACCGCCACGAAGGTGGGCTGTCCGTCTCGTGGGCCCTGCGCGAAGCGCCGCGGCAGGCCGTCGGGTCCGGTGTGCTCGGGCCGCTGCTCTCGCCCGGACCGTTCCCACGGCGGACCACCTGGCTCTACCAGCCCTACCCGGCCGACCAGGCCGCCGCGAAGGTCGAGGCCGAGCTGACCTCCGGTCAGGTCCGTCGAGCCTGGGCCGAACGCACTCGCCGCGATGAGACCCAGCGCGAACGCGACGACCGAACTCGTGCCCTGCAATCCGCACGCGAGGAGGCCCAGGGCGCCGGCGTAGGCCGGTTCACCGTCTACGTGACGACGACGGTGCTGCACGACGACGACCTCCCAGCTGCCATCGCCGACGTCGAGCAGCGAGCCGGCCAGTCGAAGCTGCGACTGCGACGGCTGCGAGGCGCGCAGGCCGCCGGATTCGCCGCGTCCCTCGGCATCGGCATCGACCCGGCCGACCTGCTCACCCATCGCCACCACCGCTGAGGAGACGCCCATGACGGTCGAACAGCACGGCACAGACCCGGTCCCGCGGAGCTGGGGCTGGCCCGTACCCGGCGGCGGCCGCGCAGCGCACGTCGAGGCCGGCAGCCGCTTCGCCGGCACCACCAGCCAGATCTGCGGACTGTTCCCGTTCGCCACATCGTCGGGCTCCGACGTCCGCGGCGTGCCCATCGGACGACATCTGCACACCGCCGAGCCGGTCGGGCTCGACCCGGCCCACTGGTTGCGCGCCGGCCTCGTGTCCAACACCGGGGTATGGGTGCAGGGCCAACCGGGCATCGGCAAGTCCTCCATCACCAAGCGCCTGCTAGCCGGCCTCGTCGGCTTCGGCATGCGCGCCGTCGTACCCGGCGACATCAAGGGCGAGTACACCCCGCTCGTCCAGGCCCTCGACGGTGCGGTCTGGCGTCTCGGCCGTGGCCTGCACTCCCTGAACCCACTCGACGCCGGACCGCTGCGCGCCGCGCTGCACACCGCGCCGGTGACCGACCGGACGCGGCTGCTGGAGACGTTGCGCGCGCGACGTCTGTCTCTGCTGGACGCGCTCGTGACGATCGTGCGCCGCAACGAACCGGACGTCACCGAGCGACGACTCCTCGGTGCGGCGCTCGATCGCGCCGTGGCTTCGGCCGGCGAGCGCGAGCCACTGATCCCCGACGTCCTGGAGGTACTGGTCTCAGGCGCACCCCAGCTGATGACGATCGCCGCGTGCAGCGATCAACTCGACTACGGCCGCAGCGCCCGCTCGCTGATCAACGCGCTCGGGCTGCTGTGCGAGGGCGCGATCCGCGGCATCTTCGACCGGCCCAGCACCGCCCGCTTCGACCCCGACACCCCGGCCCTGTCCCTGGACATCAGCGCACTCGACGACGATGACGACGACGTCGTGGCCGCAGCGATGCTCTGCTCCTGGGCCTGGTCCGCGGCACTCACCGACGCCGCCGCCTACGGCTCACGACGGCGCAACGTCGTCCAGGTACAGGACGAGCTCTGGCGAGCCCTTCGCGTCGCGCCCGGCCTGGTGGAGCGATCCGACCGGATCACCCGGCTGGGACGCCATCGCGGCGTCGTCTCCTTCCAGATCACCCACTCCCTCGACGACCTCGAAGCCCTACCCACCGAGTCGGACCGCGCGAAGGCCCGCGGAATGGCGTCCCGCAACGGCGTCCTGCTGCTCGGAGGGATGGCCGAGAAGGAACTCGACGGGGTCCGCCGCATCACCTCACTCAGCGAGGGCGAGGCCGCACTCATCACGTCCTGGGCCGCTCCACCGACATGGCATGCCGGACGCATCCACCCGGGACGAGGCAAGTACCTCATCAAGTCCGGCCAGAGGGTCGGGCTGCCCGTCGCCCTGACCCTCACGCCGAGCGAGATCGCCCTGCACGACACCGACCGCGCATTCCGTCCGGAAACCTCATGACCCCGGGAGGGCTCCGGGAAGCCACGGCGCCGCTGACACTGCTCGCCGTCATCTCGCTGGCCGTGCTGCTCAACGGCGACGTATGGATCGCGGCCGGAGTCGCATCGCTGGCCGGACTCGGAACCTGGTCGATTCCCCGACCCGGCACCACGATTCTGGGCGACCTGGTGCAGGGCGGGACAGAAGCGGTCCTCGTTCCGGGCGCGATCACGTCGATATTCGTTGTCGTGATCATCGTTCTGGTCGCGGTCGAGTTGGGCGTCGCCGGCGTGATCGGCGCATTCGTCATCCGTCGCCGGGGACGCCGCGGCGATCCCCGCAGGTCCATGCTGCGCGCAGCCGACCTGGGCGAGCTCACCGGTGACGCCGCCCGGTGCAGGGCGTTTCAGCTCCGGCCGACGGCGGACACGGCCGAGTCGTTCGCCCGAGGCCTTCGTCTCCTGACGATCGATCGTCGCGAGGTCTGGATGTCGTGGGAGGACGTCGCCCTCGTCATCATGGGGCCGCGGTCCAACAAGACCAGCGCCATCGCGGTCCCCACCGTGCTCTCCGCTCCCGGTCTGGTCGTGGCCACTTCGAACAAGGCCGACCTATGGGCGCTGACCGCGGGCATGCGCGCGCAGGCGGGCCCCGTGTGGACCTTCGACCCGCAGCGCATCGCCCACGCCGAGCAGACCTGGTGGTGGGACCCGCTCCGCAGCATCGCCGACGCCGATCCGACCGAGCGGGTCGAAGCCGCAGCACGACTGGCCGGGCACTTCATGGGCACCATCGGTGGCGAGCGTCGCGACCCGTTCTTCCACTCCGCAGGGGAACAGGTCCTCACCGCAACGCTACTCGCCGCCGCGATCAGCGGCGGGACGATGCGCGACGTGGTGGCATGGCTGCAGCCCGGACGCCGCGACGCCATCACCGCACTCGACCAGGCCGGCGCCGAGACCGAAGCCGCCGATCTCGAGGCCACCCTCGCCGGCGCCGACGTGACCACGAAGGGCATCTTCCAGACCGCCCGCACCGCCACGAAGTCGCTCACCTCGGAACGGCTGATGCGGTGGGTCACCCCTCCCGACACCTGGGGCGAACTGCTCGTCGTCGACCCGCCGGTCGAGCTGGACCTGTGGGACCTCCTCGCGGCCGGCCGCGAGGGCCGGGCCACCGTGCAGCTGCTGTCCAAGGAGGGCGCCGGTACGGCAGCACCGGTCGTCACAGCACTCGTGGACCGGATCCTCGAGATCGCCGAACTCCTGGCACAGGCATCGGGAGGACGCCTCGAGCCTCCCATGGTCGCCGTGCTCGACGAGGCCGCCAACATCTGCCCGATCCGTGCACTCCCCCAGCTCTACAGCCACTACGGCTCCCGCGGCATCCAGGTCCTGACCATGCTCCAGAGCTACCAGCAGGGCGTCGGTGTGTGGGGTGAGCAGGGCATGCAGGCCCTCTGGTCCGCGGCCACCATCAAACTCGTCGGGGCCGGCGTCGACGATCACGCCTTCCTGCAGAAGCTCTCCGGCCTGATCGGCGACCACTACGTCGAACGTATCTCGACCAGCGTCGACCGCACCCGCACCTCCCGGCAGTACTCCGAAGCCCGCGAACCCGTCATGCCCGCCTCGGCGCTACGAGCGATCCCGCGAGACCGAGCGGTGCTGCTCTCGACCGGCCGCCGCGCCGGCCTCGGCGCCCTCCACCCCTGGTACCGCGAGCGGGAGCACACCGACATCGGCGACTACGCCGACATCGCCCTCGCCGAGCTCCGGCTGGCCGCCGCCGCAGCACTCGGTGCGGACAACCCCATCAATCGTGTCGCCCCGAGCGCCCTCGACGGCGCCGCGTGGCCGCCTCCAGGAGACGGATCATGACAACGCCCGAGTCCGGCACCACCGCTCGCACGCCAGAAGAGCTGATCGAGGATCTGCTCGGAAGGGTCCAGGCCCTCGAGGCGTGGCGCACCCACCAGTCAGACCTGCTCGACGAGCTGCTCAACGGCATGCCCGTCCCCGAGACGGTCCCGGGCACGAACGCCCAGCCCGCGGAGGACGGGCTCGACGTCGATACCTTGATCGATTGGGTGCACGAGACGGTCACCTCGGTCATCGCTCGTCCACTTCGCGGGGAGCTCACCTGGTGCCCTCTGTGGTGGGAGCACCCCGAAGCCGTGTTCCGCCTGGAGGCGCTCCGGCGGGCGTGGACCGAACTCGCACCCGAACCCGGTGCCGCGATGTCGATCTGGATCCGCGACCACCTCGACCCGTGCCTGCGCGAACTGCTGACCCCGCTCGGCCCGTTCGCCGACTGCCAGCAGAACACCCGATACCGCAGCCTCAACGGCCACACACCCCTGGCGACTCTGCCTACCCGGACGCCCGACGACAACGAGTGATCGCAGATGCGCGGCGTCTCCATCGCCGGCGGCCTCCTGATCGCCGTCCTCCTCCCGCTCATCCTGGTCGCCGCGGTACTCGGGGGTCTCACTGCTGCGACACCGGCGGCTGCCGTGAACGCGGCGGCCGTCCCTGCCCTCGCCTCCGAGCAGCTCGGGACCATCAGTGCCGTCACCACAGACGCATGCCCGGAACTTCCTCCCGTGTGGGTCGTTGCCCACGTCGAGGCCGAGTCCGGCTGGGATCCCGCCGCGTTCAGCCGTGACGTCAACGGCGGCGCAGCGGGGCTGTACCAGCTCAACGAGGCGAATTGGCGCGCCGCCGGGGGCGCCCGCTGGCCCACCACTCCGCCGGCCGCAGGCAGCGACGTCCTCCAGCCCGAGGCGCACCTTCGTCGTGCCATCCCCTGGGTCTGCGGCAACCTCCGCTTCGCGTTCGCCCACCTACGGGCGACCCGGAAACCGACGCCCCCGCTCGACGCCATGCTCGTCTGCCACATCGCGGGCTGCGGTCGCGTCACCGATTCGGCGAGTGGGGTTCCGGCGGCGGGCGAGGCCGGCTGCGACCGGCGCTGTTCCGACCTCGTGCACACCTACATCGAGCGGGTCCATGCACTGGTGAACGTGTTCGGCGCCGCCGCAGGAGGGGCCGCCGTCGGCGATCTCCCTGCTCCCGCCCCGGCCGGTGAGGCGGGTCGCGGCTGTACGGCCGCCGATCCCACCGGCGGACGCTGCCTGAGCGCCGCAACACGCCACGCGTACGACGAGATCGCGAGGATCTTCGGGCCTCCCGGCGGGAGCAGCGTCCTCCGCTCCGCGGGCTGCTGGGACGCGCACGCCTGGAATCCCACCAGCGACCACCCTCAAGGAAAGGCGTGCGACTTCTTCCCCACGACGGCCGGTCGCTTCCCCCAAGGCCAGGAGCTACAGAACGGCTGGCGCCTCGCCAACTGGCTCCGCACCCACGCCGCAGCCCTGAACGTCTCCTACATCATCTGGCAGGGCCGGATCTGGACTCCCGGCACCTCGGACGTCGGCGGCTGGGGACGCCCCTACACCGGAGGCGGCGTCTATGACCCGAGCGACGCCACCGGTGGCCATTACGACCACGTGCACCTCTCGATCGAGCGATAGCCGCCCACGGCGCAGGACACAGGCGTGACCACGGATCAGCCACGCATCCCGACTCCGGGTTCCTCGGCTCGTACGGCAGCGACCACGGGATCACCGATGCGAGTCGTTACTACCGGACTCACCCGACCCGGGCCACCGGGTCTGCTTGTCGAGAGGTGACTGTTCATGGACTCCGAGGACCACAAGCTCGAGATCATCCGAAAGCTGCTCGCGAAGGCCGAACGGGCCGCGACCCCGGACGAGGCCGATGTCTACAACTCCAAGGCGGCGGACATGATGGCGCGGCACGGTGTCGACGCCGCGATGGTCGCCTCGGCCGGAGACGCGCAGGATGTGGTCGGGAGTCGGCGCATCACCATGACCGACCCGTACTCGACCGAGAAGGCGACGCTCGCGGGCTGCGTCGCCAGCACGACGAACTGCCGTGTCGTGCGGCATCCAGGGTTCGGCCGGGGTCAGACCGCCGCGGTGACGGTGATGGGCTTCGAGTCGGACCTGAATCGCGTTGAGCTCACCTACACGTCGCTGTTGCTGCAGGCGACGCGTTCGCTGGTCCGGCAACGACCGCCTGCATGGTCGAACGAGTCGACCACCGCATTCCGTCGGACCTGGCTCATCGGCTTCGCCGCTGAGGTCCATCGAAGGCTGTCCGAGGCCGGCACAGTCGCTGTCCGCGACCACGACGCGCAGCTCGTCGCCGGACGACCGTCAGCTGCGTTGGTGCTCGCCGACCGGCGATCTCTGGTCGACCGTGCGTACGACGAGCAGTTCGGGACCCTCCGAGCTGCTCGTCCACGTCGGCTGTCCGGAACCGGCTACCACGCCGGCGCGGAAGCTGGACGGCGCGCGGATGTAGGGCACAAGCGCGTCGAGCGCATCAGGAGGTCCATCGAGCGAGGTTGACGCCCGGAGTTATCCACAACGGTGACGCTGTCATTGTCTATGACCTCCACCGGCTCGAACCTCGGGTCTGTGTCCACACTTCGAACGGCCGTCATCGTCGTCATGCTCGCAATCGTCTGCAGCGCATGCATCCCGTCGTCGTCCGGGAATCTCGACGTCCAGACCGGTTGCACGTCGATCACGACCAAACGCGCGCCCGCCACCTCCGGCGTCGCGATGACCGTTCGCGCCGCCGGGTGTCCCGACGCGGCCACAGCGGTCGATCGCATTGCCGCGGCAGTATGGCGATCACTCCGTCAGCCGGTAGACGAGATCCGGATCGAGGTGCCGGCACGAGACGGGTACGGAGCGCCACTAACGGTGGCCCTCTCCCGCGGAGTGCTCACCGACCGATTCGGCGACGGCCCTTCGGGACCGGTCGTTGCGGCGGCCGAGCGTGACGACGACATCAGCTTGTGGCTGCTGCTGCCCGTCGCGTGGATCGCCGCGGGACTCGGTGCTCTGGCGATGGTATACGGAGCTGCGCGTGCCGGAGCCGTCCTCTTCGTCATCAGATGATCAAGCGGCGCCGCGGGGGCCGTCCGTCAGCTCGGGCCGCGACCGCTGCCGAGGACCGGATCATCGCCTCGCCGATGTCTTATGTCCCGGCCGCTCCGAACCAGGCCGGATCGGATGGTCCGGCGAATCTCGTCGGCGCTGAATCTCTCGACTCCGACGTGCCGGGACGCCGCGGCGTGCAGAGCCGCGTCGACGTCGCCGTCTTTCAGCTGGCCGGCGTGCACGAAGCGTCCGAGGCGGGCAGCAGCTTGGAACAACGTGGCGTTCCGTCGACCTGGCGATGCCTCGGAAACCCGTCGCATCTCGCCGTCGATCGCTGCCCGGATGTACGCGGGATGGACAGTTTCCTGCCGCGGAGGGCAGCGAGGGACAGACGGCTGCAGCGCCGCGATGATCCAGGCCGGGGCTGGTGCGGGGTCGTCCCCATGGACGATTCGGTAACCCGATCTCCCGTTCCGCGACCCGGGCCCGACCACGTAACCGCCCCGTGCGCGGGTGTCGACATGGGGCCCGAGCCGACCCGCCGTGTTGGTCAGGGGGACCCCTGCCGGCGCCCGGAAGTAGAGATGCTGTCCACCACGTGCGGTCACGACCGTCAGGGTGTCGCGCGGAACGACCTCGTGCTCGTCACGAGCGAGCTCGGCCAGTACCTGCCTTCCGTGGCGCCGGTCGGGGTCGGACCGCTGCGGCGCGTCCAGGTCGATCACCAGTAGGTGTGACGGCCCCGTCGCGACCCCGACGTTGTAGGGCGCACGCATCCACCATCGTTCGATCTGCCCGACGTCGGTGGTCGCGCATCCCTCCCAGTCTCGTCGTACGGCAGGGATCTTCGTACCTGGCCGGAGCGGAAAGACGCACAGGCCTCGGGCGGCCAGCGAACACGCCGCGCGCATCAGGCGGTCAGACGGCATCTCAGCCCCCTTCATCGGGAGATCCGCAGATTGCCGTGTTCGCGCGAGCAAACCGTGGTCGTCGGATTGCTGGTCCGATCAGGGGACAAATGCCCGTTCTGTCGCCCGGGACCGATCAGATTGCTATCTACGTGACGTCGATCACCGATCGGCGTCACGGACCGACCACGCAGGAGCAACGCAGCGACCACGCCTCGGCGCAACCTCAGCTGCACCGGCATTCGAGGGGGACACGTGACGACAAGGCACAGCCACCGGTGGCTGATTCCGTTTTTCGCAGCCGGACTTGTCGTGGGCTGTTCAGCGCCCGATCCCGCAGAGCCGTCGCCGACGAGTGCGCCTCCGACGAACGATCCGGTGGAGCGGAAAGCCTTGGCCGCCTACGAGGAGTTCTGGACGGTCACCGACGCCGCGCTCGCCTCACCAGGTGCGCGGGACTGGACATCCAGGACCCGGGAGGTAGCCACGGGTCAGGCACTCCAGTCCTTGGACAGGGACATCGCGAGCTACTCCGGGATCCCGGCTCACACGGAGGGGACGGTCTCTCGCGCACCCAAGGTGGCCACGGCTGCGGCTGACCGGGTCAGAACCATCGACTGCGTCGACATCAGCGGCTCGCGGCTCGTCTCGGATGACAACGGCCAGGTCCTCGACGACTTGGCGAACCGCGTTCCCCGCTACCTCTACCGGGCCGAGGTGATCCCCCGCGGCGACCGGTGGGTGGTCGAGAGAACAGCGCCGTCCTTGGCCGAGCCGTGTTGAGCGCGTCGGTCGTCGGACTGCTCCTGCCGACCTTGATGATCACAACGGTCCACGCAGGAGCGATGAGTCCCCCGCGCTGCGCGGTCGTCGACAGCATCGGGCGGTGTCTCATCAGCGCCGTCGACCCGGGTCGTCGTCGCGCTGTCGAACCGATGCGACGGTCGCACGAACATGACTCGGGGTCCCGTACGTCCGAGCGGCCCCAGCGGGTCGCGTCGTCCGACGAATCAACAGGCCTGCCGACCCCTCCGCCTCCGCCGCCTTTGAGGGCGTTTCCTGGAGCCGGGCCCGCCGGAGGATGGAGCCAACGGCCGGTACGGGACCTTTCGGGCCTCCTCGCGCAACCATTGCCTGATGGGCAGCCTGCCGCTCCTGCAGTGCCGCCGGAGATCCTCGCCCAGCGAGCGGTCGAACAACTCTCGTTGCCTGCGCCGGTGCTGCACACGTCGGGCGTCGATCGCGGGTTCGTCGGGGTGCCGATGTGGCTGTGGATCGACGGCGGTGCGGCGTACACCGGCCCGGTCTCCGCAACGGCCACCGCCGGCGCAGCAAGCGTCACCGCAACGGCGCAGCTTTCCGAGGTGGAGTGGGCGATGGGCCCTCCCGGCGCCGTCGTCCGGTGCGCCGGGCCGGGAACACCGTGGACGGGGCAGGAGGGAGAGTCACCCGACTGCGGCTACACCTATCAACGGCGGTCGCTCCCGGACCGGACTGCGGGAACCGGGCGCTGGACCATCACGGCGACCAGCGTCTGGACCGTGACGTGGTCAGGGGCCAGTGGTGGCGCTCCGGTCGCCGGCGAGCAGATCGTCCGAGTCCCGAATGAGACGACGCTGGCCGTGAGCGAGGTTCAGGTGCTGGTCGGTGGTGACGGATCATGACCACCACGGCTCAAGCGCGGAGTGCACCTCCCGAACCGACATCGCGGCCCCTTCGACGCCGACGGTCATCACGGGTACTCCTGCTGTCCGTCGTCCTCGCCATCCTCGGTGCGCTGCTGGGCGCGTACGCCTACCGCGCTGCGGTGAGTCGAGTGGGCGTGGTGGGGGTCGCGCAGCCGCTGTCGTTCGGCGCCGCCGTTCAGATCGTCGATCTTCGAGAGGTGCAGCTCCCCACCGACACCGGACTGGCCACGATTGAGTGGAGCGAGGTCGACTCGGTCGTCGGCAAGCTGACTGCAACCGACCTTCGGGCCGGACAGATCCTCACTCCCGACTCGGTGACCGGAGAGCGAGTGCCGGCCCCCGGTGAAGCCGTGGTGGGGCTCTCGGTGGAGTCCGGCCGCGCGCCTTCCGCATCGCTGGCCCCGCGGGACGAGGTTCTCGTCGTGACCGGTGCCGGCCGCCCTCCACGGCGAGCCGTCGTCGTGCGATCCGGCGAACCCGACACGACGGGCCGGCGCGGCATCGACGTCCTCGTCCGTCAGGCCGATGCCGAAGACCTGGCGCTGGCCTCCGTCGACGACCGTGTAGCCGTCGTCCTCGTGGCCCGGGGGTGACGACGGTGTTGGTCGGAATGGTCTCGGCGAAGGGCAGTCCCGGCGTGACGACGTCCGCCCTCGCAGTCGCATCGCAGTGGCCCCGCCGGGTGCTTGTGCTCGAAGCGGACCCGTTCGGCGGCGACATCGGCGCCGGGCTCGGCGGCGGCGAATGGCCGTCGGCATCGGGCCTCGCGGACGCCGTCGTCGACCTCCGCTCCACCGGCCTTGACGAAGCCCTCCGTCGACGCGTACATCGCCCCGCCCCGCACGCGCCTCCGATCCTCGCCGGACTCGGCTGTGTCGGACAGGCATCGAGCGTCGCGTGGACACAGCTGGGTGCCGCCCTGGGCCGCATGCCCGGAGCCGACACGGTGGCCGACTGCGGTCGCTTCGCCGTCCTCGACGGTGTCACCCCGCTTCTGCGCGGCTGCGATGTCGTGGTCCTCGTCGTCGGATCCGGCCTCCGGGCCGTCCGGGCGGGCTCCCGGATCGCTCCGCTCCTTCGCGAGGAGCTCAATGCCGAACCGGGCGACGTCCGCGTCTCGCTGCTCGTCGTCGGCCCGGACGAGCCGTATTCGACCTCGGAGATCGCCGCCGGGTGCCGGCTACCGCTGCTGGGTGAGCTCCCCCGCGACCGTCGAGCGGCGGACGTCTGGAGCGACGGGGTTCCGCCTGCTCGAGCGTTCGATCGCAGTCCGCTTCAACGGGGGGCGAATCGCATCGCCGCGAAGCTCGTCCGGGCGGGCACGGCGGGGGCCGGTGCAGCGTGACGCGGCCGTCGAACGGGGCGACTCGCAGCCCGCACACCGATCGTCGACTGGCTGAACACGTTCACATGGCGGTCCTGCAACGTCTCGCCGACGAGCCGCAGCGCGATCGTCTCGATCCGGCCGACCAGAGACAGATCATGCTGGCCTGGATCCAGGCCGAGCTCGACCTCGAAGCACGACGCCGCATCGCCGACGGCGAACAGCAATTGGACCCGGAGGTCGAGCGGACGATCGCCCGGACCGTCGAGAACACGGTGTGGGGCCTCGGCCGCATTCAGGCGTTGCTCGACGTGCCCGGGGTGGAGGACATCCACATCACCGGCTGCGAGACCCCGGTCCTGCGCATGACCGACGGCTCCATCCGCCCGGCCCAGAGTCCCATCGCGGACACCGACTCCGACCTGGTGCAGCAGCTGCAGCACATCGCCGCGCACCATGGCAGTTCGGAGCGAGCGTTCTCCCCCGCCCAGCCGTGTCTGAACATGCAGCTGCCGGATGGCTCAAGGCTGGCGGCGATGCGCGAGGTCGTCCCACGGCCGGTCGTCACCATCCGCAAGCACCGGCTGGTCGACGTCCAGATCAACGACCTCGTCCGCCTCGGCACGGTCTCGACGGTCATGGGGCGGTTTCTCGCCGCGCTGGTCAAGGCGAAACAGAGCACCCTCGTCACGGGGATGCCTGCCTGCGGGAAGACCACGATGCTCCGGGCGCTGGCCCGCGAGATCGACCCGCGCGAGCGGTTCGCCACTCTCGAGACGGAGTTCGAGCTCAACCTGCACAGGCTGCCCCAGCGGCCACCGCTGCTCTACGCCGCGGAGTGCCGGGCAGGTTCGACCGAGCGGGACCCGTCGACCGGCCGTCCGGCCGGAGAGATGACCCTGTCGGACCTTCTGCACCAGACGCTCAGAATGTCGGTCACACGCGTGATCGTCGGCGAGGTCCGCGGAGCGGAGGCGCTGCCGATGCTCGAAGCGATGAACGCCGGTATGCCGGGGTCGATGTGCACGTTGCACGCCGGCTCCGCGTCCGACGCCTTCGAACGGCTGGTCACCGCAACGATGAAGGGCGCCGGTTCAGGCTGGTCCGACGCCTTCGTGACCCGCCTTGCCGCACAGGGCATCGACTACGTCGTTCACCTACGCCACACGACGACCCCCGAGGGCCGCCGCACGCGGTTCGTCTCCGAGGTCGCCGAGGTGACCTCGGTCGGGGAGAACGGCGGCGTCGCCATGAACCGCATCTTCGCGCCGAAGGGCGCCGACCCGCGTGGGGTGTTCCAACTGCTCCCCCAGAACCGACGTCCGTTCGAGGAGATAGGACTCGACCTCGGGTTCCTGCACGTCGCCGGAGATGGGTGGTCCCGATGACGCTCGCGCACACGGCCGCGCTGCTGGCGGGAGCATGCTTCGCCCTCGCCGGGTGCATGGCGATCGTCGGTGGCCGACCACGGCCCGTTGCCGCGCGGGCCCCTGCCGCCCCCGAGCGACCGTGGCTTCTCCGTCTCCGAGTCATCTCGGCGACGCTCGGAGACCCCGTCCGATCTCGCCCGGCCCGCCGACGGGCCGTGGTCTGGGCCGTAGCGGGGGCGGTGATCTGGGCCGTGTCCGGGTGGCCGGTCGCCGGTGTGACTGTGGTCGTGGCCGGGCTGTGGCTTCCGTGGCTGCTGGGATCAGCCCGCGTCGTGCAGGAACGGATCTCCACCCTCGAAGCGCTCGAGACCTGGTGCCGCCGGATGGCCGACACCCTTGCCGGAGGCGGTGCGATCGGGCTGGCGCAGGCGATCGCCACGACGGCGACCCGCGTCGAGGAACCGATCGCAGTCGCGGTGCGAACCCTGGCCCGGCGCATGCAGACCGACAACCGCGATCCTGCCGCTGCCCTTCGCGAGTTCGCGGACACCGTCGACGACCGCACCGGCGATGCCGTGGCCGCCGCGTTGCTGCTGGCGCTGAACCAGCAGAGCACCGGGATCGCGCAGGTGCTGCGGCAGCTCGCTGACGGCGTCGCACGCGACGTTCGCGCACGACGGGAGATCGAGGCCGCACGAGCCGAGTCCCGGCAGTCGATCCGGATGCTGCTCGTGATCCAGGCCGGGCTGCTCATTCTGCTGGCTCTCGTCCCCACCTTCGCTGCGCCCTACGAGACCGCGGCCGGGCAGGCCGTGATGGCCACCCTGCTGATCGCGACGGCGACGCTCCTGGTCTGGATGCGCCGACTGTCCCTCGGAAAGAAGGCTCCGCGCTTCTTCGGCGTCTCGGCCGGTGCCTCGTGACCGGCGGTCTGGGACTCGTACTGCTGGCCGGGGCGCTCATCGGAGCCGCTCTGGCACTGGCTGTGACGGCCGGGCGCCGCCGCCCCCCGGTTCTCGCCGAGGCGCTGATCGCACTCGACGAACGTGTAGGGAAAGCCGCCGTGCCCGCGATGCAGAAAGCGTGGCATCGCGCTCTGCTACCGACACTGCGTCGCGTCCCGGTGGCGGTTCCCGACAGCGACCTCGAGCTCCTCGGAATCGGTCGGGACAGATTTCTCATCGGGGCCGCGTCCTCGGCGGCAGTGCTCGCCGGCGCCGGGCCGGCGCTGGCCGGGCTCCTCGCGCTCGTCGGCACCGGGCTCCCACTGGTGATCCCCGGTGGCTTCACCGTCGTGGGTCTGCTGGTCGGATGGACGGGGCATTCCCGTCGCGTCATGGCGAGAGCCGACGATGCCCGCATCCAGCTCAGATCGGCGTTGGTCGCCTACCTGCAGCAGGTCGGGCTGCTCCGTCGTGGAGGCGCCGGTGTGTCGACCGCGCTGACCGTCCCCGGAACTTTGCTGGCCGACAGCTGGGCGATGCGTCGGCTCCGCGACGAACTCGAGCTTGCGCAGATGGCCGGCGAGATGCCGTGGGAGGGACTCCGACGGTTCGGCGAACGCGTCGAGGTCGACGAACTGGCAGATCTCTCGGCGATCGCCGCCGCTGCCGGACACGACGGTGCGACGGTCGTCGGCACCTTGCTCGCCCGCGCGGAAAGTCTCAGTGACGAGCTCCTCGCCGACGAGCACGCGGACGCCAACCGCGCGAGCGGCCAGATGAGTACCCCAGGGGCGCTTCAGGTTTTTCTGATCGCCGCCTGGGTGTTGTTTCCCGCAGGAACAGCGCTGCTGGGCAGCGTCTGACACCCATCGGAGGTTCGATCGTGATCGTCCAACTTGTCAACCGCGTGCTCACACGTCTCCAGCACTACGCCTGGAACGTCCGCCTGCGACTGGAACCCATCGACGAGCGCGGAGGAGGACGGAACACCGACGAGGGGTTCCACATCTCGGCGGGCGCCGTCATCGCCGGCGTGATCGCGGCCGGCGTCGCCGCGTTCGTGGCCGACAAGCTCGGCGCCTTGAAGTAGGCGCAGGGCCGTGGACGAACGTGGCGGATCGGCCGGCGTCGAGATGGCGCTGTTGTGGGGCGTCCTCATCCTCTTGATCCTCGCGGTCGTCCAGGTGGCACTGCTGTTCTACGCCGGCCAGCTGGCTCTGACGGCGGCCCAGGACGGTCTGCGATCCGGGCGGTACTTCGCGACGGAGTCGGTCACCGCAGCCGCCAGTCGCGACGCAGACGACTTCCTCCGGCGCGCAGCCGGGTCGGTGCTCACCGGTGTCGACGTCTCCGCGTCCGTCGACGACGGTACGGGTCTTCTCCGGGTTCGGGTGACCGGTACGGCTCTGTCGCTCGTTCCGGGCGTCCCGCTGAAGGTCAGTCGGGAAGCGGTCGGCGGACTCGAGCGGGTGGCGGGGTGATCGGGACGGCCGTGGACGAGGAGCGCGGTGGCAGTCCTTCCGTCGAGGCGGCCGTCCTGACAGTGGTCGTCGGGCTGCTCATCGCGTTCGCGGTTGCCGGTGGGCGGCTCGTGTCGGCCGAGTCCGCGGTGGAGCATGCAGCGCGATCGGCTGCGCGGGTCGCGTCGTTGCAGCGCGACGCGGCGTCAGCCTCAGCGCAGGCGCGACGTGCCGCCGACCTCGGACTCTCCGAACAGGGCCTGCGCTGCACGCAGATGGATGTCGAGGTGGACGCCACCGGCTTCTCCGTGCCGCTCGGGACACCGTCCTCCGCCGAGGCGACGGTGCGGTGCTCGGTCGACTGGTCGGAACTCGGTGTCCCGGGCGCTGGCACGCGGACCGTCGTAGCCAGCTTCAGCAGCCCCATCGATCGGTGGCGGGAGCGTTCATGATCGGCCGTGTAGTGACCGAGCGGGGCGGTGGTGCTGTGAGTGCACCGATGGCCGCCGCCGTCCTGGCGTTGTTCGTCGCGATCGGGCTGGGCATCGACGGCGTCCGCGCTGCGCAGGGTCTCGCCGGTGCTGATGCGATCGCCGAGGAGGCCGCGCGGGCCGCTGGGCAGGCCCTCGATGTGACGCAGCTCCGGGGAGGCCGGGTGGCGGTCGACCCGGTCGCGGCGGTGGCGTCGGCCCGCTCCTACCTCGCACAGGCCGGAGCCGACGGGTCGGCGGAGATCGTGGACCCGCAGCGGATCAGGGTCGAGGCTCGGCTCACCCGCCCCACCATCCTGCTGGGCATCATCGGGCGCGCGGAGATCGTCAGCACCGGAACGGCCGAGGCGCTTCTCGTCGCAGACCCGACGGGTGGAGGGACGCCGTGAGGGTCGTGTCTCGCATCGCCTCAGCTGTCACTGGAGCCCTGGCCATCGCTGGAATTCTGATCGGTGTACCTGTCGCACTCTGGTGGCTCGGAACGCCACTCCTCCTCCAGATCGGTTCCTTCGCCGGGTCTCCGTCGGACCTGATCCTGCGTCCGGACGACGGAACCCTGCTGATGGGATTCCTCGCAGTCGTGGCGACGGTGGTGTGGTTGATCCTCGCGGTCTCGCTCGTCGGGGAGCTGTTGGCCGCCCTGGCTCATCGGCCGCCGCCGCGGATCACCATGCCCGGTTTCCGCCTCGGGGGTCTGGTCGCCGGCGCGCTCGTCGCCATGCTGCTCGGGACCGGCCCTGCCCTTGCCGCACCCGCAGCCGTGACGGCGACGCTCGCGTTGATACAGCCGCTGAAGCCTATGTCGGTCGTCGACGGAACCCTCGCTGACGGACCCGTCCACGTCGTCGCCCCACGGGACACCCTCTGGCGGATTGCGGAAACGGCTCTCGGAGATCCGCTGCGGTGGCGTGAGATCTACGAGCTCAACGCCGGACATGTCCAGGCCGACGGTGGGCGCCTGACCGAGGGTTCAGTTCTCACTGTCGGTTGGCAGCTGGTGATGCCGGCCGACGCCGCTGACGTCATCCGGGTCGGGCCCGGCGACACCCTCACTGGCCTGGCGGCCGAGTACCTCGGTGATCCGGCTCGAGCGGATGATCTCTTCGCCGCGAACTCGGGCAGTACGCAGCCGGGAGGCGCGAGACTCGATGACCCCGACCAGCTACGCCCGGGCTGGACGCTCACCCTGCACGGTCTTGGACCGGCGCCCGGTGGCGCACCCTCGTCCTCGGTGCCCGATACCGCCCACCCGCCAGCGGCTTCGGCAACCCCGACTCCGACGCGACCGCCCGCGACGAATCCGCCGGTGGCCGGTTCTGTACCGACGGCTGCTCCGCAGCATCCGCCGCAGGCGGAGCCCGCACCAACCCCTGATGATGACCAGAGCTTCGAGGCGATGCCGGTCATCGCCGCCGCAGGGATCTCGACACTGATCGCAGCTGGTGTGATCGCGGCGCTCGCCATTCGCCGTCGGCGCCAACTCCGATACCGGCCAGCCCGGCACAGGATCTCGGTCCCGTCGGACGACTCGGCCGGTCGCTTGGAGTGGTCGGCAGCGACCGCTCCCCCGGCCGCACATGCCCTCGGTCTGGATCTTGCGCTGCGCTCACTGGCACATCCGGGTCGGGACCGATCGGTGACGCCAGCGCTACGTCTGGTCCGGGTGGCTTCCTCCGGTGCGCGACTCACTCTTGCTTCTCCAACGTCGGCACCAGATCCGTTCACCGAAGCCGGCGAGCTCGAATGGAACCTCGACCCGGCCGCCACGCTCCCGGTGCCCGAGGGCGAGGCAGCAGGATGTTGCTCCCCGTTCCCGGCGCTGGTTACCGTCGCCACCGCCGATGACGACGACAGGCGCCTGCTCCTCGAGCTCGAGGAGCGCGGCGTCCTCTCGATCGGTGGCGACCGGCTCCGGGTGATTGCGCTGCTACGGCACCTCGCGGCCGAGCTGGCCACCAACCGCACCGCCGAGGACGCTGAGATCATCCTGGTCGGGCTGGACGACGAACTGATCACCCTGAACCCCGAGCAGATGCTGCAAGCACCCGACCTCTCTGCGGCGCTCACGAAGATCGAGAACCGGGCCGAAGCGACCCGCTCCGAGCTTGGTCGGCACCAGATGGCCTCGGCGGTAGAAGGCCGCCTCCGCGATGTCGCGGCCGATTCCTGGTTGCCCACCGTTGTCCTGTCCGCGGCCGAGCCCACAGAGCAGGAGCGGGCCCGGCTCCGGAACCTGGTCACCACCGGAGCCGGCAGCGCCGCCGTCTGCGTCGTCGTGTTCGATCCGGAGGAGACACGGACCTGCGTCCTGCCCGACGGCGTTCTCGAGCTACCCGATGGCGACGACGGGCCGTGGTGGGCCGTGCAACTCACCGAGAACGCCGGAACGCATCTGGCATCGCTTCTGGGATCGACCGACGAGCCGGCGGTGCCGGTGGGCCCCGCCGACGGATCCGAGGCGTGGGCCGACGGCATGGATGAGGACGGGGCGCTGACCGACGACCTTCCGGCCGTCGAGAACGGGGACGATCCCGATGACGACGTCGAGGGCGGCCCGTCGAGCCCGAACTCCGGCCTGTCCGACGTGGTGCCGCTGACCCGATCGTCCGCTGATCCTGAGGCACTCCGCCGCCTGGCCATGGTCGAGCACCAGGATCCGCGCCTCGACGACGACCTGGCGGCGTGGCACGACGGGAACACACCCGTGCAGCCGATGATCGCGATACTCGGGGAACCGACCGTCCGGGCGCCCGGCCCCCCGCCGACCGCCCGCCCCAGTTGGTTCGCCGAGGTTCTCGTCTACCTGAGCCTGCATCCGGCCGGCGTCACCGCAGCCAAGGCTGTCACCGACCTGTGGCCCGACGGCCACCGGATCAGCCCCTCGACGATCCGGCACGCGTTCTACGGTGCTCGGCGCTGGGCCGGCCGGGGCCTGGGCGGCGATCCGGGCGCCACGTTCGTCAGCGACATGCAGAACGACAGCACCTATCGCCTGCGCGGGCACCTGTCGGACTGGGACCTGTTCCGCCGCCTCCGCAAGCGCGGCCAGGCCCGCCACGGCGCCGGTCGCTCGGATGGCCTCGACGACTACGAAGCGGCCCTGGCCCTGATCCGGGGGCCCGTCCTGAGCGCGTTGCGTCCCGGCGGCTACGCGTGGCTGAACAACCATGACCAGCGACACGACCTCCAGATCCCCGGGTTCATCGTCGACACCGCGCACGAGCTGGTCGACATCGCCCTCGCAGCCGGAGATACAGCCCTGGCCCGCCACGCGGCCGAGCAGGCCCGATTCGTCGACATCGACGTCGCGTTCGATCAGCCGCTGACAGATCTGATGCGCGTCGCGCACGCCGAGGACAACCGCGCCGAACTGGAGCTGCACGCCTCTGTGCTGTTGGACGCCCGCGGATTCGAGGTGCCCGAGGAGCTGGCCCCGGACAGCTTCGCGGTCCTCAACGAACTCCTGCCGACGGGCCCGGCCAGGACGGCCCGGTCGTGACGCCCACGCTCACGGCGATCTTGGCTGCCGCCGCGCTCGGTCCGCTCACCCTCGTGCTGGCCCGGCGTGGGATGCGCACCTTATGGGTGCCCGGACGGGCCGAGACCGCGGCGATCGTGGCCCTGGCGGGCATCACGCCAGCCCTCGCGACGCACGGCAGCCGGACGGTCGCGGTCCTGCTTCCGCTGATGCTGCTCGGTCCGGCCGCGGCCGTGGTCGACGCCAGGGAGTCGCGTCTGCCCGACGTGCTCACCGCGCCGCTTCTCGGCGCCAGCCTCGTCGTGGCCGCCTTCTCCGGCCCGGCCGGAGCCAGGGCCGTCGCCGTGGCCGCCGGAGTCAGCGGGGTGGCCATCGTCCTGGCCGCCCTGTCCACGGACCTCCTGGGATGGGGCGACGTCAAGCTGATCCCGTCCCTGGCGATCGCCCTGGCTCACCTCGACGCGCTGCTGGGCGGCCTGCTGCGGATCGTCGCACTCGTCGGTCTGACCGCAGTCCTGGTCGGATTCCGGCATCGCCGCGCGGTCGTCCCCTACGGCCCGGCTCTCGTGATCGGCACGCTGAGCGCCGGCGCCGGGCTCTGAACCAAGAGACACAGCGATCGGTGGGCCCGGGGGTTCGATCACGGGCGGGGCATCCAAGTCGACCCCGCGGAATCGGTCGTCGATGGCGGCGTCGGTGTAGGGGTCGCGTCCGCGAAGAGCACCGGCGGCGGCCCGATCGTTCACCGCCTCGGGATCGAGCTGTTGAACCACGCGAGTCAGATCGATCCGTTCGGGAAGCGTCGGTATGACGGCCGGCGCGTCGGTCACGACCCACGGCGCAAGCTCCGCGACCGGTCTCGTCAACATGTGGCGGCGCAGTGCCTCGGCGACATCCTGGGTCGACACCGCGGCGCCGACAGGCCCGAGGCCGGGCACGTGCCCGACGACGGCCCACCCCGGCTCACCGACTGCGGCCAGCGAGACGACATCAGCCGAGCGCGGCGCGGCGCTGATCAGCTCTCGGGCTGCTTCATAAGTCCCCACATCGAGGGGCCGCGGAAGCCCGTGCGGCGGGGTCGGTTCGGTCGCCCCGACCGCGGCGTCGAAGGCTGTGGACCCCAGAGCCAGATCGCGCACCGCAGCGGCCCGGTCCGCGCGGCCCTCGCGTCCTCGCTTGCTGGATCGGTGCCGGGCGAGCCGGTCGGCGATGAAGGTGGCGATGTGTGCGAGCTGATAGGTCTCGTAGCCGCCGAGCGACAGCACCGGGTAATCGGGAGTCGTCATCTCATCGACCGCTCTCGATTGCCTTCGAAGCCTGAGCTGCGGCCGGGGCAGCTGCCGGGCCGGAGCGGGTTGCCGCGCGGCGCTGCCGTCGTGAGTCCGTGGCCGGTGCGACGAAGAACCGTCCCGCGGTCCGCGCTGCGCGCTGCTTGGCGGCTGGTTGGACCGGTCGGGGCAGGAATGTGCTGGCCGAGAGCTCCTCGACCCTCTCAAACGCCAACGCCGTCGTGCGGAACGCCGCGAGGTCACGAACGTCGAACATGATCCGACCGAGAACCACCCGCGCGTGGCTGGCCTGCCCGGCCGGACGCTCTAGCCGAGCGAACGCCGGCGGCGACCCTGCCGCGTCGACCATCACCGACGGCTCGGCAACTCCCGGCATCGGGGTCGCTCTGGCCGGGTTGCCCTGACGGGGAAGGTGGCGCTCGGCCGCGGTGGCGACCGATCTCCAGGCCCCGGTGAAACGCGACGCCGTCTCAGCGTCGGCGACATAGAGCAACGCGCTGCCGATCCGGACGCTCACGGCCGCACCCTCGGTCCCGGGACGATGGGCGGCCACCGTCGTGTCCTGTAGCCCCATCAGAACAACGGCCACGTTGATCGCCTGCCGGCTGCGCTGCATCTTCAGTCTCGCCTCCGAGCACCTGCGGTAGCGCGACCGGTTCAGTCGCGCGGTTGCCCGGAGCCTCGACCGACGGTGCGGTGCTGCCGTGGTTCGAGCACGACGGCGGCGTGGTCACGCGCAGCGCTCGGGTCCGGTACTGCGGGAACCCGCCCGGCGGCCCACTGGCTCAGGTCCCGTGCTGCGTCCCGGGCCGCAGCGCCCTGATGGACACGGTCGCGCCCGTGTTGCCACGCCCCGATCTCCTGCAGCAACGCGGCCAGGGACACGACCAACGCCACCGCCGCAGCGCCGGCGTCGTCCTGCACCCCCAGCATCCGGCGCCGCCTGATCAGCTGGCGGGCGACCCGCCGTAGGCCCGCCGACGTCGGGCCGCCTGTCCCCCGTTGCGGGCCTCGCGGGGGCCGCGCCGACCGATCGAAGCGCTCGGCCGCCGTACCCAGCTCGTCGGACCAGTCCCCGACCGCGGCCAGGAGGTCCCTCGTCGCGTGCGCCACGCCGTCCGGGTCTTCGGCCGCGTCGCCGCGACGGGCTGCTCCCACCAGGGCACGTGCGCTGTCGACGCGGCGCCGCGCCGCGGACACCGGATCGGCGGCATCGGATCCGCGCCCCGCCTCCTCCCAGGCTCGCATCAGCCGCGGCAGCGACAGATCCGGAGCGAGCTTGCTGCCGCTGTAGAAGACAGGCGCACCATCAGCGGTCACGTCACCGGGCCGGGCCACCTTGTAGCCCAGCGGATCACCGGACGGCGCACGTCGCAGCTCGACGAGGTAGCCGTTTCCTTCGAGAGCGGCGACGAACCCGGCCAGGTCACACGACGCGGCCATCGCGGCCCGGACAGCTCGGGTCAGCTCGAGTCGAGCCGGGGGCAGTCCCTGGCGCTCAGCCTTCTCCAGCTCGCCACGCCCCGGCGCCTTCGCCGCGGTCCCGTCGGCCGACGCGGTCACGGTCAGCCCCAGTCGTTGCTCGATCCGCCGCGCGGTCTCGCGGAGGCGGGGGTAGTCGTGGCTGGGCCAGAACCGGCGGGAGGTGTCCTGCCGGACCAGGACAGCCGCGATATGGATGTGGTCGTCCGCGTGACGGATCGCGACCCACCGAGGCCCGCCGGCGTCGCCCGTGGCGGCGACTCCCGACCCGTCGAGTAACTCGCGCGCGATCGACGCCCACTCCCCGTCCGACAGCACCCGGTCGCCGGCCGCGACCCGCACAGAGCAGTGCCACACGTAGCCCCGCTTTCCGCCCTCGTCCCTCTCGGGCAGCCCGGCTGCCACCGCGGGGGCGCGGAGAGCCCGGATTAGGGGGCCCAACTCGAGATCACCAGCGTCGTCCTGCTGGGGCTGACGGCCCGCGTCCTGGCCGTCCCAGCTCGCGATCACGCGCGGGCGCACATGCTCCTGCGCCCGCCCGGGACCCATCAGGTAGGCAACCAGGCCCCCAACACGCCAACCGTGCACGACCTTCGTGATCATCGCCGACCTCGCTCGAACTCGGCCGTCACAACATCGATCACCGCATCGAGCCGGAAGAGCAGTTCCTCGATTCGCGCCATCTCTAGGCCTGACGCGGCGGCCATCTGCTGGGTCCGGACGAGGTCTGCATGAAGACGCAGGAGATCCGGCAGCCCCGCCGAAGCAGAGTCGCGTCCGCCTGCCGCGTCCACCGCAGCTTGTCCGATCCACGCCCCGACAGCGAAACCGGCCAACGTCGCCCGAGCCCGGACCGCGTCGAGTTCCTCAGCCGAGAACCGCACGACGACCTGGCGAGTCCGCGGAGAAGCACTGCGAACGCGACGACGACGAACCGGTTCGTTGTCGCCCGGCCCGCCGCACACAGTCCGGGAGCGGACCACAGCGACGCTGCCACGCCGTGGTCAGCGGAGACGCAGCGTCTCGGGCGCATCCTTCCTCCCGCTCGGTACGAAACGACGTCGTGCCTCGGAACGCCCTCGTTCCGACCAACAGGCCGCCCACGGCCGCAGCCGGAAGCATCGCTTCCGGCATATCTCGCTGCGCCCGAAACCAGGCACCGCGGCGCTGCCCATCCCCGCCGACCTACTCGGACGGGTCATCGTCCCCAGAAGTGACGTCCAGGAACGGACGAGCGAGGTCGTAGGCGGTGGTCTGACGGATCTCCGTCAGCCGCGCGATCGCCGGCCACGACAGACCTTCACGACTGTGGAGCTCGGCCAAGAGCCGGCCACTGTTCTCCCGGCCGGCGCGCCGCAGCTGTTCGGAGTGCTGCACCGCAGAAACGAGCTCGTCCACCGACATCGCGGCGAGGTCCACCGCGTCATTGTCACCGACTCCGCCGACGCGCATCTATCCACACTTCCGAAGTTCGATCCGCCGCGGCTTTCGGGCACCCGAAAGCTGACCTGCATGACCTCCGACAAGGCGCGGCGTCGCACCGCCGTCTTCTCCGTCCACGCATCGAAGCCCGACGACATCGGAGCCATCGAGGTGGTCTTCGACAACCAAGGCGCAGCCGAGGAGTTCGCGGCTGACCGCTCTAAGGATCCAGGGGTCCTGTCCGCATCGGTGACCCGGTACCTCATGGGCGAGCTCGGCACCCGCCGGCCCATCAGCTGGTTCGTCGACGGGGTCGAACAACCCCGCCGGTTTGACCGTCATCCCTACCCCACGGACGGAAGCGACGGCCCACCAACGGGACCGAGCACACCACAGCAACGCAGCAGAACACCTCGACCGGAAGCGTGATCGTGCAGCAGCAGACGATCAGGGTGCCCTCGTCGTGGCGCTCGTGGCAGCACGGAGACGACCTCATGGCGGACAAGGAGCTCTACCGGGTCGACGAGACGATGACGATCCTTTCTCTGAAGCGCAGCACGATCTACGAGCAGCTCCGATGCGGAAGGCTGCGCTCAGTACATGTCGGCCGGACCCGGCTGATCCCCGCTACCGCCATCGCCGAGTACGTCGCGCTACTCGAAGGCGAGGCGGCAGCCTCGGGTCGATTCGGCGTGGCCTCATGACGGCGCGGCGCAGCCGCGGCGAGGGCGGTGTGCACTGGGACGAATCACGGCAGCGCTGGATCGCCACCGCGGCCATAGGGTTCGACGGCCGTGGGAAGCGGATCACTCGCAAGGCCAGCGGAACTACGAAGACGGCTGCCAAGGCCAAGCTGCGGGAGATCCTCCGCGATCACGAGGACGGCACCACCGTCGCTCCCGGCCACTACACGGTGCGGGAGACGGTGCAGGACTGGTTGTTCTATGGAGTTTCCGGACTGGCACCGGCGACGGTCAAGAATTACACCACGATCGCCGAGCAACACATCGTGGGACCACTCGGCGCCCACAAGCTCCGAGATCTGTCCGCTTATGACGTTGACCGCTGGTTGAATACGGAATCGCGATCAGTGAGTACCCGAACGCTCCGTCTGATGCACTCGATACTGAACCGGGCCGTCACCCACGCCATGGCCCGCGACAAGGTCAAACGCAACGTCGTGAGCGTGTGCAGCCCTCCGGCCGGCCGGCCGGGGCGGCGATCCAAGTCACTCGACCTCGCGCAGGCAGGCGCGCTCCTCGATGCAGCTGAGTCGAGCCCCCTCCACGCCTACATCGTGCTCTCGCTGCTTACCGGCGCCCGTACCGAGGAGCTTCGCGCACTGCGTTGGGAAGACGTTGATCTGGTTGGACAGCCCGAGGCGTCGCCTCCGATCCCGGCGTCGATCGCCGTGGTGCGATCGGTGCGCATAGGCGGAGACACCAAGACACGCAAATCAAGGCGTCGGCTCGGTATGCCGCACCGATGCGTGACGGCGCTCCGACGCCAGGCGGCCAGGCATACGCCCGCACCAGATCCGGGGCAGCTGGTCTTCGCGACCCGAAGCGGTTCCGAGATGGATGCCCACAACGTGCGTCGCGCCTTCCGGCGCGTCGTGACAAGCGCTGGACTCGATGCCACCGCGTGGACCCCACGTGAGATGCGGCATAGCTTCGTGTCCCTGCTCTCGGACTCCGGAATGCCCCTTGAGCACATCTCCCGGCTCGTCGGCCACAGCGGGACTGCCATCACCGAAGCCGTGTACCGCCAGCAGCTCCGGCCAGTCCTCGACCACGGCGCAACGGCGATGAACGACATCTTCCCTATCGGTGAGGAATAGGGTCCGCGTTCGCAGCGGGTTCAGTTCGTCGTGGTCGACGACTGTGACCGCCACGGGGCCTTGAGATCGGAGAGGGTGTCGAGCATCAGACGGCACCAGGTGACAGCGGCGTTGACGGCTAAATGCGCATGGCGGGAGTGCAGGCCGACCCGGGAGCCGGCCGCACCGTACCCGGTGCCATAACCACGGCTGCGCAGCTCGGCAACGCCGATAGCCACGGTCATAACCGACCCGAGGATCTTCTTGACCGCGTCGCTGCCATCCGGGCCCGGTGTAGCCGACGACGGGTGGAGGTTCAGCGCCATCTGGGCTTGGCTGATCAACGCAGCGATCGTGGCCTTCTCGCTGACCGGCTCGCCACGCTCGAGCAGGACCGTCTTCGCCGTGCTCTCGATGAGCTCCTTCGCACTGCCGACGGCCTGAGCGGGATCATCATCGATCGCGCGGTGGATACGGTCAAGATTGTCCAGGATCGCTGCGGGATCCCGAAGCCCGTCGAGCGCGATCCGGGGTAGCTGGGCAAGCGGGAGAATCAACGAGCCGTCGTCGTCGATCCGACAGCCGTCTCGGCGGAGTGCCCTCAGAACGAGTTCGGTGTACTGACCGTCGTAGTCGTCCATCAGCCGGGCGAACACACGCAGAGCCCTTACGACGTGATTCGGGTCGGTCCAGTCGACGGCTTCGAGGTACTGCTGGGTCCTGGTTCGACGCACGCTGCCGTCGTCCCAACTGCTTTCGGGGTTCGGCGCGAACCCCTCGTCCTGAAAGGCTGCGCTGATGCGGCCGTAGGAGCTACCCGCCAACAGGTCGCGGAACCGCCCTCGGGTCGTGCTGGTGAGCAGGTCACGTCCTGGACTCACGTGAAGCCTCCATAGATGTGTCCCGACGACAGAGGCCGCAAAGGATAGTCACTCAGTTAGTCACTCGATCCACTTCGCAGCGGCAGTCGGACACGGGGTTGCCGGCGAGCGCGGTAGCCCACAGAACCCCGAGGGGAGAGTATCCGCAGGTAGAGACACTGAAGGCCGGTATCCCAGAAGATCGGATACCGGCCTTTGGCCTGTCGGGACGACAGGATTTGAACCTGCGACCCCTTGACCCCCAGT
>NZ_JADQDD010000001.1 GCF_019263595.1 Pseudonocardia sp. KRD291 | reverse complement strand
CTGGGGTCAGCTCGGGTTCCCCGGCCTGCAGGTCGGGCAGTTGGGTCGCCAGTTCTTTGAACAGGGCCTTGAGTTGGAAGCGGGCGAGCTGATTGCCCAGGCAGTGGTGGATGCCGCCGCCGCCGAAGCTGATGTGCGGGTTGGGGTGGCGGGAGAGGTCGAGCTCGTGCGGTCGCTCGATCCGGGCCTCGTCGCGGTTGGCCGAGGAGTAGAACATGACGACCTTGTCGCCCTCGGTGATCTGCTGGCCGGCGAGTTCGCAGTCGCGGGCTGCGGTCCGCCGGAAGGTCATGATCGGGGTGGCCCAGCGGACCATCTCCTCGACCGCGTCGGGCAGTCTCGCGTCGAGGTCCTCGAGCAGCCAGGCGCGCTGGTCGGGGAAGGCGGTCAGACCCAGCAGGCCGTGGCTGGTGGACTGTCGGGTGGTGTCGTTGCCGGCGATGGTGAGCAGCACGAAGAACGCGCCGATCTCGTGGTCGGTGAGCTTCTCGCCATCGACCTCGGCCTGGGCCAGGGCGGTGATCAGGTCGTCGGTGGGGCTTTCACGGCGCTCGCGGGTCAGCGAGGACGCCAGTTCGTGCATGTAGCCCATGGCTCCGAGCAGCGCGGTGAACACCTCTTCGCGGGTCTCGCCGACCAGTTCTGGGTCGTTCCAGCTGGTGCCGACCTTCATCTGGTGGGCGGCTTCCTGCCGTTGCCCGTCGGGCACGCCCATGATGTCGTTGATGTTGTGCATCGGGAGCAGCTCGGCGCACTCGGCGACGAAGTCGGTCTGCCCGCCATCGCGTTCCAGTGCGGCCACCAGGTTCTCGACGACCATCTTGGCGTTGGCCTCGATGCGATCGTTGATCCGGCGCATCTGCTTGGGTGTGAACGCCGCGGCCACTAACCGGCGCAGCTTGGTGTGCCGGGGTGGGTCCATCCCGATGATGGACTGCCCGGCCTCGACGAACTCCGCCGGGAGGTTCTCCATCAGGATGCCGGGCCCGGACAGGAAATCCTCGTGTCGCTTGGTGACCTCGACCAGGTCGTCGTAGCGGGTGACCGCCCAGAAACCGTAGTCCTCGGGATCCTCGAGCAGCTGCTCCTGGAACGGCGGGTGCCAGGTCACGGTGCCGCGCTCGCGCAGCAACGCGAACGTCTTCTCCCGGACATCGGCCGACGTCGACCAGAACGCCCGCGAGGAGATATCGACCTCGTCGTGGGGACGGTCGGGATTCCCGCTCGACGAGCGGGTCACATGCTGGGTCAACGGTGACACTCCGATCCCTTGGGCCGGGTCGACTCGACGGAGCTTCCCATCGGTTCGTCAGCGGGTCACGTCATCGTGGACAACAAGCCGTCCTCCGTCAAGACATAGAACCATTTCATGTCTACTTCTGCGTGTCGACGCGGAGAGGAACTAAGCGAGACCGCGGAACGAGAGCCCGCACCGCACCTGGCCGCCTTGGTGAGCGGGGCGCTCCTCCGCGCGGACGGGCACGCCGCGTCCGGCGGGCCTCGCCGCCCCGGGGACGGAGGCAGCATGGTCGCCCGGGTCGGTCGGGGCCTGGCGTCCCACGAGGAACTGAGCGCTACGCCGCCGAGAGCGGACCGTGCTGCCTCATCGAGGATCGGGGCACTTGAGCAGTCTCTACACCAGCGGGACGATCTCGACTCCGAACGGCGTGATCAGCAGTCACGTGGCTGGTTGCATCGAGTCCCTCAACTTCCACTGGATCTCGGGTTCTCCGCCCCGCCGCTGGCCAGTGGTACTTGTTCCCGACGAGGCGCGTATCGGGGTCGGGCTCGCACGTCAGCCTCGGCGCCACATGCCGCCGCAGATATGTTGACGCGCAACGGTATAGCCCTTGCTACGGCGTGTGGCTCTGCTGCAGGTGCGGCATGATTCTTGCGATGTAGTCGCCGAGGGCAGCGTCGAGGTAGAGACTGATGTCGTGGGTCACCGCGGCGGCGGCGGCGGACTCAGTTTGTGTCGTTATCGTGCTGACGTACTCGGCGAGCTGCGGGATTTCCGTTCCGGTCGGCATCCATTCGGGCTGTTTGTCGCGCAGGATGTCGGCGGCGACTGCAGTGACGAACTTGTGGACGGTGGTGTCGACCGCGTCGCGGAGCTGCGCGCTGAACGCGAACACCGCCTGGGCGGGCGCCCCGGCCCGGAGTAGCGCGGCGACGGCATGGAGGAGGCGGGCGTTTGGCGCCCGATAGCGGTCTCCGTCGTGTTCGACGAGGCCGGCCTGCACCGCGCTGGCAGAAGTGTCGTGGGAGGCGTCGGCGGTGATGAGTAGCTCGCGGAGCTGGTCGGCCGTGAGGTAGGTAGACGGGGCCGCATCGGCAATGCCGGTGACGACCTGCTCGAGGCCGAGAATGTTGGACAGGTCGCGTCCGCCCTCCCAGGCCCGCAATAGCTCGCCGATGTTGGTGGCGGTGTAGCCGCGCTTCAGCAGCCCGGCGATGAGCCGCAGGCGGGCCAGGTGGTCCTCGCTGTAGATCCCGACCCGACCCTGCCGCTTGGGCGGGTGAAGGATCCCGCTGTCCTGGTACGCGCGGATGTTGCGCACGGATACGCCGCTGACCTGGGCCAGTTCGTCGATGCGGAACTCCGGCAAGTGCCCCCCTCGTGTCGAGTGACGTACGACATACGTCACCATCAACGACTGTCACAGTTGAAGCTGTCAGTGACGTTTTCGCTCCGGGAGAGGGTATCCACGATCATGGCACGACATCGGGCGCCCATGGTGATGTCCGCACCGCGAAGACGACTCCGCTGGCGGCGGTTCGGTCTGCTCTTCGTGCCGGCGATGCTGGCACTGCTGATGCTGGGTGCCGGTGCTGCGACCGGGGCGGTTCCGGTCGCGCTGGCACTGGAGGGGCAGCAGACGTTGAAGATCAGCGCCAAGAGTCTGACCACTCGGGTAGGGGGCACATTCCCGGAGTTCTTTCAGACCCGCGACGGTCAACGGAAGGCCACGGTGGTGGTGGCGCTGAGCGACCTCAAGGCACGAGGTCTGTGTGTGTCGACGCGAGCTGACACGGCGGTGGGGAAGTTCGTGCTGCGCGCCGAGACGCCACCCGATGGCCCGGAGGTCAGCGCCGGAGACGTGAAGTTCGCGTTGGAGAGCATTGACGGGGTCGACGTGCTGGGCCAGCAGCTCGGGCTGAACCGCGCATTCACCCCCGACGGGACTCCGACCGATGCCGGCGGACCGGGTGCCGTTCCCGTCCAGGCGGGGAACCTCGCGCTCAACGTCAGCGCGACCGCTCGGTGGGCGACGGTCAACCAGCTACAGATCTCCAACCTGTCGCTCCGCATCGGGGACGATCAGCCGGAGTGCCTGTGATGCCGAACAGGACCAACAAGGCTGTCGAGCCGACGCCGTCTCCTCTGCGGCGCTGGATCTCGGGCCGGCCCGTCGTCGCCGGCACGCTCACCTCAGCCGGAGGCGCGGCGGTCATGCTGCTACCTGCCCGTGGCATGTCGATCGTGCTGCTCCCCGGGCTGGCTGGAGTGTCGGGGTTCGTGCTCGGTGCACTGATCTGTGCGTGTGGGCTGTTCCTGTGGTTCTCCCCGCACCTGCACGCCCCGATCGGCGTCGCCGCGGTTGTCATGTCGCTGGCCTCGTTCGTCACCACCAACGTGGGCGGGCTGGTCATCGGGCTGTTGCTCGGTGTCCTCGGCGGTTCGTTGGGCTTCGCCTGGGCTCCACCGCGCGCAGGCCATTGGTCGGACTAACCAGTCTCCGCCCGGAGCTCGCCGATGAACGGGGTCAGTACCGCTGCAATGTCGCGTGCGGCGATCTCGACCGGTCGGTCGGGCATTTGCACATGCAAGATGAACCGCCCCGGCTTCGGCGATCCTCCTGTGACGTGTCCCCTTGGCCTTCTCCACCACGCGACCCCTCAGACAGTCATTGATATGGACACGAAGCCGTTCTCTGTCAAGTCTTGACTGACCGGATGGCTGCGACCATTCTGAGGGCATGCGCCCGCAGAGTGGTTGGCGACAGGCCTCCTGGCAGGCTCGCGCCTGCGCGCATCTTGTTCGCTGGACGATCAGGCCGCTGGTCGAGCTCGTCCCCGACACCGATCTCGTGATCCGCTCCACGCGCCGCGCGCTCCGGGCGTTCACCGATCTGGTGTGCCGCCCGCATCCGGCCGCGTCGATCCGGCCGGTGCGCGCGATGGCCCCGTCCGGCCTCGAGATCCGTGGCGAGTGGGTGCTGCCTCCGGTCACCGGGCGCGGTCTCCCGAACCTGGGCGGCGGCGTCGTCTTCTACGTTCACGGCAGCGGGTACGCGGTCGCTTCAGCGCGGACGCACCGCGCCATCACGAGCCGGCTCGCCGTCCGAACCAGGCGCCCGGTGTTCGCCTGCGACTACCGCCTCGCTCCGACCCACCGGTACCCGGCCGCGGCGGACGACGTCGCCGCGGCCTTCGACTGGCTGCTAGCTCAGGGCGCCTCGCCGGCCAGGACCGTGATCGCCGGCGATTCGGCGGGCGGGCAGCTCTCGATCGCGCTGGCGACCGAGCTGACCGCCCGGGGAACGTGCCCTGCCGGGGTGCTGCTGTTCTCCCCGTTGATCGACCTCTCGCTCACCGAGGCACACAAGTGGGAGGACGGGCACTCCCGCGACCCGCTGGTCTCGGTCCGACGCGTCGAGCGACTCCTCGCGCTCTACCTCGACGGCACCGAGCGCGCCTCCGCAGGGCTGCAGATCACCGCGGCGGGCCTGACCGGCCTGCCACCGGTGCAGGTGCACGTCAGCGGCTCGGAGTTCCTCTGTGGGGATGCCCGTTACCTGGCCGAGCTGGTCGAACTCGCCGGAGGCGACGTCGAGCTCCTCGAGTGGCCGGGCCAGCTCCACGTCTTCCAGGCTCTCGCCGGCTTCGTCCCGGAGGCCACCCGCTCGCTACGCGAAGCCGCCGATTTCGTCCGCGCCCGACTCGATCCCGTCACCCCCGACTCCACAGCAGGGAGCTACACATGACCACCCTCACCGACCACGCCCGGCGCGCCGTGCGCGAACGGATGTCCTCCGCGCTGCTCGCGCCCCTGCCCTCCGCACTCGATCGCCGCCTCCTCGACCGGGCGCGACAGGCGGCAGGAACGCCGCTGGCCCCGTCGCCGCCGGGGTCAGGCCTATCGCCCGTCCTCGGTGACCAGGGTCTGCCCGGTCTCGGTCGGACGCTGGAGTACATCCGGTTCGGCTCCGACTTCACCCGTGCACGCTTCGAGCGGTTCGGCCCGGTCTCGTGGACCGGCTTCCTGGGAGAGCGCGTCGTCCAGGTCGCGGGGCCCGAGGCGACGCACACCGTGCTCACGAACGCCGACAAGGCCTTCTCACAGGACGGTTGGCGATATCTGATCGACAACTTCTTCCACCGCGGCCTCATGCTCCTGGATTTCGACGAGCACCGCTTTCACCGGCGCGTGATGCAGGAGGCCTTCACCGCCGAACGACTGCGGGGCTACACTGACGAGACCGTCGCCTGTGTTCGGGAGACGGTGCCGACCTGGCGCCAGGACGCGCCGATGCGGCTCTACCCGGCCCTGAAGAGCCTGACGCTCGACGTAGCCACCCGGGTCTTCATGGACGACCGTCCCGGCCCCGAGGCCGAGGAGGTCAACAAGGCCTTCGTCGACTGCGTCCGGGCGGCGAGCAGCATCGTGAAGTGGGACGTCCCCGGCACGCGCTGGCACGCCGGCCTCCGCGGCCGTCGCGTGCTCGAGCGCTACTTCCGGGCGAACCTCGCCGCGAAGCGGACCAGTGACGGCGCGGACCTGTTCTCCGCGCTGTGCCAGGCCCGCACACAGGACGGAGAAGCCTTCTCCGATGACGACGTGGTCAACCACATGATCTTCCTCATGATGGCCGCACACGACACCTCGACGATCACAAGTTCCGCCGTCGCGTACTTCCTCGGGGCGAATCCGGAGTGGCAGGAGCGGGCACGCGCCGAGTCGGTCGCTCTCGGGGACGCCCCGCCCGACCGTGCGGCTCTGGAGTCCCTCGGGACACTGAACCGCGCCATCAAGGAGTCCTTGCGCCTGGTGGCTCCGGTGCCGGTCGTGATGCGCCGCACCGTCGCGGCCACAGCCGTGTGCGGACACCACGTCCCAGCGAACACACTGGTGATGGTGGCCGGAGCCGTCAATCACTTCGACCCGGCGTGCTGGAGTGAGCCGGACACGTTCGACCCCGACCGGTTCGCTGAGCCCCGGCGCGAGGACAAGAGCCACCGCGACGCGTGGATCCCCTTCGGCGGTGGGGTGCACAAGTGCATCGGCATGATCTTCGGGAGTCTGGAGGTGACCGCGATCATGCACGAGATGCTGCGGGCCCACCGGTGGACCATCGACCCGGGATACCGCCCCCGCTGGGACAACACCTCGCTGCCGGTCCCCGCCGACGGGCTACCCCTGCGCCTGCTCCCCGTGCACTGATCGCGCCCCGACGCCGTCGCCGACAACCCGGAGGAACCACATGACCCGGTCTACGGTGGCACCGACGAGATCAGGACGGAGTATCGCTCGCACCCTCTGATCGGGGACGGTGCCCACGCTCGTGCCCGGTTCGGGTCTGCGTCAGGATGGGCGTGTGCACGCTCAGGGGCCGACGGGGATCTATGGCGGGCGCAGCGCCGAGGCCCGCCGATCCGATCGCCAGCTCCGCCTTCTGGCCGCTGCGCGCGAGATCTGGGGCGCGGAGGGGTGGGCCGCCGTCACGATGCGTGGCGTCTGCGGCCGCGCCGGCCTCGTCGACCGGTACTTCTACCAGAGCTTCCCCGATCGTGACGCGCTGCTGGGCGCGGTGTGGGACCAGGAGCGGGATGCGCTGGTGGCGCAGGTCGTGGACGCGTTCGTCGGCAACGCCGACGGTGATCTTGTCGGTGCGCTCCGCACGGTCATCGATGCGGTCGTCGAGCACCTGCGCACGGATCCGGCGTGTGCGCGCATCGTCCTCGGCGACCACACCGGCAGCGCGGTGCTCGAACCCCGACGTCGAGAAATGCTGCGGACGTTCGCCGACCTACTGGTCGACTGGGCCGGCCCACGGCTGCCGCAGACGACTGACCCGGCCCGGCTCCGGATGAGCACTCTGCTGGGAGTCGGAGGGTTCGCCGAGATCATCGCGGCGTGGAACGCTGGCGAGCTCGACGTCGACGCCTCACAGATCACCGAGCACACGGCAGTAGTGGCCGCTCTACTCGTGGGCAGCCATCGCCCGCGGTGAGGCAGAAGAAGCGGCCGGCAGGTCGCAGGGCCGGCACCACCCGATCCGCTCGGCCGGCGTGGGGAGGTCAGGTCGGCGCCGGGAACGCCACGCCGACTCGGTCTCACCCCTCCAGAAGGACCACCGGTACGTCGACCACGCGTGACCGGAGGACCGCCCCCGAGGCCATCAGCGTCGAGCTCCCGTCACCGTTGCCGCGACGCCACCTGGTCTCGCCCACGTCAAGCAGCGCGGACAGTGTGCCGCGAACGACAAGACGCATCCGGCCAGCTTGTCCACTTCTGCCGGAGTGATCGCTAGCATGGCACTGTGCGCGCCGCCGACGACAGAGGTCGTCAGAAGACGATCCGGGCCGCCCTCGACATCGCAGCCGAGGAGGTCGCCACCCACGGCTGGGACGGGTTACAGGTCCAAACCGTCGCCGCCCGCCTCGGGGTCAGCCGCCAAACGCTCTACAACGCCTTCACCAACAAGCGCGGCCTGGCTCAGGCCCTGGTCCTGCAACTCACCGAGCGCTTCCTCGCCGGGGTCGATCGAGCACTCTCCGGCAGCGACGACATCTATGAGCAATGGCGCGCAGCCGCTCTCTACACCCTGGAGACCGCCGCGGCCGATCCTCTGCTCAAGTCCGTCATCACCGCCGACGGACGCGACCAACTCCTCCCGCTGCTCACCACCGATGCAGAGCCAGTCATCAGCGCAGCGCGGGACAAACTGGCCGACGCGATCACAGCCGTACGGCCAGATGTCCCTGTCGAAGACGCCCGTGACGCAGCCGAGACCGCCACCCGCCTGGCCCTCAGCCACGTGGTCCTGCCACTGCACCCGAGTACACAAGTCGCGAACCACATCGCCACCCTCATCACCCGCTTCCTCGACGTACGGCCTCCATCCCGGCAGGCGTAGCCGGACCGGCCCGAGATGTCAGGCCGTTCATGTCGACGCAGCAAGCGATAGAAACCCCGTGGGACCTGACCCGGTCCTCCGGACACGTCTCCGTCAGGCTTAGGGCCAACCAGTTCAGCTTCCGCAGCAGCCGTACGTTTCCCCGTGGAGCCAACACTCGATGGCGTCCCAGCGCAGGACTTGGTTCGCAGGTCCGTGCACCATGAGGGGCCCAGGCGCAGCGCACGACCTCGATGAACGCCGTTCGAGCCCATGGATTACGCCTATTCGGTTGGCAGCTGCAGCGTCGCCTCGCTGGGCACGCACGGCCCCTCCTCGCTGGAGACCATCAGCTCCAGGTCGATCAGGCCCTTGCCGTCCACCCCGCGTCTGTCGACGACGCGTCCAGTCAGGGTCGCGGTCTGCCCCGGGTAGATCGATCTGATCATCGATATCTTGCGGCGGCGTAGCAGTGCGTCCGGGCCGGCCCAGTCGCCGAGGGCGCGGTCGATGAAGCCGTGGAAGAACAGTGTCGAGAGGTAGATCGTCTGTTGGCCCTGGCTGCGCGCGTACTCGGGATCGTGGTGGCCGGGGAACCAGTCCCAGGTGGCCGCGGCGTTCATACAGATCCGCTTGTAGGTGATCGGGATCGCGACCGGGGTGATCTCGTCGCCGACCGCGACGTCGTCGAAGCGCAGTCCTGCAGCGGCGGTGGTGGTCATGCCTCCTCCTCGGTCTCGGCGCTGGTGTCCGTGATCTCGTACCGGAACAGCACGTTCGTGTTGCGCGCGATGACCTCGCCGTGCTGGTCGCTGTAGGTGGTCAGTGAGGTGATGAACACCCCGGTGCCGATCCGGGTCGTCTTCTCCGGAGACACCGAGACGATCTCCTCGATGATCGACACGTGGTCGCCGACCCGCGGCCGGCGCTCCAGCTCCGTGGTGGTGGAGGCGTTGATGATGTGGTGCCCGGGCAGGGGCACGTTGAGCGCGAACAGCGAGTCGTCGCGGTGCAGGTGCTCGGGGGTCCACTGGGGGTTGAAGCCCAGGGTCATCAGCAGGCCGGGCGGGCACTCGTCACCCTCCCAGTACCGCGGGTTGGCGTCCTCCACCAGCGAGCAGTAGTACAGGACCATCGACCGGTCGATCGGGAACCAGGCCTGCTTTGGCTCTGAGGTGCGACCGGCCCAGGCCAGACCCTCCTCGAGGGTCCCGAAGGCCATCCCGAGACCGGTGACGTCGGTGGGCGCAGTGCTCACGGTCGTCCTTTCCGTCGGTGGTGTGGTCCGGCCGGAGAACCGGACCGATCCGCTGGTCGGCTGCCATCACGCGCACTGGGCAACCTTTGCGACGGCGGTCGCCCTGATCGCCGGGTCGCCGGTCTGCCGGGTCACCTCCAGTGCGAGGTCGGCGAGCTGTTCGCCGTCCTGCTCGCGGACGCCGGTGACGGTGCCGCTGAAACACAGGACGTCGCCAGGCCAGACCTGACCGGTGAAACGGATCCGGTAGGCCCTGATCGCGGCCAGGCCCACCCAGGCTGCCAACCGCTGTCCGAGTAGGCCGCCGTGCAGCAGGCCCATTCCGAACACCCCGGGCATCCCGGCCGAGCGCGCGAACTCCTCGTCGTGGTGGATCGGGTTGAAGTCCCCGCTCGCGCCGGCATACCGGACGATGTGCGAGCGGGTCAGCGGCCCGAACTCCGAGACCGGCATCTCGTCGCCGACGGCGAGGGTGACGGGCGAGGTGGGTGTGGGGGGAGTCGCCGTGGGGGTGCTGCTCACCGGGCTCAGCCTCCGGTCTCGACGAGCACGTCGGTCTGGCGGACGACGAGCTCGCCGCGCTGGTTGGTGAAGTCCGTCTCGATCGAGACCATGGTCATCGTCCCGCCGCGCCTGCCCTCTCGCGTACTCACGCCGGACACCCGGCGGGAGGCTGTGAGCTCGTCGCCCACCACTACAGGGCCGTAGTACTCCCAGCCGCACTCGCCGTGCAGCGCGCGACGCAGGTCCAGCCCGAGGGTGGCGACCATGTTGTCCTCCTCGCGCCAGTGGGCCGAGGACACGACGAACGTCGGTGGCACCGGGATGTCGGTGAAGCCCGCGGCGCGTGCCGCTTCGACATCGGTATACACCTCGTCGAGATCGCCCAGCGAACGGGCGAACTCGCGGACCTTGGACCGGTCCACCGGGAACGTCATGGTCCCCAGGTCCCGGCCGGTGAGTGAGTCGTCAGTCACCGCCGCCACCTCCCGCGCCGACCGAGGCAGGCGCGCACTCGCTGATCATGCTGTGGAGGTTCTCCTGGATACGTTGCGGGGTGAGACCGATCGAGGGGGAGTACAGAATGATGTGGTCGAGCACCCCCTCGTAGCGCTGCAGCCCGGCGCGCACCTGCTCCGCGGTGCCGGCCACGGCCATCGTGTCGATCATGTCGTCGGTGACGGCGGCGAACATCGCGGGTAGGTCGCGGCGCCCGAACGCCTCCCGGATGGCCTCGCCCTGTGCGGTGAAGCCGTTGACCTCGAGCACCGTGTCGTAGGACTTGACCGAGGAGTAGAAGGCGATCTGCTGGGCGGCCTCGCGCCGGGCCACCTCGGGATCGTCGTGGATCGCGCAGATCACCATCGAGATGACCTCGACGTCGCCCGGGTCCCGGCCCGCGTGCGCGGCGCCCTTCGCGATCGCGGGGCGTACGACCTCCTCGACGTAGGTGGTGGTGAACAGCGGGTGGCCGGCGAGGCCGTCGGCCACCCGGCCGGCCACCTCGCACATCCGCGGTCGGACCCCGGCCGTGACGATCGGGACGGCCCGCCGCGGAGGTTCGAGCTCGCCGGTCGGCACCAGGTTCATGCGGTAGAAGCGACCCTCGTGGCGCACCGGACCCTCGTGCAGGTTCCAGATGCGGCGGATCAGCGGCACGAGCTCTTCCATGCGCAGGGCGGGCGCGGAGGTGTCGGCGACGCCGTGCCAGTCGCTCATCATCCGTTTCGTCCCGTTGCCCAGGCCGAGCACGACCCGGCCGCCCGATAGCTCGTCGAGGTCGCGGGCCTCGGTGGCCAGCACCAGCGGGCTGCGCCCGATGCCGTACATGATTGACGAGCCGAGCCGGCAGCGCTGGGTGCGGCCGGCCATCGCCGCCATCGAGATGGACCCGGAACGGGAGTAGAACTCCGATGTCCAGGCCGCGTCGAAGCCGGCGCGGTCCGCTGCCTGTGCCGTGTCGGCAAGTGCCGTCAGGTCGGTCCCGAGTACCGACACGCCGTAGGTACTCATGCCTTGTAGTACATGCCGCCGGAGATGGTGTGCACCTCTCCGGTGATGTACCGGGACTCCTCAGAGGCGAGGAACAGCGAGAGCGCGGCCACCTCCTCGGGCTGACCGGCGCGGCCCAGCGCGGCTGGATCTACGAGCTTCTGCAGCTCGCCGGCCGGGTAGATGCGCTCCAGGAAGGGGTTCCAGATCAGGCCGGGTGCAATGGCGTTGACCCGTACCCCCTTGGGGCCGAGCTCGGCGGCTGCGGCGCGGGTGAGCCCCATGACGCCGGCCTTGGCCGCGCAATAGGCGGCTTCGCCCGACGTCGACCCTACGTATCCCGCCACCGAGGCCATGTTCACGATCGAGCCCGAGCCCTGCTCCATCATCGCCGGCAGTACCGCCCGCAACGTGCGGAAGGCGGCCTTCAGACAGATGTCCTGGACGAAGTCCCAGGTCTCGTCGTCCATCTCCCAGATCGGGGCCAGTTTGTTGATCCCAACGTTGTTGTGCAGCACGTCGATGCGGCCCCACCGATCGGAGGCGGCGCGCACCATCGCCGCGATGTGCTCGGGCTCGCGGACGTCGACGGTCATGCCGATCGTCTCGACACCGTGGGCGTCCTCGATGTCCTTGGCCAGCTGCGCAGGCCGTGAGGCGTGGGCGTCGGTCACGACGACCTTGGCCCCCTCGGCCGCGTAACGACGGGCCACGGCCTGACCGATGCCGGCACCTGCCGCTCCGGTGACGATGGCGACCTTGCCGGCGAGCCGGCCCGTGCCCGCGACCTCCAACGGTGCGGGCATTGCTGCGGTCATGAGGTCGATCCCAGCTCGTCGGGGCCGATCGCGGCGCCGGCGAGGGTCCGCGCGGCCGCGAGCACGTCCAGCTCGGTAACCGGATGGGGAAGCCGGTGTGCCATGTGCGCTCCTCATTGAACGGCCAGCAGGTTAACCGTCGTTATCATACAGCGGCGGGGTGGGTCAGGTCACTCCCCGATTCGAACTCGGGGCCGCCGCCCCAGGGGCCGAGGGAATGCAGGCCACCTCGGACGAAGGACACGAGCGTGGGTGCCAGGTCGAGTCCCTCGCGAGCCGATCGTGGCCAGCTCGCGACTGAGTGCACCATGCCGATGGCCGCGTGTGCCGCAGCCTCCTGCTCGGCGGCCGTGCGGTCCGGGTAGCAGCGGCCGAGCACACGCAGCCATCGGTCGATGTGTTGGCGTTGGCGTCGTTGCAGCCCGCGTCGCCAGGGTTCGGCGAGTGACCGTTCCTCACGTGCGTAGACCGAGAGCAGCGCCCGGTCGGTCACAGCGAACTCCGCGTGAGCCTCGATGAGCCGCTGCAGCGCGTCGAACGGCTCCGGAGGTAGCTGACCGCACAGCAGCAGCAGCCGGTCGATCGCGGCGTCGAACAGTGCGGCGAGGATCTCGTCCTTGCCGCCGAAGTGCCGGTAGATCGCAGGACCGCTGATGCCGGCGAGCTCGCCGATGCCGTCGACGCCGACCTGGTGGAAGCCTCGTTCGTGGAACAGTTGCGTGGCCGCGGAGAGGATGGCGCGCTCCCGGCCGGTGTCGCCGGCCGTAGCTGCGCCGCGCGTCCGGGACGGCATCGGGTCGACCTCCTGATTAACCACCGTTAACGGTCGATTCCAGCATAGGTGGTGGAGCGACGGTTCGGTTACAGGTCCGAATGGCCACCGCAGGTGTCCCGAATTGAGTCATCGCCGAGCCTGCGGATCGGGTGGCGGGAGAGCAGCCTGTCGGTGCCGTCGCTCTCGTGGGTCCAGGGCGAGTCGGTGTCGGCCCCGGATGGGCCATCGCCCAGAACCGCTGCCCACCTCCCAGCCGGTCGGCCCGCACCGTCATGGTGCCCGCCCGGAGGCGCTGTTACAGCGGGCTGTCGCGGACGGTGGAGAAGTCGGGTTCGCGTTTCTCGACGAAGGACGCACGACCCTCCGCGGCGTCGGGACCGGTGATGTCGAGCGTCGCCGAGAGCCACTCAAGCTCGAGGAAGCGCTCCAGCGGCAGGTCATGGGCCGCGCGGATCATTCCCTTGGTCAGGCGTAGGGCCTCGGCCGGCCCCGCGGCCATGGCCACGGCCATCGCGATGGCGTCTGAGAGTGCAGCACCCGGCTCCGTCAACTGCCCGACGAGGCCCGCCGACTCGGCCTCCTCCGCGGTCATCCGGCCACCAGACAACAGGAGGGCGGACGCCCGTTGCCGGCCGAGCGCCCGGGTCAGGAACCAGGCCGCACCACCGTCGGGCACCAGTCCACGCAGCACGAATGGGGCGCCGAACACCGAGTTCCGGGCTGCCAAGACGACGTCGCAGGCCAGCGCCAGGCTCCAGCCGATACCCATGGCAGGGCCCTCGACGGCGGCGAGCACAGGCTTGGGCAGCCGGAGCAAGTCCCCGAGCACCCGCTGTCCGACCAGCAAGCGGGCCGCCGGTGCCCCGATCCCGTTGCCGCGCGATGGGGACGACTTGACGTCACCACCGGCGCAGAACGACCCGCCCGATCCGGACAGCACGACCGATCGGCAGCTGTCATCGGCGGCCACCTCGGCCACCGCCGGACCGAGCTCCTCCCACGTCTGCCATCCGACCGCGTTCCGCGCGGCCGGCCGGTTCAGGGTGATCACCGCGACACCCGGTTCCGGTCGGTCGACCAGTACGACCCGCTCGCTCATCAGCGCGCCCCGTCGATCGCCCCGACGGGTTCGGCCGCGCGCTCGGCGTCCGGGCCGGGCGGGGTCGGGTCGGCGAGCGCACCCAGGTGCGCCGCGAGTGCGATGCGGGCCGCGCCGAGGCCGGCGCCGCCGCGCCCGGAGAGGGCCGCACGATAGAACAGGTGCACGCCCTGTTCCCACGTGAAGCCGGCGCCGCCGTGACACTGCACCGCTGCCTCTCCCGCCGCGAGGTAGGCGCCCGACGACCACAGCCGGCTGGCGACCACGTCTGCGGGCGCGCCGGGTGCGGCGGTGGCGAGGTCCCACGCCACGCGGTAGGCGAGTGAACGGGCACCCTCGACCTTCGCTGTCACGTCGGCCACCCGGTGCCGGACGGCCTGGAAGGAGCCGATCGGGCGGCCGAACTGGACCCGGTCGGTGCAGTAGGCCACCGTACGGGCGATCACCTCGGCGCTGCCGCCGACGGCCTCGGCGTCGAGGAACAGGCTGTGCCCGGCCGCGCAGGCGTCCTCGTGCTCGAGCAGGTCGCGTGGGGCGTGGACGGAGGCGGCGTCGATCGCGACCCCGTCGAGGGTGACGTCGGCGACCGGCCGGCGCAGGTCCACACCGGACGGCTCGCCGACGACGACGCCGGCTCGGCCGAGCTCGACGAATGCCAGGCCGGGACGGCCGTCGATCTCCACCGCGACGACGACGGCGTCGGCACCGGCGGCGCAGGCCACTTGTGACATGACGCCGCTGACCCGTAACTCGTGCCCGTCCCGTACCGCGGCCAGGCGCCGCGCCCGCCGGCGCGGGACGGCGTCTGGGCCGGGCGTGTCGATCTCCGGTACGAGCGTCGTGACCAGCGACCCGTCGCGCAGCCCGGCGAGGCCCGCGTTCCAGCCGGTCGCCAGCGCCAGCGGCAGGAGGTAGCCGGCGACCCCGTCGACGGGCCCGGTGACCGGTGCCGCGCCGAAGGCCTCGGCCACGTGCAGCGCCGCGACACGCGCGGCAGGGTCGGCATTCCGCTCGGTTCCGGTGGCGAAGTGCTCCAGCCACTCCGACCCGACCAGTTCGCGCCAGGCGGTGCGCCGCACGGCGTGGGCGGGCTCCGTGCCGGGGTCGGGCATCCGCTCGCGCAGGAACTCGAGCAGCGCCGACCGCAGCGCGGCGGTCTCGTCGTCGATCCGGTAGTCCATCCCGCTCCTCGTCCGTTCAGCCGCGGTCGCTCGGCATGCCGAGCGACTTCGCGATCAGATTGCGTTGGATCTCCGAGGTACCGCCGTAGATCGTTTCCGCACGGCTGAACAGCAACGCCCGGAGCCAGTCCGACCAGCCGCCGCCGGCCCCGGTGACCTCCGGGCCCGCTGCCTCGACGAGGGTTGTGAGCTGGGCCTGGTGTCCCTCGCTCCACAACACCTTGGCGACCGGTGCGAGCATTCCCGGCTCGTCTCCGTCGGCGACCGTCGCAAGTACCCGGCGCACCGTGCTGTCCACCACGCGGCTGCGCACGAACGCCTCGACCAGCACGCCGTCATCGTGTCCGTCGCGGTGCAGCTGCGCGTTCATCAGTTCCAGCTCCCGGGAGAGCTGCAGGGCCCGCTGGGCCAGACCGGTGGAACGTTCCCGGGCGAGCGCGTAGGTGGCCACCCTCCACCCGGCGCCGATCCCGCCCACGACGTCGTCGGCGTCGACCGTGACGTCGTCGAGGAAGACCTCGCAGAACTCGCTGCTCCCGGTGATGTTCCGTAGCGGCCGGACGGTGACGCCCGGCCGGTCCATGTGCAGCACCACCATCGTGACGCCGTTCGCCACACCGGTGACCCGCACCATGAGATAGCAGCGTTGGGCGAACAGCGCGTAGGAAGTCCACACCTTCTGCCCGGAGACCACGAACCGGTCGCCGTCGGGAACCGCCCGGGTGGCCAGCCCACCCAGGTCGGATCCGGCTCCCGGCTCGGAGAAGCCCTGGCACCAGATGTCGTCGTGGGCCAGCATCGGGCCGAGGTAGCGGTCCTGCTGGGCCTCGGTGCCGAACGCCATCAGGGCCGGCGCGAAGATGCCCATCCCGTTGGTGTTCATCTGCTCGGGGGCACCCGCCGCCACCAGCACATCGAGGAACGCCAGCTGCGCGTCGACGCCGAGCCCGCGCCCACCGTGGATCGTCGGCCAGTGCGGCGCCAACCAGCCGCCGCGGTGCAGCATGCGCCCCCACTCGCGGCGCATCCGGACGTACTCGGCGTCGTCGCCGGAGCCGACGGGCACGTCACGCCACTGCGCGGGCAGGTGCTCCTCGACCCACGACCGCAGCTGGTCGCGGTACGCCGCGGCCTCGCCGGAGAGTGCCAGGTCCATCAGGACTTCCTCTGGCTGACGCGCACGCCGGTGACCTCGCCCGCGATCATGTTGCGCAGCACGGCGGTGGTGCCGCCGCCGATTCCCAGGCCAAACGCGTCGCGCACGTAGCGCTCCATGGGGTAGCGGGTCAGGTAGCCCTTGTGGCCGAGTAGTTGCAGGGCCTCGGAGGTGACCATCACGGCCGCCTCGTTCGCGGCGAGCTTCGCCATCGCGGTCTCACGGATGCCGGGGAAGCCCTCGACGTCGGTGCGGGCGGCGCGCCACAGCAGCAGCCGGGCGCCCTCGATGGCCGTGGCCATGTCGGCGATCTTCCACTGCAGGCCCTGGAACTCGACAATCGGGCGCCCGAACTGCTCGCGCTCCTTGACGTAGGCGACCGCGTCATCCAGCGCATTGCGGGCCAGACCCACCGACATCGCCGCATTGCCGCAACGTTCCGGGTTGAACTGGCGGATGAGGAACCGGGCCCCGTCACGGGAGCCCGTCTTCGGCTCGAGCACGACCTGGTCGGCGCGAACCGGGACGTCGGTGAAGCGCATGATGCCCTCGGCGATGGCGCGACCGCCCATCTTCGGCTCGGTCTCGATCGGTGCGAGGCCTTCGACCTCACGGTCGATCAGGACCGCGCCGATGCCGTCAGGGCCCGTGGTGTCCGGTGCCCGGCAGAACACGAGGAAGGCGTCCGAACGCAGCGCACCGGTGATGTGGCACTTCTCGCCGGTGAGCAGGAAGCCGTCGCCGTGCGGGCTGAGCGTGGTCTGCAGGGCGGTGCCGTCGGAGCCGGCCTGAGGTTCGGTCATGGCGATCGAAAAGCACACCGAACCGTCTGCGACCCGCGGCAGGTAGTCCTTGCGCTGCCTGTCGGTGCCGATCCGGGCGAGCACCCGGGGCGGCCCGTTCACCTGCATCTGGATTGTCATCGCGCTGGCCAGGCAGCCCGCTGCCAGCTCCTCCAGTACCAGGCACGCCTCGAACGTGCCGAGGCCCTGGCCGCCGTACTCGACCGGGACGGTGAGCCCGGCCAGGCCGGCCTTGCGCAGGAGGTCGAACTGCTCCTCCGGGAACTCCGCACGGCGGTCCCACTCCGCGGCGCGGGGCCGCAACTCGTTCTGGGCGATCGAGCGTGCGCGGGCGACCAGGTCGGCCTGCGCGTCGGTCAGCTGATCCAGGGGCGCGGTCATGCAGTTCCCTCCGTGGCGGGGTGGACGGTCGTGGTCTCTGCGGCCTACCGGGAGCGCAGCTCCTGGAGGGCCCTCTCGCGCACCTGCGCCTTGTCGATCTTGCCGCCGGCGTTGGTGGGTAGCGACGGGACGAGGACGATCTCCTCGGGCAGCTTGACGACGGCCACCTCGCGGTCGCGCAGGAACGCGCAGAGCCCGACGAGATCCGGTGTCGCGCCTGCGGCGGGGACGATGACGGCGCAGGCGCGCTCCCCGAGACGGTCGTCGGGCACCCCGACGACCGCCACGTCGGCGACGGCAGGATGCTGGGACACGAGGTGCTCGATCTCGGCCGGGAAGATGTTGGTGCCCCCACGCAGGATCATGTCTTTGATGCGTCCGACGATTCGCAGGTTGCCGCGCTCGTCGAACCGTCCGACGTCGCCGGAGTGGAACCAACGCTCTTCGTCGAATGCGACAGCGTCGTAGTCCGGTTGGTTCAGGTATCCGTACGACTTGGCGTCCCGCCAGCAGACCTCGCCAGCCTCGCCCGAGGCCAGGGCGGCGCCGTCGGCGCCGGCGAGCCTGACCTCGACACCGGCGCAGACTGCGCCGACGGTGGTGCGGCGGACCTCGTCGTCGTCGTCCACGGATGTCATCACCGGCACACCGCCGTCGGTGGAGCCGTAGATGCTCTGCACCCGGCAGCCCATCCGCTCCTCCAGCTCCTCGGCGGTACTGGCCGGCAGTGGTGCACCTGCGTTGTTGAAGCGGGTGAAGCGGGACAGGTCGGCGGACTCCAGGGCCAGTGGCAGCAGCATCACCATCTGGGTCGGGATCGCGGTGGCATACGTGGCGCCCTCGGCGACGATGAGGTCGAGTGCGGCCTGGGGTGACCACCGTTCCAGGATCGCTGCGGTGGCACCGAGCAGCAGGGGTGCCAGGACCGGGAAGATGTAGCCGGTGGAACCGGTGCCCGCCGGGGCCAGGCCCGCGGCGACGTCGTCGGCCGTCATCCGCAGCCGGGGGACGACGTTGTGCAGCAGCAGGGCCTTGAGGTCGTTCCCACCCCACACCGCAGCCTTCGGCGTACCGGTCGTGCCCGACGACGACATCACCAGCGTGGGCGCCCCGGCCGGGACGCGCAGTGCCGCGAGTTGTTCACCGGAGAGCGGGTCGGCCGCGGCGGCCAGCGCCTCTATCGTCTCGCTGCCCCCGCTGCGGGCGGGGAGCACCGCGCGCATGCCGGGCAGCTCGGCACGGATCGAGGTGGCGAGGCCGGGAAAGTCGAAGTCGTCACCGGTGATCCCGCCTCCGCCGGGCACCACCAGCACCGAGGCACCCACCGTGGCCAGGAGCGGGCGCAGTTCCGCACCGCGCCACGCTGTGCTCATTGGCATGAACAGCGCACCGATCCGGACACATGCGAGGTGCAGTGCCGGGAGCAGGGTGCAGCCGGGCAGCTGTGCCGCGACCGGCGCGCCGGCCCCGACCCCCAGCCCGTGCAGCACCGCCGCGAGCCGTACGGAGAGGTCGCTGAGCTCGCTGTAGCTCAGCCGACCGCGCGCGTCGACCACCGCGGGCTTGTCGGGCCAGGTGCGGGCGTGCTCGTCGACGATGTCGGCGAGTGTCCGCTCGTCCCACAGGCCGAGCTCGTACATGCGCGTGACACCCGCATCCTCGCGGAGCGGGAAGGAGAGGTGCACTGCCGCCATCGCGTGCCTCCGTTCATCATAAGAATTATGAGATACCGGCTGTGGTGGGGCAATGGGTGAAGACCACATCACCGAGGCAGGGCCGGCGGGCCGGGTCGGCGACGGCATGCACCTCCCTCGGGGTACCAGCCGGCCGGCCGGGGCAGGCGGGGGGTAAGACCTGGCAGGACACCACGCACACCGGCTGACGACTATCGGATGAGATCGGGGGGCACGACGTGTGGCCGCACAGCACGTCGACCAGCCGGCCCGAGTGCACGCCGGGTCCGCCGTAGGAGCGCAGCGTCACGGCGGCCGCCACGGCGAGCCGGTCCCGCCATGCCCCGTGTCCCCGGGGCGGGAGAACCCCCGCAGGTCGATCACGGTGGGGCCGGCGTCATCGCTGCGGGCGCAGCCGCCCGGCCCGGTCGCGCAGCGAGTACCGCATGAACTTGCCGGTGCTGGTCATCGGGAAGGACTCGACCAGCTCGACCGCCTCCGGCCACTTGGTCCGGCTCAGACCCTTGTCCTCGAGGAAAGCCGTGAGGTCGGCCAGCGTGACGTCGTCACCGGGGGTCGCGGGAACGACGAAGACCGCAGCCCGTTGACCGAGCCGCTCGTCGGGCATGGCGACGACTGCGGCCTGGCCGACCCGCGGGTGCTCGTAGAGCAACTCCTCGATCTCGCGGGGATCGATCTTGTAGCCGCCCCGGTTGATCAGATCGTCGCGGCGCGACACGAAGTAGCCGTAGCCCTCGGCGTCGAAGCGGACGATGTCGGCAGAGCGGAACCACCCCTCGGGTGTGAACATCTTCGTCGTCGTCTCCGGCTGGCCGTAGTAGCCGACCACGAAGTTCGCGCCGCGCGACCAGAGCTCGCCCTGCCCGGGCAACTCGACGTCGTTCCCCGCGTCGTCCACCAGGCGCATCTCGATCCCGTCGAGTACGGAGCCGATGCTGCGGCTGGTCACCGAGATCGGATCGCCCGGCCGCGTCATGTGCGTGACGCCGGCCTCGGTGTAGCCGTAGAACGCGGCGATGTCGGCCCCGAGCTGGGTGTTGAGTGCAGTGAGTGTCTCCGCCGGGCAGGGGGCGCCCGCGTAGCAGATGCCGCGCAGGCTTTGGACATCGCGTGAGCCGAGGTCGGGGACGCGGGCGAGGTCGATGAGCATCGGCGCCGCCCCGAGCAGGTAGGTCGGCTTGTCGCGCTCGAGAAGCTCGACGCACCTCTTCACGTCCCAACCGGTGAGCAGCGTGAAGGCCGCTCCTCGGCGCAGCGCCGACAGCACGCCCAGGCCGAGTCCGGTCAGGTGGGCGATGGGAGTGACGATGATCCACTGTGCGTCGCGGGGGAACTGCTGGCCCTGCTCGAAGCTCTCGATCCAGAACAAATTGTTGGCGTGGGTGTGCAGCTCCGCCTTCGGTCGCCCGGTGGTACCGGAGGTGAACATGATGAAGAACGGGTCGGCGCCGGTGGGGCGCAGTGCTTCGATGTCGTGCGCCGGCTCCGCCGCGGTCATGTCCTCGAAGGAGAGCAGCCCGTCGTCGCCGTCGCCGTCGCCGTCGCCGCCGACGACCACGATGTGCTCCAACACGGCGATCCGTTCGCACATCGTGCGGGCCAGCGGGACGAAGTCGCGGCCGTTGAACGAGGCGGGCACGACGATCGCGCGCGCCCCCGTCAGGTTCAGCACGTAGTCGAGGTCGTGTTCGTCGTAGACGACATGCAGGAAGACCGGGATGACCCGGACCCGGGCGCACGCCATCAACGTCACGCAGAACTGGCTCGAGTTGGGCAATTGCATGGCGAGCCGGTCTCCGGGCTTCAGGCCGAGCTCCAGCAACGAGCTCGCCAGCCGCCGGGTCCGCTGTTCGTACTCGCTGTAGCTGGTACGCAGGCCGTCCTCGTCGATGATCGCAAGGGAGTCCGGACGCTCGGCCGCGTGGCGCTCGAGGTCGTGCACGAAACTCCGCTCGGACCAGGAGCCGTCGTCGACGTAGCGCTGCAGCACCTCGCGGGTGACCCAGGTGTCGTCGCGGGCGGCCAGCTCGTCGAGTCTGTCGCTGAGCTTGTCGGTCATGGTTCTCCGGTCATCGGTGGGCTGTTGTCAGTCGTTGAGGCCGAGCTGGCCGGCGATGATGTTCTTCTGGATCTGTGACGTGCCCCCGAAGATGGTCATGACGAGGCTGTCGCGAACGTAGGACTGCATGTCGCTCTCCATGCTGTAGCCCATCCCGCCCATGAACTGCATGCCCTGCAGGGCGGCCTCCTTGGCCGTTTCGGTGGCGAAGAGCTTCGCCATCGAGGCCTCGGCCGGCGCCGGGTCACCCTCGTCCAGCAGCTCGGCGACGTGACGGACCAGCAGTCGCGCGGCGAGCAGTTTGGTGGCCGTCTCGGCCAGACCGTGCTGCAGCGCCTGGAACCGGCCGATGGGCTGCCCGAACTGGTGGCGTTCCTTCACGTAGCGCAGCACGTCGTCGAACGCGCGCTGGCCGACCCCGACCGCCTCGGCGCCGATGATCATCCGCTCGCTGTTGAGGCCCTGCACCAGTGTCTGCCAACCCGCGTCGAGCCCGCCCACGATGTCGGTGTCGTCGGCGGGGACATCGGTGTAGCGGGTGACGGTGGTGTCGATGTGCCCGAGCATGCTCAGCTTGGTCACATCGACCTGGTCCATCGACACCAGGAACAGCGAGATGCCGCGGTGCTTGGATGCGTCGGGGTTGGTGCGCGTCACCACGAGGACCCAGCGGGCGTGGTTGGCATTGCTGGTGTAGATCTTCTCGCCGTTGATCCGCCAGCCGTCGCCGTCCCGGCGGGCATGGGTCCGCACGGCCGCGGCGTCCGATCCGGTGTCGGGCTCGGTGATCGCGATGGACAGAACGTCACCGCGCACCACCCCGGGGAGGACCCGCTGCTTCTGCTCCTCGGTACCGAATCTGATCAGCGCCTGGGCGGTGATGACCGTCGTGAGGTACCCGGTGACCGGCAGGCGGTGGTAGGAGAGGCGTTCGGTGAGCAGTGCGACGTCGGACAACTCCCCGCCCGATCCGCCGTACTCCTCGGGAATGGTCAACCCCAGCCAGCCGGTGGCGGCCAGCTTGCGGTAGAGCGCGTCGTCGTGGGCGACCGAGCCGTTCGCCGTGATCTCGCGAAGCTTGTGGGACGGACACTCCCGCTCGCAGAATGCGTCCACCGCCTTGACGAAGTCGGTCTGCTCGGGGGTGAGTCGCTCGCGCAGGGCCGTCATCCTGGGACCTCACTGTTTTCCTGATAAGGATCACCCGGTACGTTAGCGCCTTCCGGCGACCGCGTCACTAGGCGCGACCCGCTGCGCACGACCTTGCTGAGGAGGATCCGGATGAGCACCGTCGAGCAGGCCCACACCTCGGAGCTGGTGTCCCCCGACGGCACCCGGGTGGTGGTCTACCGGTGGGATCCGGTGGGCGCCCCGCGCGGCGCCGTCCAGATCGCGCACGGCCTGGGCGAACACGCGCGCCGGTACGCGCAGACCGCGGCGGAGCTGAACGCGGTCGGCTTCGTGGTCTACGCCAACGACCACCGCGGTCACGGCGCCACCGCAGGTGACCCGTCGCGGTTCGGCGTCCTCGGGGAGGACGGGTGGAGCCGTCTGGTCGGGGACGTCGGAGCGCTGGTGGAGATGGTCCGCGACGCCCACCCGGGGCTGCCCGTCGTGCTGCTCGGGCACAGCATGGGGTCACTGGCCACTCAGCAGTATCTGCTCGACCACAGCGACCGGGTCGATGCGGCTGTGCTGTCCGGAACCACAGCCCTGGACCAGCTCGCGGCCGCGATAGACCTGGACCAGCCGCTGGAGCTCGCCGGGTTCAACGCCGCGTTCGAACCGGCCCGGACCGAGTTCGACTGGCTCAGCCGCGACGAGGCGATCGTGGACGCCTACGTCGCCGACCCGGCCTGCGGATTCGGTACCGACATCCCCTCGTCCAAGCTCATGTTCGGGTCCGGCTCCCAGCTGGCCGAGCCGCAGCGGCTGCTCGGCATTCGCAAGGACCTTCCGCTCTACGTGGTCGCCGGTGACCAGGATCCGATCAACGCCGGGCTTGCCCTGCTCGACCTGCTCGTTGAGCGCTACCGTGCGGCCGGGCTCACCGAGGTCACGGTCGCCACCTACGCGGGCGGCCGGCACGAGATCCTGAACGAGACCAACCGTGCCGAGGTGGTCGCCGACTTGGTGGCCTGGCTGGACCGGGTGCTCGGTGCCCGCTGAAGCCGCGCCCGACCCGACCACGACGGAGGCGACGAGATGACCGCGACCGAGTTCCAGCACGTCCGGATCGAGATCGACCGCGGCGTCGGCCTGCTCACCGTGGACCGGCCGCCGGCGAACGCGCTGGACCTCGCGCTCGTCCAGGAGATCTCGCTGGCGGCGACGCGGACGGCGGCCCGCGACGACGTGGGCGCGCTCGTCATCACCGGCGCCGGGCCACGGTTCGTCGCGGGTGCCGACATCAAGATGATGAGCTCGCTCGGTGCGGACGAGATGCCCCGGTTCATTAGTGGCATCCAGCGGGCGATGGATGACATCGAGGCCATCCCGCTGCCGACCGTCGCCGCGGTCAACGGCCATGCCATGGGCGGCGGCATGGAGCTGGCACTGGCGTGCGACCTGCGGATGCTCGCGGACGAGGCGCGGATCGGGCTGCCCGAGGTACGGCTCGGTCTGCTCCCTGGGGCGGGCGGTACGCAGCGGCTCGTGGAGGTCGTGGGCAAGGGCAGAGCCCTGGACCTGCTCTATACCGGTCGTCAGCTCGCAGCCGCGGAGGCATTGGCGTTGGGCCTGGTCAACAGTGTGCACCCGGTCGACCGGCTGGTGGCCGAGGCCGTGGAGTACGCCGCAGGCCTCGCGGCGGGGGCCCGCCCGGCGTTGCAGGAGCTCAAGGCGTGCGTGCTGGCCCATCTCGACGGCGGCCGGAGAGCGGGGATGCGCGCCGAGACGTCCGGAATCGATCGACTCTTCGGCACCGCCGACGCCAGAGAGGGGATCACGGCGTTCGTCGAGAAGCGGTCGCCGCGTTTCGGTCAGGGCTCGGGACGGGACTGAGCTCGGATCGAACGGTGATCGGTCTGCCAGATCACCGACACCACCGGGACCGACGGTGCCTCGCGCGGCCGTCGCGACCGCAGTGCGCTCTCAACCATCTCATCTAGGAGGCCGAGCCTGCCGCATGAATACGAACCTGACTCGATCACACCGACTTCGTCGGCCCCGGTCTTCTTGGTTGCAGCCGTGGTCAACAGATCCTGGCCCCGTACCGACGACGACCGGTTCCCCCTCGTGAAGGCCGTCCGCCCGGGCGAACGGGTCGTGTTCGACGGGGACATCGGCAAGATTGTCGGCGACCGTTGGGACGGGGCAGGTGAGCATCGTGGAACCGTCGTGCTGCTGCACGGCGGTGGCCAGACCCGGCACTCTTGGTTCCGCACGGCCGCCGCGCTCGCCGACAACGGGTGGACCTCGGTCGCCCTGGATGCCCGCGGGCACGGTGACAGCGACTGGTCGCCCGACGGTGACTACGGCATCGACGGGCTGGTGGCTGACCTGGCATCCGTGGTGGGGGCCTTGGGCGAGCGCCCCCTGCTGATCGGCGCGTCGATGGGCGGGATGACCTCGCTCGTCGCGGAGGGCGAGTTGGGGAAGGTGGCCCGCGCGCTCGTGCTCGTCGACATCGTGCCGCGGGCGGAACGTGCAGGCGTCGCCAGGATCATGGCGTTCATGAGCGCGAATCCCGACGGGTTCGGTTCGCTGGACGAGGTCGCGGAGGCCGTACGGGCCTACAATCCGCACCGCAAGCGGGCGCCGACGCCCGAAGGTCTGCGCAAGAACGTGCGGCTGCGGGAGAACGGCCGGTGGTACTGGCACTGGGACCCGGCGTTCCTGCAGATCGATTCCGAGCCGCGCCGCTCCACCTCCCACGAACGTGCCGCCGCGGCGGCACGGCGGATCACCGTCCCGACCCTGCTCGTACGTGGGGAACAGTCCGACATCGTCAGCGACGAGGGTGTCGCGGAGTTCCTCCGGCTCATCCCCGGTTCACGGCATGTGGACGTATCGGCGACCGGGCACATGGTCGCGGGAGATGACAACGACGCCTTCACCTCCACGGTGCTGGCGTTCCTGGCCGACGCCGACGTCTGACGGCGGCCCGCGGGCTGGGGACGGGAACGGGAGCTCTGATCCGCGATTGAGCGTGACCCCTGGAACCGCACAAGTCCGGCCCGACGCGGCGCCCGCTCCAGCCGCACCGGGAAGAGACGGGACCAGGGGATGCGGCGCCTTCCCTGAACGGATGTCAGGACGCCGTGTCGCGTTGTCGTACACGTCGGCGTCGCGAACGTTCCTCCCGTGCCTTGGACGGACCAGGATCACCAGGTCGGTCCCGTGCTGACCGAGCTGCGTCGCGGTCAGGTTCTCGCCCCCGAATGCGGACAACATCGCCTACCTGACGACCACGCTGCGGTGAGCGAGAGCGGTCCCCCGACACTTGTCCGCCCCGCGGGTGGCGTGTGCGGGTCAGATTCAGAACGTGAATGTCAGTCCGGACTTCGGGGTGTACTCCCGGCGCGCGTCCCACCTTCTGGCGCCGGCCGTGAATGGCCGGTAGGCCACGCGTCGTGCGGCCCGGCGCCGCGGATGCGGCCTGCATCACGATCGCCGCCGCCTCGGACGTCGTGTGCCGACCCGCTCCTCCGGGAGTGCGTCAGAATGCGACACGCCCAACACTCACCACAGCCGGGCCCGGCCCGCATCGGACCGCGCGATGGCCGGTCCGGGTATCGAAGCGGAGGCGTGTCACGAAGTGACACACGCCACGTCCCGCTCCCGCGGTTAGCGTCGTCTGGTGGATGGGTCGAGCTCGGAGGTGGGCATGGACGGCCTGATCATGGATCGGCCGCTGTTGATAAAGCAGCTGCTCTGGCGTGCGGAACGGCTGTTCGGCGACAAGTGCGTCATCTCCCGGACCGGTGACGGTGCGGACACCAGCTACACCTACGCCGAGTACGCGGTGCGAGCGCGCAAGCTCGCCCAAGCATTGGCCGCGCTGGGCGTGGGCCCCGGCGATCGGGTCGGGACGCTGGCCTGGAATACCCACCGCCATTACGAGGCCTACTTCGGCGTGCCGTGCATGGGTGCCGTGCTGCATACCGTGAACCTGCGGCTGTTCGACGAGCAGATCGCCTACATCATCAACCACGCCGGCGACCGGGTGCTGCTGATCGAACCCGACCAGATCCCGCTGATCGAGCGGCTCGCCCCGGAACTGCCCGGTGTGCAGGCCTTCGTCGTGCTCGCCGACCAGGTGCCCGAGACCACGCTGAGTCCCGTCCACTCCTACGAGGAGCTGCTCGCCGCACAGGACGGAAAGCTGGAGTTCCCCGACCTCCCCGAGACAACCGCGTCCGCGATGTGTTACACGTCGGGCACGACCGGGGACCCCAAGGGTGTGCTCTACAGCCACCGAAGCGTGGTGCTGCACACCCTGGCCCTGTGCCTGCACGGCTCGATCGGGGTGCGCGAGGAGGCGACCTTCCTCGCGATCAGCCCGATGTTCCACGCCAACAGCTGGGGCATCCCCTTCGCCGCCGCCCTGCAGGGTGCGACGTTGGTGCTGCCCGGTCCGCACCCCGAGCCGAAGCACTATCTGGAGCTCATCGACCGGCACAAGATCACCCACGCCGTCGGCGCGGTGACGATCGGCGTGATGATGCGCGACCTGCTCGAACGCGACGACCCGCACTACGACGTCTCCTCCCTAGACGTGCTCTGGCTGGGTGGGCAGGCCCCACCCCGCGGGCTGATGAAGTGGTTCAAGGACACGCACGACATCGTGGTGCCGCAGGGCTGGGGCATGACGGAGGCGTCGCCGTTGGTCACGTTCACGGCGTTGAAGAGCAAGCACGACCACGTCCCCGAGGACGAGGTCTACGACATCCGCGGCAAGCAGGGTCTGCCGCTACCACTGTGCGAGGTCAGGCTCGTCGACGAGGGCGGAACCGACCTGCCGTGGGATGGCAAGGCCGTCGGCGAGTACCACCTGCGCTCGCCGTGGATGGCCAGCGCCTACTACGACGACCCACGCAGCCCGGCCAGCTACGACGCGCAGGGCTGGTTCAAGACCGGCGACGTCGGGGTGATTGACCCGGACGGCTACGTGCAGCTGACCGACCGTTCCAAAGACCTGATCAAGAGCGGTGGGGAGTGGATCTCCTCGGTGGAGCTGGAGAACTCCCTGATGGCGCACCCGGCGGTCGTGGAGGCATCGGTGGTGGCCGTGCCGCACGACAAGTGGATGGAACGCCCGCTCGCCTGTGTCGTGACCCGCTCACCGGTCACCTCCGACGAGCTCACGGCGTACTTGCTGGAGCACTTCCCCCGGTGGTGGGTTCCCGAGGAGTTCCTGTTCGTCGATGCCATCCCGAAAACCGGGGTGGGCAAGTTCGACAAGAAGGTCCTGCGGGCCAGGTTCGGCGAGGCCGACGCCCGCGACCGGCACCGGGCGGAGGCACCGCGATGATCATCGTCGACTACCGGTGCGAGGCCTGCGACGGCGTGAGCGAGCACTTCGTGTCCAGACCGGTGCCACCGACGATGCAGTGCCCGGCCTGCCGGGCACCCGCCCGGCGCCGGTTCTCCGCGGTCGGGCTCTCCGGTCGGGCGGCACCGCCGGTCGAGCGCACGCCGGCCGCGTCCGAACGATCGCTGTGCCTGGACAACCGGGACGTGCCCGGGCTCTGCCACATGACGCCCGACGCCGCCCGCACGTGGGTCGCCAGGGCCAGGGGGGACAACCGCAGCCTCGACCGGGAGCTGGAGCGCCAGGAACGCTCCCTCAAAGAGAGCGCCGGACCAGCGGCCGATCCGGTGTCTCACGACCACGGGCACTCCCGCGGGGGAGGGCATACCCACACACATTCGACACCCGCAGCCCGCAGTGGCCCCCGTGAACGCGGTGCGCCGACCATGTCGACGACCGAAGGAGAACGAGATGGCTGACAGGCTTGCCGGCAAGGTCGCGCTGATCAGCGGCGCGGCGCGGGGGCAAGGGGCCGCGCACGCGTCGCTGCTCGCCTCCGAGGGCGCGCGGCTGGTGATCGGGGACATTCGCGCCGATGAGCTGGGCGCTGTGGCGGAGACTCTCACGGCGAAGGGGCACGAGGTCGTCGCTCACGTGTTCGACGTCCGCGACGAGGACGGCTGGGACGCTGCGGTGGCGCTGGCCGAGGAGCGCTTCGGACGGCTCGACATCCTGGTCAACAACGCCGGAGTCCTCGACATGGCCGGCGTCGAGGCGACCGCCCGCGAGAGCTGGGACCGGGTCATCGCGACCAACCAGACGGGGGTCTGGCTGGGGATGAAGGCCGCGGCCGCGGCGATGCGCCGGGCGGGCGGCGGGTCCATCATCAACACCTCCTCGATCTACGGCCTCATCGGCAGCGGCGGGGCCACCGCCTACCAGGCCACCAAGGGTGCTGTTCGGCTGCTCACCAAGACCGCGGCCATCGAATTCGCCGGTGCGGGCATCCGCGTCAACTCGGTGCACCCCGGGATCGTCGACACCCCGATGGTGTCCGACGACGTACCGGCCGAGGTCATCCCGATCATCGTCGGCGCGACGCCGCTGCAACGTATGGGGCGGCCTGAGGAGATCTCCTACGGCGTGCTCTTCCTGGCCTCGGACGAGGCGTCGTACGTGACCGGTTCAGAGCTCGTGATCGACGGCGGCTACTCGACCCAATGACCCGACCGGGACGTTAAGGCGTCCGGCCCGACAGGGACACGACCAGCGATCGGCCTCGGCTGGAGAACGGAGCACCGCCGTGGCGATCGAAATCGGAGGGTCCATAACAGAGCCCCGGCCAGTCCCTGGTGCGCCAAGACATCATCGCCGACCAGCCCGGCTTCGACTGCTGGTTCCAGACCGAGCACCACTTACAGCCAGAGGGTGATCGAGGCTCAGATGCAGTACTTCGCCGAGCAGATCATGCCGGTGCCGCGCAAGGAGTGTGGCCGGGTCGAGCGCGGGCCCAGCAGCGTCGCTCTGAACGTCCCAACCGGAATCCCGGTCAACAGCTGATCCCAAGAAGGAGACGATCATGGCTTCCCCTGGAACGGCCAAGCGGATGTGGGCGCTTGACTCGCCCACCTTCACCGTCGACAAGTCCCTGCTCCTACTCGGTGCAGCAGGCGAGTGCACGATCCCGATGCCCGCCTACCTCATCGAACACCCGAGGGGGCTGGTGCTTTTCGACACCGGCCTGGTCCCGGCGGCGGCCACCGATCCCGAGGGAGTCTACGGGCCACTCGCCGAGCATCTCGGCCTGCGGTTCACCCCGGACCAGACGGTGGACGCTCAGCTCAAAGCCCTGGGTTACAAGCTGTCCGATATCAAGTACGTGATCGCCTCGCACACGCACTTCGACCATACCGGCGGGCTGTACCTCTTCCCGGACGCCCAGTTCTACGTGGGCGAGGGCGACATGAGGTTCGGGTTCTGGCCCGACCCGGCCGGGGCGGGGTTCTTCCGGCAGGCCGACATCGAGCCGCTCCGCGGTCGTAACGTGCTCGAGGTACCAGGCATCGATCATGACGTGTTCGGCGACGGAAGCATCGTCATCCTGTTCACCCCGGGCCACACCCCGGGCGAGCTGAGCCTTCTGGTTCGGCTGCCGGGTCGCAACTTCATCCTCACCGGCGACACGGTGCACCTGCGGGACGCGCTGACGATGATCGCCCCGATGCCCCACGACGCCGACACGGTCCAGGCGCTGAGATCGATCCGGCGGCTCAACCTGCTCCGCGACTCCGCCGACGCCACCATCTGGATCAGCCACGACCCGGAGGACTGGGCCGAGTTCAAGCACGCACCGAACTGCTTCGAGTGACTGATGGTCAGTCGGCGGTCAATTAGTATAATCTAAATGGGCGGAGTCGGGCGCCGTCCACGAGGCCGATACCTCTCGCCGGCCGGAGATCGCGAGGTCACAGATGACGATCCGGGAGCGCTCCGTCGAGCGCGATCGCGAGCGTTTCCTCGCTGGCGACATCCCCCGATCGGCTCGGCCTGACATCGCCGTGTCGTGGCGGCGTTGCTCGTACCTCGACGTCTCGGCCGACCACATCTCTCCCCGCTACGCCCCCGACGTCGATGCGGAGGCCCCCCTCATCCGGGCAGCGAAGCCGGTTCTGGATCACGTCAACGAGCGCCTTGGGGACGTCGGGCTCTCCTTCCTCCTGACCGATCCCGCAGGTCGCATCATCGACCGCCGGTCGGCCACGACGCAGTTGCTCTCCCGCCTCGACGCGGTGTCGGCCGCAACGGGGTTCATCTTCGCCGAGCGGGAGGTCGGTACGAACGGAGTCGGCACGGCGATCGAGCTCGGCCGTCGTGTGCGGGTCGACGGGCACGAGCATTACGCGGAGGAGCTTCGTCAGTTCACCTGCGTCGGTGTGCCCATCTTCGGGGCAGATCTGCGGCTGCAGGGTCTGCTGGACGTCACGTGCGTGGCCAACCACGACAACAAGGTGATCAACTTCATCGCCGAGCAGACCGCCGAGACGATCGGACAGCGACTGCTCGCACAGCAGTCGGCCCGGGAGCGCGCGTTGCTCGACCGGTTCCTGGCTGCGTCCCGTCGCGGGCGACGGGACTTCTTCGTGATCAGCGATCAGATGCTCATCACGTCACCGCGCGCTGCGCAGCTTCTCGATGCCACCGAGCAGGCTCTGCTGTGGGAGCACATCTCGCGTCTGCTGATGTCCTCCGACTCCGCCTCGTCCGACCTCGAGCTTCCGGGTGGCCGTCAGCTCGTTGTGCGCAGCGAGGAGTTGTATGACGGCGGCACATCGATCGGCGCCATCGTCGAGATCAAGGAGGCGCCCGGGATGCGGGAACCCGGGTGCGTCAGTCCTCGTGTGCGGCCACTGCCCGGACTGGTCGGCTCCGACCCGGCCTGGTTGCGGGCCTGCGGCGAGGTCGCCGCCACCGCGGCTCACCAGATCGTCGTGGTGTGCGGTGAGCCCGGAGTGGGCAAGACGGCCGTGGCGGTGGCCGCACACGAGCACTGCGGCGGTGGGAGTCTGGTCGTCCAGGACGCCTCGACCATGTCGGTCGACGGCCCGTCCTGGTGGATTGGGCGCCTGCGCGCGCAGCTCGACGGCGAGCCGGGCAGCGTGATCGTCCGGCATATCGACAGGCTGTCGCCGTCCGCGATCAGCTGCGTGACGGCGCTACTCGACGAGGCCCGAGCGGGTGGTTGGCGCTGTCTGGCGACAGCCGGTGTCGAGGTCATGGCTCTGCCGGCCGGGAACGGGCAGCAGAGAGCCGTTGTCGTCGTGCTCCCACCGCTGAGCAACCGCATCGGCGACGTGCCGGCACTGGCCCGGCACTTCGCCGATTCCCGCCGGCTGGCGCCAGAGGTTGTCGCGCTGCTGCTTCGTATGCCGTGGCCGGCGAACACCGGAGGACTGCGTGCTGCGATCGAGCGCGCGGTCGCCACGTCGCGTCGGGCGGAGGTGCGGGTGGGCGATCTGCCGGTAGAGCTGCGGACCAGTGCCTATCGACGGAGGATGAGCAGGTTCGAGCAGGCAGAGCTGAGCGCCATCATGGACGCGATGAGCGAGACCCGTGGCAACAAGAGGGCCGCGGCAGCGCTGCTGGGTATCTCGCGCTCGACGCTCTACCGCAAGTTGGAGGCCGCGGGCCTCGAGATCCATTGAGCCCGGGTGGGGGCCTATCCGTGTGGTTCATTATGCTTTCCAGCGGAAGGGGCTCCTGCGGGGCAGGGCACGCCCGGAGTGTATGACTGTGGCGGAGCATGACGTGGACGGCGTGAAACCTGCGGATTCGGACGTGCCCACGTCATCCCCGACGAGGCGGCAACCTCGTCTTCCGAAGGCTTCCGACGTGCTTGCCGACCGGCTGCGCGGGCAGATCCTCGGACGCGGGATGCAGGTCGGGGAGCCTCTGCCCCCTGAGGCCAGCCTGATCGCCGAGCACGGCTTCAGCCGCGGAACCGTGCGAGAAGCCCTGCGGCTGCTCGAGTCCGATGGGCTGATCGAGATCAGGCGCGGCCCGCACGGCGGGATTCGCGTGGCCCGGCCCGATCTGAGTCAGGTGACGCGCTCGTTGGCGCTCCTGTTGACTCTCGCCGAGACGTCGATGCGGGCGTTCTCCGAGTTCCGCCAGCTCGTCGAGCCGGCCGCTGCCGCAGCGGCCGCCCGTTCCGCGTCGGACGAACAGCGCGGCTGGTTGCTCGCGTTGGCCGAGGCCGGCACCTCGCCGAGCGAGGCATGGGCACCGTCGGTGGAGTTTCATGAGGCGCTCGGAGTGTGCAGCAACAACGAGATCCTTCGTGTCGTCATCGCAGCGTTCGGGCAGGAGCTGACATGGCACGTCCCGGGGGAGCAGCTGTCCGGACAGGACATGACCGACACCCGACGAGCTCATCGGAGCATCGCCCGAGCGGTCGCGGCAGGCGATGCCGACCGTGCGTCGAAGGCGATGCTCCGCCATCTCCAGCAGTTCGAGCGTGTGCTCGGAGCGAACGGCCGTCTTGACCAACCGGTGCTTCCGAAGGAACGGTGGCTGGGCGCCTGAACGTGTCGCCGCCGATCAGACCGATGAGTCGAGGCGGGTTGATCATTGCGGCGGCCAAGACGTCGTCGCCGAAGGCTGGGCCCGAGCGACCGAGGGGTTGTTGCTGGTGACGATCATGCTGGCCCATGCGCAGCAGGATGACGAGGTGGTAGATCAGGTTGACCGTTTCGGCCTCGACGGTATGTAGCCGACCTCACCGATCATCAGTAGCGGGACCTGGGCGAGTTGACGAGTTCGTCCTGCAAGCGGTTGGCGTGGTGGGCGTCGGCGAGACGGGCGACCCATTCGGCGGCGGTGGCGAACAGGGTGCGGCGCCCAGCCTGAGGACCCGGATCCGAGCTCGACCGGGAGGTGCGTCTTCTCAGCGCCCGGGAGGGCCGAGGACCGTGACAGTTGCCTCGGACGATGATGAAGTCCAACGTACCCAGATGCGTGATCGCCTCCCGTTTCACGGAGCGCGCTGGTCGTCGAAGTCGGAGTCCTCCAACGACTTCCGTGGACGGAACCGGTAGGCGCGGACGCGGCTCTCGCCGCCGTGGGCCTCGCGGGCGGCTACCTCGCGCTGTAGGCAGGCGGCCAGGAACTCGTCGTGGATCCAGCTCGACTGCCCCAGCCAGCGACGGAGCCTCGAGCCGGTCGACGCGACGGCCGACAGCGCGGGTGACGTGCGACGGGTGGTACGGAGTCTTCCATCAGACGCAAGGCCAGTTCGCGGGGGCAACGCCGCAGGGCACGGCTTGGGGCACGATGAGGCTCCTTCCTGAGTGGCTGAGTCTTCCCGGGGTAGGAGTCAACCGAACCAGGCAGCAGTTCCGTCCGGTCAGGCGGACGTAGACGCAATGTGCGGCGGGTTAACGCGACCTGGTCCGACCTCGACGCGACGACGGCTGCGGTGCAACCGTTGCCGCCACCGAATCTGTCCGACCGTCGGTGGCGGCGAGCCCTGTGGCGTAGGGGTACACCTGCCCTCCCGGGGGGCGTAGCGGAGACGGCTGCGCCACGCCGGCCGACGCCCCAGCATTTGGGCTGTCCGCGGTCAACGCGTGTCGAGACAGGCGCTGGGCTCGATGCCACCTCAGATGGTGACAGTCACAGCAGCAAGAAGGCGCATTTGCGCTCAGCTGAACTGCAGGTAAGGCGGTGCGGGACCGACCACTCAGCCACCTTGACAGAGGAAGAGCTCAATGCTCGAATGACATTCGACATCACGAGTGATATTGAAACCGGCGTGCTGGCCGGTCGTGATCGATGGAGGTTCTCGAGTGGTCAACACTGCGTCACCGCCGATGCTGAGTGCGTCGAACCGCGGCTTTCCCTACCGCAGCCATCCCACCGGCTGGTTCCACGTGGGCTGGTCGGCAGAGTTCGAGGCTGGCGAGGTCATGCCGCTGCGCTACTTCAGCCGTGATCTCGTCGCCTTCCGTGGTAAGTCCGGCACGTTGTCGATCATGGATGCCTACTGTCCGCACCTCGGGGCGCACATGGGCTACGGCGGGTCGGTATGCGGCGACAATCTCGTCTGCCCGTTCCACGGCTGGCAGTGGACCGCCGAGGGACGCAATGCCGAGATCCCCTACAGCAGCAGGCCTAACCGCGGGCAGCGCGTGACCGTGTGGCCGGTCCACGAGGTCAACGGCTTGGTCATGCTCTGGTACGACGCGACCGGCGCCGAGCCGACGTGGGAGCTGCCCCTGATTGCCGGCTATGACACCGATACCTTCTACCCTGTACATCCGCATTGCACCGGTGAGTGGCTCAACCGCCCGGTTGCGCCACAGTTCCTCGGCGAGAATCTCGCCGACTCGGCGCATCAGAAGTACGTCCACGAGGCGACGGATGTGCCGGAGATCGTCGAGTTCTCCGGAGAGGGCCCGTTGTGGCACTCCCGGCAGCGGATGGTCTGGGGACGCGGCAAGGGCGACACCTGGTTGACGCCCTCCGGTGGGAAGGTCGGTCACCTCGACATCCAGGGCTGGGGGATAGGCATCGCCCTGTTCCGCTTCGAAGGCATCGACGACACGGTCCAGATCCAGTCGATCACGCCCGTCGACGACACCGTCTCGGACCTGCGGATGACCAACTTCGTGCCGCGCCACGAGCCCGACGCCGTAGTACCGACCGAACGTGCGGCCAAGCGCATCGAGCACCTGCGTCGGCAGGTCGGCAGGGATCTTGTGGTGTGGGAGCACATGACCTATGTCGCACGGCCCCCGCTGCCTCCCGAGGAGGCCAAGCCGTACCTGGCTTACCGGCGGTGGGCGGACCAGTTCTATCCCGAGGCGGCGACTCCCGCGGTATCGGCCGTGACAGGTCGGTCGTGACCAGTACGACCCCACGGTGACGGTCATTGATATGGGCACGGCAACCCACGTGGCCCAGGTCTTCACCCGGGACCCGCTCACCGGACCCGGCACGCTGGCCCGGCTGTTCTCGATCCTCGCGCGACACGCTCCCGGTGCGGTCCCCGGACCGCGCGGGGACGGCGGCGGCTCCGCGCGGGCGCTGCGCTCCGCGCATGCCGAGTCCTCGGGGGAGATCTTCTGGGACTCACCTTCGCCCATGCGGGTCAGGGGAGGGGTGCATCCGATGTTCTACCCCACCGACACTCATGCCACGATCACGCTCGAGTGCAACAACGCAGTAGCGGGCCCGGACGGCCTCGTCGGCTTCGTGCGGGAGGCCTCGACGACGTTCGGGGCCGACTTCGGCTATGTCGACGTCCTGCCCGGCCCAGCCGCAGCGAACGGCGAGCCACCCGGCTTCGTCTACCTGACGCCGCAGAACCTGCAGGCCTGGCTTCCGGAAATCTGGTGGGGAATGGTGCTCGGGCCCGCCTACGTCGATCTGATCGGCGGCGACGTCGTGGCGTCGACGCCCGCGCGCGAGGTGACCAGGCTCGGCCCGGCGACCTACTGGCTGCAGCTGAGTGAGCATCTCACGCAGCCACCGACCGGTGCCGACCCGCTCGAGCGGCAGCGTCGTGAGGTAGCCGCCCACCTCGGCGAGCGGTTGTTCTGGAAGGCGGGACGCACATCCTTCGCCGTGCCCCGCTTCGCCGCCACGGGTGCGGGGCGGCGGTGAGCCCGATAGGCGGCCCTGACGAGGACCGCACAGACGCCGATGACGTCGTCGATGCGGTCGTGGTCGGGGCCGGATTCGCCGGGCTCTACATGCTCCACAAGCTGCGGCAGCTCGGTCTCAGCGCTCGGGGCTACGAGGCGGGTGCCGGGGTGGGTGGCACCTGGTATTGGAACCGCTACCCGGGTGCCCGCTGCGACTCCGAGAGCGTCTACTACTCGTACTCCTTCTCCGAGGAGCTCCAACAGGAGTGGGAGTGGAGCGAACGGTATGCGTCGCAGCCGGAGATCCTGCGCTACCTCGAGCACGTCGCCGACCGGTTCGACCTGCGCCGTGACATCCAGTTCGACACCTGGGTCGTGGCGGCGACGTTCGACGAGGCGGGATCCCGCTGGTCGGTCCGTACGGACACCGGCGAGCAGGTGCGTACCCGCTTCCTGATCTCCGCGGTCGGCTGTCTGTCCACGCCGAACGTCCCCGCCGTGCCCGGTGTCGGGCGATTCCGCGGCCCGGTGCTGCACACCGGTCGTTGGCCGCACGAACCGGTGGACGTCGCCGGTCACAGGGTCGGGGTGCTCGGCACCGGCTCGTCGGGGGTGCAGGCGATCCCGCTGCTCGCCGAGCAGGCCGAGCACCTGACCGTCTTCCAGCGCACCCCCAACTACAGCGTTCCCGCGCGCAACGCACCGACCGACCCGATGGTCAGTGCGGCGGTTAAGGCCGAGTACGACGCGATCCGCGAACGTTGCCGGCGTTCCCTGGGCGGCTTCCCGTTCGATGTCGACCCTCGCTCGGCACTATCGGTGTCACCGGCGGAGCGGGAGGACCTCTATCGCGGCCTCTGGGACACCGGGGGGATGCGGTTCGTCTTCGGCGGATTCGCCGACGTGCTGACTGACCGCGCCGCCAACGACGTGGCCGCGGACTTCGTGCGCGCCCGGATCGGTGAGGTGGTGCGCGATCCGGCAACTGCGGAGGCGCTCACCCCGCGTGACCATCCCTTCGGTACTCGGCGCCCGGCCCTCGACACCCGCTACTACGAGACCTACAACCGCGACGACGTGACGCTGGTCGACCTGCGCCGAACCCCCGTCGTGGAGGTGACGGAAGGTGGTCTGCGCACCACAGAGGCTGAGTACCCGCTCGACGTGCTCGTGTTGGCCACCGGATTCGACGCCATGACCGGATCGTTGCTGGCGATAAACATCGTCGGACGGGAGGGTGTCGAGCTCCGCCAGAAGTGGATCGACGGACCCCGCAACCTCCTGGGGCTGATGTCCGCGGGCTTCCCGAACCTCTTTACGATCACCGGCCCGCTCAGCCCGTCGGTGTTCTCCAACATGCCCACCTGCATCGAGCAGCACGTCGACTGGATCGCCGGGTGCCTCGACCACCTGCAGCGCAACGGTCACGCTCTCATCGAGCCGACGGTCGAGGCAGAGGACGGTTGGGTCGCGCACGCCGCGCGCGTCGCGGCGCACACCCTGCTCGGAGCAGTGGACTCCTGGTGGACCGGCGCCAACGTGCCCGGCAAACCGCGCGTCGTGTACCCCTACGTCGCCGGTGTCGGGGCGTACCGAACGGCGTGTGACGCGGTCGCTGCGAGCGGCTACGACGGTTTCGAGCTCACCCCCAGCGCGCCGGTGCGGCGCCGACCGGAAGGTGCCCCGGCATGACGATGAACCTCGGGCGTTTCATCACCTCGCACGCACAGGAGTTCCCCGCCAAGAAGGCGATCACGGTCGGCATGTGCTCCCTGACCTACGCCGAGCTGGAACACCGGACCACCGGGCTGGCCGGTGGTTTCGCCGGGCTGGGTCTCGGGCGCGGCGACACGGTCGCGGCGGTCCTGGAGAACTGCGTGGAGATGCCGGAGCTGTTCTTCGCCTGCGCGAAGGCCGGCACGGTCCTGGCGCCGATGGTCACCCGCCGCATCGACGACGAGGTCGACGCGCTGGTCGCCAAGTGCGGCGCCCGCGTACTGGTGGTCGGGCCCGACCACCGCGACCGCGTCGCGGCGATGCGCGCAACGGGAAGGCTGGCCGGGATCGCGACGGTTGTGGAGATCGGGCCACCGCCAGCCGCGGAAGGCGTGCTGGCCTACGAGGAGCTGGTGGCGTCGGGTTCGGGGGTGCCGCTCCCTGTCGGCGTCGGCGACGACGACCCGGTGATCCTGTTCTCCACCGGCGGCACGACCGGCCTGCCCAAGCTGGCCGTGCACACCCACGCGACCGTGCTGCAGAACCACTACGCGTTCCAGTGGAACATCGGCTTCCGGCCGCATGACATCTGCCTGCACCCGATGCCGCCCTATCATGCGTCCATTCTGGTCACCACCCTGACGCACATGATCATCGGGGCATCCACGATCGTCACCCCCAAGTTCGACCCCACCGAGTTCCTCTCGATCATCGACCGGGAGCGGGTCAGCTACGTCTTCCTGATGCCGCCGGTGCTGTTCAACTGGCTCGTCGAGGCCGGCATCGACGACTACGACCTGTCAAGCATCACGAAGCTGTTCGTCCCCGGCGGAAACTTCTTCAACCGCGATGTCGTCGCGAAGTACCTGCCCGACACCGAGCTGTTCTACCTGTACTCCCAGACCGAGAACACCACGACCTGCCTGCTGCGCGGCAAGGACATCTTCGAACGCCGCCAGTCCGTCGGGCGACTGGACGCGCGGCTCGAGTGGCGCCTGGCGGATGAGGAGGACCGTGACGTGCCACCGGGCACGCCCGGTGAGCTGTTGCTGCGTGGCGCGTCGGTGATACCCGAGTACTACGCCGACCCCGAGGAGACCGCTCGTGCATGGCGCGGCGGGTGGTTCCACACCGGCGACATACTGCGCCGCGACCCGGACGGGTACTTCTACTTCGAGGGTCGCGGCAAGGAGGTGATCAAGACCGGCGGTGAGAACGTCTATGCCGTGCGCGTCGAGAGCGTTCTGGTCGAGCATCCTGCGGTGCGCGAGGTGGCGGTCGTCGGTGCGCACGACGAGAAGTGGGGCGAGCGGGTGTGCGCCTGCGTCGTGCCGGCCGAGGGGACGGCAGTGGATCCGAGGGAGCTCACCGCGTTCTGCCGCGGCAGGCTCGCCGGGTTCGAGATCCCCAAGACTTATCATCTCATCGACGCACTCCCGGTCAACCCGGTCGGGAAGATCCTCAAGCGGGAGCTCACCGCGCGTATCAACGACGGCGAGCTCGGCCAGGTCGGTACCGTGTGAGTACACCGCTGGCGGTACGGGCGTCCGGGTTCGGAGTGATGCTGCCGAACTTCGACCCGCTGCGTCTGGGCGCACCGCCGCTGCTGGCCGCCGCGCGGCTGGCGGAGGATCTCGGGTTCGACTCGGGCTGGGTCGGTGACCACCTGAGCTTCCACCCACCGGTCCTGGAACCGTGCGGAGCGCTGGCAGCTGTCGCCGCGGTCACGGAGCGGCTGGTCCTGGGCACCGGGGTGCTGCTGCTGCCGATGCGCAACCCGGTGTGGACCGCCAAGCAGCTCGGCACGGTCGCCGCGCTCGCGCCGGACCGCCTGATAGTCGGTGTCGGCGTGGGCGGTGAGAACCCGGCCGAGTTCGAGGCCGCCGGCTACCCTGTGGCCCAGCGGGGTCGCCGGCTCGAGGAGGCCATCGGCGTTGTCGATGCGCTGCTGCGCGGCGAGGCCGTGGACCATCCCGGCCCGCTGTTGCCGGTGCGCTCGCCGAAGCTGGAACCGGTGCCGTCCTCGCGACCTCCGCTGGTGGTCGGCGGCCGGTCCGCACACGCGGTGCGCCGCGCCGCCCGATTCGCCGAGGGCTGGATCGCGGTGTGGCTCGAACCTGAGCGGGTGCGCCGGGCGGTCGCCGATCTGCGGGCCCAGGCGGAGGAGTTCGGCCGGCCGGTCTGCACCACCGTGATGCTGGTGTTCGTACACGTCACCGACGATGCCGAGACCGGTCGCCGCGAGCTGGAGCGGTTTGTCGCCGGCCAGTACGGCATGCCCGTCGAGGCCATCGAGCGGTGGTGTGTGATCGGTGGCGAGGACCGCGTGGCTGACGAGCTGGCCCGGTACCGCGAGGCCGGAGCCGAGGCGTTCGTGATGATGCCGACCGCGGTCGATGTGCTGGGCCAGTATGAGCGACTCGCCGGCGTACGGGACCGGCTCGGCGCGATGATCTGACCTGGCGATCAGTCCTCGGACAGCTCGCTGACCGGCAGCCACACCCCGGGCGCCACCTGGTCGAAGATGATCCGCGCCCGCAGGTCGACCCGGGGCGCCATGTCTCCGCGCACGTTCGTGACCAGGGTGACGCCCGGCACGTGCACGAACTTGACCAGCACGATGTGCCGGGCCTGCTCGCCGTCCTCACCGGGGACGAAGCTGCGCCGCAGCGTCGTGTGGCTGAACACGTAGCCCTCTGGGCGGACGTCGTCCCACTCGAAGGCCATCGCCCGGCAGTCCGGGCACATCGCCTGTGGATACCACTGGTACCGGCCGCACGCCGTGCAGCGCGGGAAGACCAGACGCCCCTCGCGGGCGGCGGCCCAGAACTCCTCGAGGACCGGCCACGTGATGTCGGGGACCCAAGGTCCGGAGTTCGGCACGGTGATGGCGCTCATGCGGTCAGCACCAGGCTCGCGTGTTCCCAGGCCGCATACCCCGACACGAGTCCGACCTCGGCGGCGGGCACCTGCCGGTCGCCGCAGCCCCCGCGCAGCTGCGCCACCGCCTCGACGACGTGGTTGATCCCCAGCACGTAGGCGTGCGACAGCAGGCCCCCGTGCGTGTTGATGGGCAGCGATCCCCCCGGCGCGGCGTGTCCGTCGGCGAACAGGGTGGCGCCGGCGCCCTTGGGCGCGAAGCCGAGGTCCTCCGCCTGCAGCAGGCAGCTGATGGTGAAGCAGTCGTAGATCTCGGCGAAGTCGACGTCCTCCGGACCGACCCCGGCCATCCCCAGCGCGCGCGGGCCGGTCACCTGGGCCGGCGTGGACAGATAGTCCTCGTGCTGGGCCAGGTAGGAGTGCCCGGACATGGCCGCCCCGCTGAACGACACGCCCGCCACCGAGACCGGACGGTGCCGGCAGTCGCGCGCGCGCGCGGTCGAGGTCATCACGAAGGCGGCGGCGCCGTCGGTGAGGAGGCAGCAGTCCAGCACCCGCAGGGGGTCGGCGATCATGGGCGAGGACCGGTGGTCCGCGCGGGTGATCGGCGTGCGCTTCATCGCCCCCGGGTGCAGCGCCGCCCAGGCGCGGGTGGAGATCGCGACGTCGGCGAGATCCTCGGGGGTGAGCCCGTAGCGGTGCATGTAACGGCGCGCCACGGCGGCGAAGTAGACCGGCTGCCCGTAGAAGCCGAACGGCATCTCGAGGCTGGCCTTGTACGGGTCGGTGCCGTGGAACCGGTACGGACCGCCGGGTGCCGAGCCCCAGTCGACGCCGAAATAGCACACCACGGTCTTCGCCGCACCGGTCGCGATCGCCTGGGCCGCGAGAAGGGGCGCCCCGACGCTTCCCGCGCCGCCTACCGACATCTGCGCGGTGAAGACCCGGTCGCTCAGCCCGAGGTTGGCAGCGAGCTCGTCTGCGGGGAGGAGGTGGGGGGCGACCGCGGCGTCGGAGACGATTCCATCCACCTCGTCGATGTCGATGCCGGCGTCAGCGATGGCGTCGCGCACCGCCTGGACCATCAGCGTCGGCACCGGCACCGCGGACCGGCGCGAGTAGACGGACTCCCCGACGCCGACGATGGCGATCGCGTCCCGCAGTGGACTGACGGTCAACCCGTCACGCTCCTTCGTCGATGGGTCTGGAGGCGATTGTCGCCACCTGCTCGCGCAGGGCGAATTTCTTGATCTTTCCGCTCGGTGTGACCGGGAACTCCGGGTAGACCTGCACGTACTCGGGCCAGAACTGTCGGGTGACCTTCTTCTCCGCCAGCCAGCGGCGCAGCTCGGCCACGTCGAACGAGGCGCCGTCGCGCAGGACGAGGCAGGCGCAGGCCTTCTCGCCGAGTCGCTCGTCGGGCACGGCCACCACGGCGGCGGACCAGACGTCGGGGTGCTCGATCAGGACGTTCTCGACCTCCAGAACAGGTACGTTCTCGCCGCCTCGGATGATGATGTCCTTGCTGCGGGCGGTCATCACCAACCGGCCGTCGGAACGGATCCGGCCCCGGTCGCCGGTGAGGTACCAGTCGCCGTCGAGGAAGTGCGATGGCGCCAGACCGGGCTGCAGGAAGCCCAGGTGCCGCGACGGGCCGCGCACGACCATCTCGCCCACTTCGTCGGGTCCGAGCTCCTCGGCCAGGTCGTCGCTGCGGATCGCCACCTCGATCGGGAATACGGCGTGGCCGTCGGTGTCGCACACGATCTCGGGCGGGTCGCCGGGGGAGTGCGCGGTGGCGAGGCCGACCTCGGTCATCCCCCAGATTCCGTAGAACTCGACGCCGGGCAGCATCTGCGCAGCCCGCCGGGCCAGCGGGCTGGGGAAGCCCGACCCGAAGCATCCGACCTGCCGCAACGTCGAGGTGTCCTTGGCCGCGAAGTCGGGGCGCTCCAGGGTGTCCTGCAGGTAGGGGGTCGCGCCGCTGGTGATGGTGATTCCGTTCGCCTCGACCATGTCCAGGTAATCGCCCGCGTCCCACACGTCCTGCAGGACCACGGTCGCTCCGAGCTGGACCGGGGCCAGGACGCCGAACAGGATTCCGGTCTGGTGCCCGAGGGTGGAGGCCATGTGGTAAACGTCGTCGGTGGTCAACGCGCGCCGCTCGACGATGATGCGGCCGCCGTAGTAGAGGCTGTTGTGGGTGTGCAGAATTCCCTTGGGCTCACCCGTGGTACCGGAGGTGAACGCCAGCTGCGCGACGGCGTCGGCGCTGGTCCCGGCGTCGACCGGACCCTCGGCGTCGAACCGGGCTTGCCCGTCAGCCAACAGCTGCGGCCAGCCGCGGTCGCCGCCGGCTCCCTCGATGACGACCACGGTGGGTACCTCGGACAGGTCCTGAGCGATCGCGCTCATCATCTTGGCGTGGCCGAAGTCGCGAAAGGATTCCACGGTGACGACGACCTTAGGGGCGCCCAGCGCCAGCATCGTCGACACTTCGCGTTCGCGGAAGATCGGCGCCAGCGAGTTGAACACCGCGCCGAGGCGCGTGCAGGCCACCATCAACGCGACCACCTCGAGCCGGTTGGGCAACTGCCAGCTCACGAGGTCTCCGGGCCTAACCCCGAGTCCGGCCAGGCCCGCCGCGACAACGTGACTCAGCCGTTGCAGCTCCAGGTAGCTGGTGGAGCCACCCCGGTCCACGACGGCTGCCCGGTCCGGCGTTTGCAACGCCGCCTTGTCGACCTGGTGGCAGAGCCGCTGCTCGCCCCAGTACCCCTGCGACCGGAGTTCCGCAGCCTTCTCCGGTGTGAGCTGGGTGAGCAGTCCGTTCCAGTCGCGCATCGTCGTCTCCCGTCCGGGCGGTCAGGCGTGGGCTATGCCGTTGCGGTATTGGGGCCGGCGCTTCTCGGCGAACGCGCTCAGCCCCTCGATGCCGTCGGGGGTGCCGGTTCCCTCGCGGAAGTCGCCCATCCTCCCGGCAGGCGCGATGTCATTGATCGTCTGCTTGTAGGACCGACGCACGGCGGGTGACGTGCCGCGGACCTCCTCGATGATTTCGTTGACGCGGCGGTCGAGGGCGCCGGCATCGGGCACGACCTCGGTGATCAGACCCCAGCGCTCGGCCTTCTCGGCCGGGATCGCGGCGCCGGTCAGGACGAGGTAACGCATCTTCGACACGCTCACCCGCCCGAACATGACGGCCGGCATCCAGCCCTCGGCGACACCGACCTTGCCCTCCGGAGCGGCGAAGACCGCGTCGGCCACCGCCACCGAGATATCGCACGACATCGTCGTGATGAGCCCCCCGGCCATGCAGATCCCGTTGACTGCCGCGATCGTGACCTTCGGGCACTGTCGCACCGTCTCGAAGGGCAGGTTGTCCTCGAAGCGGTAGATGTCGAGCGGGTCCGCTCCGGGTTGGAGGTAGGCCAGCACTTCTTTGAGGTCGCCGCCGGTGGCGAAGGCGCGTCCGGTGCCGGTGATGACGACAATGTCGACCACGTCGTCGATGGTGGCCAACCGGACGGCGTCGCGGAGCTCTCGATAGAGGTTGGTGCTGAAGGAGTTCAGCTCGGCGGGACGGTTCAGTGTGATCCGGGCGACGCCGTCGGTGACGGCATAGAGCAACTCGGAGAAGCGCGACTGTTCGAGCGAGCTGTCTCGTAGTTCTGTCATGCCACTCCTTCGTGGATCGCCGCGGCGTATGCCGTAGTCAGGACCCGGCTGCGCCAGGCTCAGTTCCGATGCCGCTGATCAGATGGTCGACGAGTTGTTCGGCGATCGAGTCGGTCAGGACCGTGGTGGCCTGGGAGCCGGCCCACCGGGGGACGCCGTTGAGCGCGCCTAGAACGAACCGAGCGGTGGTGCGGGGGTCGGAAGCACGGAAGGCCCGCCTCGCTGCACCATCTGCGATAATCGACTCGAGCCTCCGCTCGTGTCGGCGGCGTGCGTCACGAATGGCATCGCTGTAAGTCTCGCTGACCACGATGTCCTGATGGCTGCTCAGTACCCGTCCTGCTGGCGTCGTCACCGCGACCCGCAGGTGCGCGCGAACGAAGGCCCGCAACAACACCTCCGGGTCGGAGGAACCGGCGGCGAGCAAATCGGTCTCACGGCCGATCTCCTCGATCGTGTCGGTCATCAGCTGGGCGAGGATGTCCTCCTTGCCGCTGACGTAGTGGTATAGGCCGGTGGCCGAGAGCCCGACCTGCTCGCCGATCTGCTCCAAAGTCACCCGCTCGTAGCCGTGCTCGGCCATCGAGGTGGCGGCGGCGTTGAGGATCATGCTGCGGCGGGTGGCCGCGCGCCGTCCACGCCGGTCGACGCCGGGTACGCCCGGGTTACCAGTTCTTGTCATGGGCGCTCCCTGTGCCGAGTTACGACAGATATTCGGAGGGTAGCACAAAATGTCGAATGGCATTGCATATGTCGGAGAAGCCGAACAACGTGGGTCGTGTTCGGCGGACCGTCCGCCGTACCCATCACGTCGAGGGTCGTCCGGTCGACGGCGTCGGCATCGTCAAATGTGGGAACGTGACCGGATGCTGGCGACGCGGGCGAGCACCGGCCCCCGGCCCGCGCTCCCTCATCGGTGCCAGATGTGCGCGAATGGGATGACGCGATCCTGCACGGTCCAGACGACCGGACCGGGACGTCTGCGGCGCCACAGCGGACGAGTTGGCAAGGCGTGAGCACGTGGAGCAGCAACGGGACCGATGGTGACTCGGCGTGCGCGCGGATGGTTCCTTTCAGTCTTGCCTGTCACGCGAACGGGGCCCCGGCCGTCGGTCGGGGCCCCGTCGTGGCGGTGGCGCGGTCAGACGCTAGCGGTGTCGTTCTGCTTGGTCTGCACGAAGCCCTCGTAGTCGTTCCCGGCGACCTCGGCGAGCTTCTGCCGGTAGGCGCCGATCCCGGCCATATAGAACATGACCGCGTTCTTCTTGCCGGGGATGTTCGCCCCGAAGATCCAGGACTCGGCTTTCGGGAACAGCGTCATGTGCGCGATCTCGGTGCAGGTTGCGGTCCAGCCGTCCTCTGCCTCCGGGGTCGGCTCGACCATGCGCACCCCGTTGCGCTGGGCATGGCTGATGAGCTCGCCGATCCAGTCGACCTGGGCCTCGATGCTCGGCGGCAGGTTCGTGAACGGGCCGTTCGGGCCGAGGATCATGAACATGTTGGGGAAACCGGCCTTCGACAGGCCGAGGTAGCTGGTCGGGCCGTCGGTCCAGTGCTCGCCGATGTGCCGTCCGCCGCGCCCACGAAGGTCCATCGCCCGGTAGTTGCCGTCCACGGCATCGAAGCCGGTTGCGAACACCAGCACGTCGAGCTCGTGTTCGACCCCGTCGGCGGTGCGCACGCCGTTGGGGGTGATCGTGTGGATCGGGTTCTCCAGGATAGAGACCAGCTCGACGTTGTCGCGGTTGTAGGTCTCGTAGTAACCCTGGTCGCACAGCGGTCGCTTCGCGTAGAGGTCTTCCGGGGTGAGCTTGCGGGCGGTCTCCGGGTCGTCGACGGTCTCGGCGATCTTGGAGCGGATGAACGCAGCGGCGGCTGCGTTCGCGTCCGGGTCGATGGCGATGTCGCAGAACGTGCCGAACATGAACCGGAACCCGTTGCCCTTGTCCCAGTTCTCCTGGAACACCCGCCGTCGCTCGTCGGCGGAGACGCTCGTCGCCTCGACGCCGCTCTCCTGGAAACCGAACGCGACGACGGAGTTCTTGACCTGGTCCCAGATCGCGTCGAAGTTCTGCTTGGTCTCGTCGACCTCGGACTGGTCGACCGGGCGGTTGCCCGAGGGCACGACGTACTGCGGCGAGCGCTGGAATACCGTGAGGTGCCCGACCCGCGATGCAGCGGCGGTGATGAACTGGACCCCGGTCGAGCCGGTGCCGATCACGCCGACCCGCTTGCCGGTGATGTCGAGGTCCTCGGGCCAGGCGTTGGTGTGCACGAGCGGGCCGGCGAAGCTGTCCCGGCCGGGGATGTCGGGGATGTTGCTCTTGGCGAGCAGGCCGAGCCCGTTGACGACGTAGCGGCTGGTCAGGCACTTCCCGTCGGCGGTGGTCACCGCCCACAGGTCGGCGTCCTCGTCGAACGTCGCTCCGGTCACCTCGGTGTTGAGCTGGATGTCGCGACGCAGGTCAAAGCGGTCGACGACGTGGTTGAGGTAGCGCTCAACCTCCGGCTGCCCGAGGTAGCGGGTGGTCCAGTCCCACTCCTGGAGCAGGTCCTTGTCGAAGGAGTAGCGGTAGACGAACCCCTCGGTGTCGGATTTGGCGCCGGGGTAGCGGTTGAAGTACCAGGTACCGCCGACACCGCCCCCCTTCTCGAAGCCCTGCACGGTCAGGCCCAGCTCGTTGCGCAGCTTGTGCAGCATGTAGATGCCGCCGAAACCGGCGCCGATGACGATCGCATCGACGTCAGGGGTACGTGTTGTGCTCATTGGTTGCTCCAGAATCGTGTCGCGGAGAGAGTGACGCCGCAGGGACGTGAGGCCGGGGTGTGGCAGCGATCAGCCGTGGTACCACTTCGCGATAGCCGCGATCTCGTCGTCGGCCTCGGGTGCGTTGCCGGCGAGGAACGGGAAGACGTGCTGCATCCCGTCTGCGACGGCGAGGGTCACGTCGACACCCGCCGCCTTCGCGCGCTCGGCGAGACGGGTCGCGTTGTCGACCAGCGACTCCGCCGAGCCCGCGTTGATGTAGAGCTGCGGAAGGCCGGTCAGGTCTGCATACAGAGGGTTCGCGAGAGGCGTCGTCGGGTCGATCGACTCCCCGAGGACGCCGGCGATCATGCCTTCGAGCAGTGGGACGGTGATCAGTGCGTCGCTCGCGTCGTTGATCACCAGCGTCTCACCGGCGTTCTCCATGTCCAGCCACGGCGAGAACGCAATGACCCTCCCGGGCAGAGGGAGTCCCTGCTCGCGCAGCGACAGCGGGATCGCGACGGCGAGGTTGCCGCCCGCCGAGTCCCCGATCGTCGTGATGTCGCGCGCGTCGACACCGCGTCCGGTCAGCGCCGTGAACACGGCGACGCCGTCCTCGACCTGCGCCGGGTGCGGGTGCTCCGGAGCGCGGCGGTAGTCCAGCACGAACGACGTCACGCCGAGTGCCTTGGCCACGTGCCCGGCGAGCTTGCGGTGACTCGCGGCCGAGCCGACGGCGAAACCGCCGCCGTGGGTGTAGAGCAAGACCTTCGAGGTGTCGGCGTCCGCCGGCAACGTCCAGATTCCGGGCACGCCACCGACCGTCTCTTCGCGGTAGGTCACGTCCTCGGGCTCACGAGTGGGCTGGTGCCACTCGTCGAAAACGCTGCGGAACAGCCGGATCGTCATGTCCGGCGTACTGGCCAGGATGCTGGACCAGTCGGCGTAGAGCGCGCGCAAGGCGTCGGACTGGGCGGATGTCCCCGCAGGGCGGGTCGATGGCGCCGTTGTCATCTGGATCCCTCCTCGAACCGTGCCGCGGACCTCGGTGGCCACATTCCCGGTGTGGGATCACTGTGGGGAATGCAGACGCCTCATGGGTGTTCCGAAACGGGACAGCTTGCGCATCGGTCTCGGACTACCGTCTGAGCCAGCCCTCATTGGGTACCGACGGCCCTGCCGGCTACACGCTCGCCACGAGAGGCAGCCCGACGTGCAGCCGGGGCGCCGTCGCCAGGTATCCGGCTGCACGAGGGGCATGCGAGCCAGCAGGGCGCGTCGAGCACAGACAACGAGGCAACGATGCGTCGAGACGAGATCCGGTTCCCAATGTTCCTGACGTCGGTCGAGCGCGAGCGCACCCGGGTCAGTCGGGAGGCGCTCGTCGACGGCGGGCTGCTGACCGAGTCGCCGGGCACCAGCGGTGTGCCGCAGTACATCGAGAAGAGCTGGCGGCGATGCGTCGGCGACGCGGTACCGGTAGCCCCCAACGGCGTCGACTACCGCGAACCCGCCGACGTCCTCCCGGTGCTGCGCCGTGCTGCGGAGCCGGTGTTGGACCGGCTCAAGGACAGCTTTGCCGATGTGCCCGTGGCGATGGTGCTGTCCGATGCAACCGGACGGATCCTGATGCGACATGCCGACGTTCGTCGTCAGCGGGACACCATGGATCGCGCCAGCGCGGCGGAGGGATTCGACTTCTCGGAGCACTCGGTCGGAACCAACGGCCTCGGCACGGTGCTCGTCGAGCGCCGTCCGGTGCTCGTCCGCGGACCCGAGCACTACAACGCCCTGCTGGCAGACTTCACCTGCGCCGGCACGCCGATCATGGAGCCCTACACCGGGCGGATGATCGGGTCCTTCGCGCTGGCCTGCTCGCTACGCGACGTCCACCCCCTGATGACGGTCATGGCAGAGGACATCGGGCGCCAGATCGCGTCACGGATCCTCGATGAAGCTGGCGAACGGCATCGTCGACTCGTCCACGCCTACCTGGCTACCGAACGGGGGACGACCGGAGCACTCGTCGTCGACGAGCACACCGTCCTCGCCAATCGACTCGGGCTCGACCACACAGGCCCGGAGTTACACCCGACGCTGTGGCGGTTCCTCAGCGAGCACGGGCCGACCAGCGCGCGGCGGATGCAGGTACCGCTCTCGGACGGTCGGCATGACGCCCTGGTCGAACCGATCGACGAGGCCGGAGCCTTGGCCTTCAGCATCCGGCTGCTCCCAAGGCGACCGGACCGCCACCCTGGCGGGAGTACACAGCCGCCCCCGGTGCGCGTGGTCGGTGCGGCTGCACCCGACATATCGGCGGAGCCGCTGCATTTCGACCATGACGTCGACCGCCAGCTTGCAACGGCCGTGCGGTACGGCGAGATGGTCGCGGTGACCGGTGCGGGTGGCACTGGAAAGCTGCGGACCACGCTGCGCATGCTGCGCATGCAGGGCGCGGACGACCCGTTGGTCGTCGAGCCTCACCTCGATCCCGGTTGGTTCGAGACTGCGAGAGCGGCCACAAGCGTCGGACGTGCTGTCGTCGTCCGCCGAGTGCACGCGACCCCATCACCGACAGTTGCGCAGCTACAGGCGCTCGCCAACTCACGTGCTCCGCTCGCGCTCACAGCGGACCTCGACGCCGCAGACGACATGGCGGTCGGTGTGATCCGACGGGTCGCTACTACCGTCCGCCTGCCCGCGCTGGCGCACAGGCTGGACCACTTACCCGCTCTGGTGCGAACCGTCCTCGACGAGCTGCCGTCCCCGCAGTCGGAAACGCGGTTCTCCTCCTCGGCCTGGGGCCGGCTGATGGACTGGCGCTGGCCCGGCAACCTCGCAGAACTGCGCAACACGGTCATCCTCCTGGCCCGACGCGCGGACGGCGAAACCGTCGACGCACACGATCTGCCCGATGAGCTCTGCACGCCCCGCACTCTGAACCGAATGGAAGCGGCCGAACGAGAAGCGGTAGCCGACGCGCTTCGAGTAGCCGACGGAAACCGCAGCGAGGCAGCGCGGTTACTCGGAATCGGTCGTAACACCCTCTACCGAAAGATGCGGGAATTCGGCATCACCTGACGCGTCCTTTCGACCAGACAGGTTGGGCCGGCACTTCTCACCGGCCGCCTGTCGGGGGGCCGCATCGCGGTCGCCCCCAGCGAGCACCATGGACGACGAGGCTCGGCTGAGCTTTACCGCAGCGCGGTCGTCGGCCGCGATAACACGGAGGGAGCGGTGAGACACCCTGCCTCACCGCTCCTTGGGCGACTGCGGGATCATGTGCAGCGTGGATGCACCCCTGCAGCCGGATTTGTGGAGTCTGACGCTGCCCGCTGTTCGGGCTGCCCGCGAGCGGGCCCGCGAGCATTTGAGATCGAACCGATACATCCCTCGGAAAGCCGTTACGCAGTACACATCGAGTTCAGTAGGCTGGTCAACCACGACCGCAGCCGACACCTTCTTTCCGCCTGACTCTGCTCCGGTCAACTGGGACCACATGTTTGGCTCAGATGTCGGACTATTTGCGCAAATCAAGTACAGTAACGTTCCCGAGCTGGAGGCTGCCGCAGACGGCGTCTGGGAAGTTGCTGCCAGCGATGAATCGTTCGAGCGACGCATCAGTCTGCTCTCACATAGCGAATCTGACGCCGAATCTCGCAAGAAGCAGTTCGTCTTCGAATATATGCGGTTTGTGTGTGACATCATATCTCGAGCAGAGGCTGTCGGAGTTGAAGCCGATGTGGACTTGCTGGCGATCTATCTGCAGCTAGAGCGAGCGCGGTTCGCGAATGAGCTAAGGGGGGACCTGCTTGTGCCGATATCTCTAACTCCCCTCGACCATGCTGGGCCGATTGAGCTGGGTCACGGTGTAAGGATCGAGAAGTTAGACGAATCAATGCAGCGCGCGCGGGCGGTCTCCACGATGTATGGCGGTCGAGTATCCGCTCATGTCGTTGCAGCTTCGACGCATGCTGTAGTGGTTTGCGATATTGCGATCGATAATCAAGACCCGTTTGAGCGGCGCTACCGCCAATCAGGTATAGATTACGAGGTGGTTGATCGCGTATTCGAGTGTCTCCATGTCATTTCTAGTCGGCGTACGGGCTACGCGCAGGCAGTCGTTCGTCCGCTCGATTGGGCTGATGATTGGGAGCACGATCTTCCGGCTGTCTGGAAGGTGCAGACTTTCGAGCGGTATCCGCACGAATTTGATCAAGGACGGTGGAACGAAGAGGTCGAGCCAATTTCGGCCAAAGAGCTGGAGGTGCTACCTGCGACGTTTGCCGCTCTGAGCGTGGCGCCCGCGAACGTCAAGTTGGCTTCCCGGCGTGCGGTTCGGGCGCTGCTTCGAGTCGCTGAAGAAGACGAAGTATTGGATGCAGCGATAGGGATCGAAGCACTTCTCCTCGCCGATAGTGATCGCGACGAGATGACGCATCGAATGGCTCAACGTGCTGCGGTGGTGCTCTCGGTCGACGGGGTCGATCCATCGGTTGTCTATCGACTGGTGAAGAAGTTCTACGAGCAGCGTTCGAAAATTGTCCACGGTCGTTCGTGGAAGACGATGAACGTTGTATTAGAGGGTAAGGCGTATCCAGCTAATGAAGTCGGAGTCGTGCTCTTGCGTGCTCTCCTGCTGAACCTGTTTCGAGCCGAAGTTCCCTGGACTCCGCAGTCGCTGGACGAACGACTGTTAAGTGCGCTCGGATCGAATAACGGGTCGGGTAGCTGAGCACCTCCATGGCAGGGTCGCATGAATCTACCTCATCAAGAATGAGTTCGAACTGTTTGGTTCGACGAAGCAGCCGACACGGATCCGATCGAGCCGCCCAATGGGTGCTCGTCGCGTCCGCTGCCCTTGTCTGACCGGAAGCGCAGTTCAGGCGCCCACGCGGTGCCATACGGCAGCGCTCGCACGGCTCACTGCTTCTAGCCTTTCCATCTCGTATCAATGCGCCGGAGCTTTGCCGCTTGCGCGGCGCACCATCGGTAGACGGATCTACGCGCCTGCCTCGACCGCGATTCTTTCTCCGGGTAGTTGCTAACGGTAACATAGGCGATGTTTGTTCCGGAGAACATGGCGCGGTCAACCTGGACGGGTGTTGGGGTGCATCCGGGCTCTGGGGCGGTTCGCCGGAGCGGCTTCTGTAGCGTGATATCTCGTTCTTCCGGCGGGCGTTCTGCGACACTGTAGCTGTATAGAATTCCCTCAATGAGTGAGCCATCCTGTAGCTTTATGCCAACCCACGGTATCTGGCGCTTCGGTCTGGCGCCGAGCGACGAGACCCACACGCTCCGGTTGGCGCTAAACTCGGTTTTGCGCCGTAAGCGCTGTGGAATGTACAGGACCAGCGAGATTGCGGTCGCGAGCATCAGGACGACGGCCACTGTCCATACTGCCTCGCGAGCATTGCCCCGCAAGTACACATTCCCGCCCGAAGGCCAAGCGTCAACATCAACCAGGAACGGTAACCACTGATGAGGGATTAGAACGAGAAGCGCGATGCCTACGCCTGTAGTGGCAAGGCCGACCGATAAGGCGCTCAAGAGCTCACTCAGGTTAGACATCGGTGGACGCGGCGATAAGCGCTCGCGCAACTGCGTGTAAAGCCAGCCTGGAACCAGCGCCAAGAGGATTGCGCCGATCCAAATGCTAGTCGGCAGCATCTACTCGTTATTCTTCGCCTGGATGTCAGTGCTTGCCGTCGGGGCGTTCGACTGAGGCTGCGGTTCAAGCGACGCAGACGGCGGTACGAACCCGTCCGGAAAGCCTGCGGTCTGGATCGTGTGCGACCCATCCTTGCGCTCGGTATTCGACAGATCAGTTGTGCGGTCGTTGGGGGTTGTCCCGTGGGTCGCGACTCATGCACCATCGTCGGGTCCTCTCTGAACCGCCCCGGCGTGTCCGGAGACTTGATCTTCTGAGGAGATGGAGTCATGACACGTCGTTCCCAGCCGCCCTATCCGCCGGAGTTGCGTGAGCGGGCGGTGCGCATGGTCGCCGAGGTCCAGGCCGATTACGAGTCGCCGTGGGCGGCGATGAACGCCGTTGCGGAGAAGCTCGGAGTCGGGACCGGGGAGACGGTGCGCAAGTGGGTCCGCCAGGCCGAGACCGACGGCGGTGCCCGGGCCGGGACAACCACTGAGGAGTCCGATGAGCTGCGCCGGCTCAAGCGGGAGAACGCGGAACTCAAGCGCGCCAACGAGATCCTGAAGGCGGCGTCGGCTTTCTTCGCGGCCGAGATCGACCGGCCACGCACGCGTTGGTGAGGTTCATCGACCAGCACGCCGCCCGCAGCACCGGCGGGCGGCGGTGGGGTGTCGCGTCGATCTGTGCCCAGCTCGGCGAGCTGGGCGCGGCGATCGCCCCGTCGACCTACTACGCCGCCCGCGCCGCGGGTCCGTCCCGGGCGCAGCAGCGTGACGAGGAGCTGAGCGCGGAGGTCGTGCGCGTACACGCCGAGAACTACGGCGTCTACGGCGCCCGCAAGGTCTGGACCCAGCTCAACCGCGAGGACATCACGGTCGCCCGCTGCACCGTGGAACGGCTGATGCGAGCCCACGGCCTGGTCGGCGCTCGGCGCGGCAAGCGGATCCGCACCACGATCGCCGGGCCCGAAGTCCGGGCCGCGGACCTGGTCGGCCGCCGGTTCAACCCACCGGCCCCGGACCAGCTCTGGGTCGCCGACTTCACCTACGTGCCGACCTGGTCGGGCATGGTTTACGTCGCGTTCGTCATCGACGCCTACTCACGACGGATCCTGGGCTGGCGCGCGGCCACGACGATGCGCACAGAACTGGTCCTCGACGCCCTCGAACAGGCCGTCTGGACACGTGGCCGACAAGGCCAGCAAGACCTGTCCGGACTCATCGCCCACTCCGATGCGGGCTCCCAATATACGTCCATCTCCTACACCGAACGCCTGGCCAGCGCCAGTGTCGCGCCCTCGGTCGGATCCGTCGGCGACGCCTACGACAACGCGCTGGCAGAGTCGACGATCGGGCTGTTCAAGACCGAACTGATCAAACCGCGGGGACCATGGCGCACCGTTGAGCAGGTAGAGATCGCCACCCTCGAATACGTCGACTGGTTCAACCACCGACGCCTTCACGGCTCCGCCGCAGACCTGCCACCCGCCGAGCTGGAGACGGCCCACTACCGTCACCACGAGGCCCAACCGGAGCCGGAGCACTCAAACCGATAGCTCTCCGGACACGCCGGGGCGGTTCACTCAGGCTGATCAGTAGGCTTCCTCCTCGCTGAGGAGCGGTGACGAACACATGTTCCCATGTGTTCGTGTCCGACTCTGAGGTCTTCGCTTCGGGCGTGTCGTGCTTGCCCTGAGCCGGCCGAAGGGTCGCCTGTGATTCGGGCGCCGTCCAGGGCGAACCTGCGCGGAGACCCGTGGTCCCAACACAGAGCCGTCGCTACGCGATCGCCTCCGGCGACCCTGCACGCCACCCGAACCACGCTCGGGATGGCCTCTATCGGGGCAAGCCGGGGAGTAGGCAGCACGGTGCCGGTCGGGGCGTACGGCGGCCGGTGAGTGTCTAACTGAGTGACAACCGACCGACGGCCCGCCGGACGACCACGGACACCGCCGGACTCGTGACCAGCGCGGACCCGGATTGGGCGCAGGTCAGGGACAGCGTATAAGTGCCTGGGGGTCAAGGGGTCGCAGGTTCAAATCCTGTCGTCCCGACAGGCCGGAGGCCGGTATCCGAGAACGTCGGGTACCGGCCTCTACTCATTTGACCTGCGGGTTCGCGACTTCGTCGTGGTCCCAGGATGAGCCCGACCCTCGTGCGTTCGTGATCTTGGTCAGCTGCAGGGCGGGTGCTGAGTGACTAACTGAGTGTCTATCGTTCGAGACGAGGGCCAGCCGTGATCGTCGCCGTCGAGGGGCCGGGCGCCGCGGAGAAGGCGACACGGTGCGCTCGGGATAGAGCATGCGACTGCTCGGGTCGCGACTCGGACGTTATGAATCGGCGACCGGGAAGATGTCGTCCATGGCAGCTGCACCGTGCTCCAGGACCGGACGGAGCTGCTGGCGGTAGACGGCTTCTGTGATGGCGGTGCCGCTGTGCCCGACGAGACGCGAGATGTGCTCGAGGGGCATTCCAGAGTCCGAGAGCAGGGACACGAAGCTGTGCCGCATTTCTCGAGGGGTCCATTCGGTGGCGTCGAGACCGGCGCTCGCGGTGACACGCCGGAAGGCGCGACGCACATTGTGGGCATCCATCTCGGAGCCACTCCGGGTCGCGAAGACCAACTGATCCGGATCTGGTGAGGGCATCGACCGGGCCGCCTGGCGTCGGAGCGCCGTCACGCATCGGTGCGGCATACCGAGCCGGCGCCGTGATTTGCGTGTCTTGGTGTCCCCACCGATGCGCACCGATCGCACCACGGAGATCGACGGGGGGATCGGGGGCGATGCCTCGGGTTGTCCGACGAGGTCAACGTCTCCCCACCGCAGTGCGCGAAGCTCCTCGGTACGGGCGCCGGTCAGCAGCGACAGCACGATATAGGCGTGCAAGGAGCTCGACTCAGCTGCATCGAGGAGAGCGCCTGCCTGTGCGAGATCGAGTGACTTGGACCGCCGCCCAGGCCGGCCGGTCGGAGGACGGCACACGCTCACGACGTTGCGTTTGACCTTGTCGCGGGCCATGGCGTGGTTGACCGCCCGGATCAGAATCGAGTGCATCAGGCGAAGCGTCCGGGTGCTCACCGATCGGGACTCGGCCTTCAACCAGCGGTCGACATCGTCAGCGGAGAGATCTCGGAGCCTGTGCGCGCCGAGCGGCCCGACGATGTGCTGCCCGGCGATCGTCATGTAGTTCTTGACCGTCGCCGGTGCCCGCCCGGAAAGCCCGTAGGACAACCAGTCCATCACCGTCTCTCGCACCGTGTAGTGGCCGGGAGCGACGGTCGTGCCGTCCTCATGATCGCGGAGGATCTCTCGCAGCTTGGTCTTGGCAGCCGTCTTCGTGGCTCCGCTGGCCTTCCGGGTGATCCGCTTCCCGCGGCCGTCGAACCCGATCGTCGCGGTGGCGATCCAGCGCTGCCGGGATTCGTCCCAGTGAAGCCTTCACCGCGGCTGCGCCGCACCGTCATGACGCAACGCCGAATCGACCTGAGGCTCCCGCCTCGCCCTCGAGCAGGGCGACGTACTCGGCGATGGCGGCTGCGGGAATCAGCCGGGTCCGGCCGACATGGACCGAGCGCAACCTTCCACATCGGAGCTGCTCGTAGATCGTGCTGCGCTTGAGAGACAGGATCGTCATCGCCTCGTCGACCCGGTAGAGCTCCTTGTCCGCCATGAGGTCGTCTCCGTGTCGCCACGAGCGCCAAGCCGGGGGCACCCTAATCGTCTGCTGGTGCACGATCACGCTTCCGGTCGAGGTGTCCGGCTGCGTTGCTGCCGTGTGGCCGGATTTGTTGGCGGGCTTTCGCTTCCGTCCGTGGGATAGGGATGACGGTCGAATCGGCGAGGTTGTTCGATCCCGTCGACGAACCAGCTGATCGGCCTGCGACTGCCGAGTTCGCTCAGGAAGTACCGGGTCACCGATGCGGACAGGACTCCCGGGTCCTTGGAGCGGCCGGCGGCGAACTCCTCGGCTGCGAGCTGGTTGTCGAAGACCACCTCGATGGCTCCGATGTCGTCGGGCTTCGATGTGTGCACGGAGAAGACGGCCATGCGCCGCCGAGTCTGGTCGGACGTCATGTGTTGAGCTTTCGGGCGTCCGAAAGTGTTGGCGGGACGAACTTCGGATGTGTGGATAGGTCAGCGACGGTGGGGTCGGCGAGGATGGCGCGGTGGACCTCGCCGGGATGTCGGTGGACGAGCTCGTCTCCGCGGTGCAGCGCTCGGAAGAGCTGCGGCGCGCCGGCCGGGAGAACAGCGGTCGACTCCTGGCCGAGCTCCACCGTCGTCAGGGGCTGTCGTGGCCGGCTATCGCGCGGATGACCGAGGTCCGCCAGACCACTGTCTACGACCTCGCTCGCCCGTTCCTGGACTCGTCCCCGGAGCTCGACGACCCGGTCGACTAACAGCACCGGCAGCGGGGCGGAGGTTCATGAGGTCGTGCTGCTTTGGTTCGGGCGCAGCGAGATATGCCGGAAGCGATGCTTCCGGCGCTGGCCGTGGGCGGCCTGAAGATCGGAACGGGGGCGTTCCGAGGTCCAACGGCGTCCGGGTCGGCTGAGGAGTAGGCCCGTTCACCAGAGACGAGGCGCTGCCGACCACGGTGTGGCAGCGTCGCCGTGGTCCTGTGCCGGACTGTGCACTACGAGCCGCGCGACGACGAACCCGCTCGCCGTCGTCGCATGCGCAGCGCAACGCCGAGGACTCGACAGGTCGTGGTGCGGTTCTCGACCGAGGAGCTCGACGTGGTTCGGAACCGCGCGACGTTGGCCGGCCTCGCTGTCGGGGCGTGGATCGGGCAGACCGCGATGGACGCCGCAGCCGGTCGTGACGGAGCTTCGGCGGGGCTGCCGGATCTCCTGTGCCTGCACTCGGATGTCGTGCGAACGCAGCAGGCCGCCGCAGCCTCGGGTGTGGAGATCGCGCGCATCGAGGGCATGCTGCTCCGGCTCGACGCGGTCATCGACGCGGTGACGGCCGAGTTCGAGCGAGGTCGCCGGTGATCACGAAGGTCGTGCACGGGTGGCGGGTCGGTGGGCTGGTGGCCTACTTGATGGGGCCCGGGCGAGCGCAGGAGCACGTACGACCACGCGTCATCGCGAGCTGGGGCGGCCAGGACGTAGGACGCCTGCCACGAGAGAACGAGGAGGGCCGCCTCGAGTTGGGCCCGCTGATCCGGGCGCTGCGCGCTCCTGCGGTCGCGGCCGGACTGCGCGAGTCCGACGAGGACGGCAAGCGGGGTTACGTGTGGCACTGCTCGGCGCGAGTAGCGGCCGGCGATCGGGTGTTGTCCGACGAGCAGTGGGCGTCAATCGCACGCGAGCTGCTCGACGGCTCGGGAGTCGCCGTCGCGGGCGACTCCGGCGGGCCACGGTGGGTCGCGATCCGGCACGCGGACGACCACATCCATATCGCGGCCTTTCTGGTCCGGCAGGACACCTCGCGCCGGTTCTGGCCCAGCCGCGCGATGCTGTCGACCCTGTGGCCGCGGCGCGCAGGCGTGTCGACGGTGCCCGAGCACGGGTAGGAGCTGCTCGCCGCGGTGACAGCGCCGAGAACCCGGACGGCGTGGCCCACGCGACACGGGATCTCCTGACCGCGGTGGGGGAGTGGTCCGACGAGTTGGGCTCAGCGGCCGAACGCTTCGATCGATCGGCCCGACCTCCGCGTGGCGGGCAGTGCCAGGATGGGCAGGCATCGGCAGGTTTGCGGCGGGTCGCTCGTCAGCTGATCCGGCGGCGCCGAACGTTGGGTGTGCAGGACGACGCGGGGCCTGCGGCGGTTGCGTTGGTCGTGTTGCTGGCGGCGTTGCTGGAGGAGATCGGGGCCTGGCAACAGGAACGCGATCGGGTACACCAGGCGTCGGCCGCCCGGGACGCCGCGGACCAGCTGGCCGTTCGGCGGCGAAGCGGACTACGGCAGTGCCGGAAACGACGGCCGCGCGCGACCACGTCGCCACCGTGGGGGGGTAACGGCATCGCCACACCGCTGTGCAAGGACCCCCTGAGGGCGTGTGCCCGGATGGACACGCCCGTATCGTCGGTATCTGCTGAGTCCAACCACAGCTTGGCTCCTGTCCATGAGATAGCCAGGCGGGCCGCTCAGCGTAGTTGAGTTCGATCCGTAGGCTCAGCGACAGCGTGGTCCGTTCAGGGGAGCCGCGTCGCCTGCGCGAAAATTACCGCTGACCGGCATGAACGAGGGCCTGCGTGCTCAGCGGCGGCCGACTTCGGCACGTACTCGGCACGGCCGGCCGGGCACTACGAGCGCCGAAGAACGTCGTTGACGCGAGCAACCACTCGCTCCACCCCGGAAACGATGAACAGGTGCACCGAGCTTTCCGCGGTGGTGATCCGCAGACGTCGACGAAGACCGCCGCTAAGAGGACGCCGCAAGGCTCGTGGTGCGACCTCGATGCCAGTGACCTCGTTCGCGGAGAGTTGAACGGTTGCACCGCCCAGTCTCTGCTCATAGTGGTGCGGCTCGAACAGCAACAACCCAGGTGTGACGGTGAGGAGACCGCCGCGCGCCAAGTGGCCTTGGGAGTGGTTCGCGCGCAGCCTCATCGCAGCAGTGTCCTCCATCGTGGAGATGCAATCCATATCTGCGCAGCCGGCAGGACATGGCCGCCGGATTTATGGCAGCTCACTGTGATGTAGGGCCTGGACGTAGTCGCCTGCTCGCGATTGGGCTGTTGGTGCCAGGTCTGATCGCTGGCGTCGCCCTTAGATCGGATCGACATCGAGACCTGGGGCGGCTAACCGCGTCAGCGCGGACGATGAGCCGTGCGAGACGGATCGACTGTTGACACAGGGAGCCTGGTCCGGTTACCTAGTGGTCAGACCACCTGGTCACCTGACGGTGATCCGAGTGTGATCCCATCGCGGGTGCTCGGGTCGGGTGTCCCTGGTCGTCTCGACGATCCACGTCAATGCAAAGGAGCAGCGATGTCCTCGCTCGACTACACCTACACCCACATCGACACGCACATCGACCGCTCGGCCTGGGTGGCGCCGACGATCGACCCGAAGAAGACGATGCTGCTGGTCCTGGACATGCAGAAGGCTTGTGCGCAGCCCGGCGGAGCTATGTACATCCCCAGCACCGGCGGTGCCCCCGAGGGCAAGGACGTCGTACAACCGGTCGTCAACGTCCTGGAGGCATGCCGCGCCAAGGGCATCCCCGTGGTGTGGTCGCTGTGGGGACTTCGCCCTGACGGCAAGGACGCCGGATTCGCCGACGTGAAGTGGGGCCTGCAAGGCGCGCTGGCGCAGTTCCCGGGCGCCTGGGGTAACGGCGGCGACGAGCTGGTCGACGAACTCGAGCCGCTTCCGGACGAGCCGGTGTTCCGGAAGCACCGTTTCAGCTCGTTCTACGGGACCGCGCTGACCGAATACATGCGCAAGGCCGGCTGCGACACCCTCGTAGTCGCGGGTCTGTCCACCGGCAACTGTCAGATCGCGACTGCGATCGACGGTGCCAACCAGGATTTCAGGATCGTCGTACTGGCCGACACCACGGCTGCCATTCCCTCCGGTAAGGACGACCCGATGGGCTACGGCCAGCACTGGGAGGCGTTGCGCCAGATCCAGGCCAACCACGGCGACGTGCGCACCAGCATCGAGTTCCTGAAGATGCTCGACGCCTGAGCGGCGTCCGAGACTTCGCTTTCCCCGACGAACCGACGAACCGACGAACGCGAGGACGTGACATGTCGATTTCCGGCAAGAAGGTCGCCCTGCTGATCGAGGACGAGTACCAGATCCTCGAGGGTTGGTATCCCTACCTGCGGCTGCAGGAGTCGGGAGCCGACATCAAGGTGATCGGTAGCGGCACCAAGGGCAGCTACGAAAGCAAGGAGCACTACCCGATGGAGGCGGACGCCGCCGCCTCCGAGGTCTCGGCCGCCGACTTCGACGCGGTGGTCATTCCCGGCGGATTCGCGCCGGACAACATGCGCCTGCACCCGGAGATGATCGACCTGGTGAAGGACGCTTACGAGTCCGGCAAGCTGGTCGCCGCGATCTGCCACGGCGGCTGGATGCTCGCCTCCGCGGGCGCCACGAAGGGCCGCAAGATCACCGGCTACCTGCCGATCAAGACCGACGTCGAGAACGCAGGCGGCACGTGGGTCGACGAGCCGGTGGTCGAGGACGGCAACGTCATCACCTCCCGCACACCGGTCGATCTCCCCGACTTCGGCCGGGCGATCGTCAACTATCTCGAGCGCGCCTGACCCACGGGGTAGACGACGTCCCGCAAAGGAGAGGGAACGTGACGGATCTGAGACTGACCTCCGGTGACACCAAGCCGCCGCTGGGCGGCTGGCTGCCGGGGGTCCGGCTGACCGAGGCGCAGGCCGCGGTGCTGAATGCCGTAGCCGACGAGCTCATCCCCGGTGGCGACGGCTTCCCGGCGCCCAGCGAGATCGACGTGATCTCGTTCATCGCGCGGTACGTGGCACCGGCTGGCACTCCGGCTCGGTGGTTCCCGTTTCTCGGGGAGAACGATCTCCGCGCTCGGCTCGACGCGCTGGGCGACGGGTTCGTCAACGGCGGTTCGTTGGCGCGTGTTCGGGTAATGGAAGGCCTCGAGCGCGACGAGTCCGAATTCTTCGTCCGGGTGCGGGACCTCGTCTACCACGCGTACTACTCCCGCCCCGAGGTCGTCCGGGCGATGAACCGGAACCTGCCCGCGGGCCGGGACTACCGCCCGACCCCCCAGCCGTACGGCTACTCCGACGTCATGGACGACTGGGACGACGAGCTGCTGAGCAGGGTGCGCGGCACCTACACCCGTACCGAGGACGTGCGGCGGGTCATGGTCCCGGCGGACCTCCCGGTGGGACCGGCCCGGAAGCTCCGAGGGGAAGGCAGCTGATGGCGGCATACACCGAGACCGACGTCCTGGTGATCGGGGCCGGCGCGGGCGGGGGCGCGATGAGCAAGCGGCTCAGCGACGGCGGCCTCAAGGTTGTCTGCCTCGAGCAGGGCGACTGGGTCCACGCGATGGACCACCCGCACATGTACGACGGCTGGGAGATCGAGCGCAAGCGCACCTGGTCGTTCGAGCCCAACGTCCGGCAGTTCCCGGAGGACTACCCGACCACCGGAAACACGACGCCCTACATCTTCACCGGGGTGGGCGGTTCCACGCTACACTACGCGGCGGCCTGGCCGCGGTTCAAGCCCGTCGACTTCCGCAAGGGAACCGAGCACGGCGTCGAGGGCACGATCGACTGGCCGATCTCCTACGAGGAGCTCGAGCCGTTCTACGCGATCAACGACGCCGAGATCGGGGTCGCGCGGCGCACCGGGGATCCGGGCAACCCGGTGCGCCCCGAGGGTTGGGGCCCGGCGAGCCGCGGCGGCAAGGTCGGCCACAAGATGGGCTCGGGCTTCGACAAGCTCGGCTGGCACTGGTGGCCCGCCGACAACGCGATCCTCACCCGCACCAAGGACGCCCGTCTGGCGTGCAACGACTGCGGGTTCTGCCTCGCAGGCTGTCCGCGGCACTCCATTGCCTCGACCGATGTGTCGTACTGGCCCGCGGCCCTGCGCAACGGCGTCGACCTGCGAGTGAACGCCCGGGTTGAGCAGATCAATGCCAAGAACGGCCGCGCCACCGGTGCCACCTACGTCGACCGGGTCACCGGCCGGCGCCACGAGGTGCGGGCGGGGGCCGTGGTGGTCGCCGCGAACTCGATCGGCACGCCGCGTCTGCTGCTGATGTCCGCCCAGAACGGGCACCCGGACGGGCTGGCGAACTCCAACGGCCTCGTCGGCACGCACTTGATGTTTCACAGCTGGTCCTTCGTGGACTTCTGGTTCGACGAGCCGCTTGAGGGCTTCAAGGGCCCGGAGCCTGCCGTGCTCTACAGCCAGGAGTTCTACGACACCGACACGTCGCGGGGCTTCGTCAACGGGTTCTCGCTGCAGGTCGGCACCGCTCTGGGCGCCGCCACGAGCGCGCTCGGGACCAACACCGGCAACCTCGCGCCCTGGGGCGCCGGGCACCGCGGGTTCTTCGACGACCACTTCGGCCGGCACGCGCTCATCTACGTGCAGGGAGAGGATCTTCCGGTGCGGACCAACCGGGTCACACTGGATCCGGACGCAAAGGACTCCAGCGGGCTACCCGCGCCTCACATCAACTACGGCCTGCACGAGAACGATCGCAGGCTCGTCGAGTGGGGGCAGCACCGGGCCCGCGAGGCCGCGGATGCGGCGGGTGGCGTCATCGACACCACCACGACCGGAATCGGCGGCATCGACGCGCCACCGCCCGGCTGGCACATCATGGGTACCTGCCGGATGGGCAACACGGCTGAGGACTCGGTCACCAACAAGTGGAACCAGACCTGGGATGTCCCCAACCTGTTCATCACCGACGCCAGCTCGCTCACCACGGGCGCTGCGGTCAACCCCACCAGCACGCTGCAAGCCGTCGCGGTGCGCGCCGCCGAGTACATCAAACGACGCCACCGAGACATCGCGTCGCAGACCATTACCCCGAGCAACGCGGACGCTCCCGCGCTGTAGCGGCTCGGTCCATCCCCACCCGTCTCCCGGCCCGAGGACGCCTCCCTCGGGCCGGGCACGCCATCACGCACCGGCCCGGTTGCCGGCGTGGAGAGGAGAGCACGTGCGTCACGCCAAGAAGCCCGGCCCGGTCGACGCGATCGTCGTCGGACTCGGGGCCACCGGTGCTACGGCCGCGAAAGTACTCAGCGAGGCCGGCCTCAAGGTCGTGGGCTTCGACCGTGGCCCCTGGCTGTCCGCGAAGGACCACTACTCCGGTGACGAGCTCAAGTTCGTCAACCGCAACTACTTGTGGCCGGACCCGAACCTTTTCCCCCGCACGCTGCGCCACGACGAGGTCTCCGAGGCCGAGCGCTTCCCGTTCTCGCCCACCCCGCAGCTCGTCGGCGGCGGCACGAACCACTGGGCGGGCTGGGTGCCGCGGCCTCGCGAGTCAGATTTCCTGCAGCGCAGCCTGCACGGCGACCTCGACGGCGCGAGCCTGGCGGACTGGCCGATCCGATATGAGCACCTCGAGCCCTACCTGACCAAGGTGGAGTGGGAGTTCGGGATCTCCGGCATCGCCGGGGCGGACAAGTACGAGCCGTTCCGGAGTAAGGGCTACCCGAGCGCGCCGCTGCGTCCGACGAAGTTCGGCAAGCGCTTCTACGACGCCTGTAACACGATGGGTGTCAACGGCTTTCCGATCCCGCACGCGATGGTCACCCATGACCACAAGGGCAGGGACCCGTTCAACACCACCAGCTTCTGGAACCAGTACGGCGACCCGAGCACCGCGCGCTCGAACACGCTGACCACGTTCATCCCGGAGGCGGTGGCCACAGGGAACTTCGAGCTCCGCTCGGAGTCATTCGTCCGCGAGGTCACGGTCGGCAAGGACGGCCGGGCGACCGGCGTGGTCTACGTGGACCCGGACGGCGTGGAGGTCGTCCAGGAGGCGAAGGTCGTCGTCCTCGGCCTCGGCGCGATCGAGTCCGCCCGACTGATGCTGATGTCGACGTCCCCGCAGTTCCCCGACGGCCTGGGCAACTCCAGCGGCATGGTTGGCAAGAACGCGACCTTCCACGAGTACGTCTTCGCGGTCGGCCTGTTCGACCAGGAGATCGACGACCCGCTACACGGCTGGGCCGGCAACTACATCAGCGGCGGCACCTTCGAGTTCTACGAGACCGACGAGGATCGCGGACACATCGGCGGCTGCCTCATCTCTGCCTCGCAGACCTGCCACCCGATCAACTGGGTCTTCCCCGGCCGCCCGTCCTGGGGGCAGGCGCTCAAGGACGCCGACCGTAGCTACTTCAATTTCGCAATGAAGATCGGAGCGATCCTGCACGACATGCCGGTCGAGTCGAATCGCGTCGACCTCGACCCGACTGTCAAGGACGCCTGGGGACTGCCGGTTGCCCGGATCACGCACAAGCCCCACGTCAACGACGTGGCAATGAGCAAGTGGCAGGTTGACAAGAACGCGGAGATCCTTCAGGTCGCCGGCGCGAGCAAGACCGTGCCCGTCTACCTGGACCGGATGACCGGGAACACCTGTCACCAACACGGCACCGCCCGGATGGGAACAGACCCGACCACGACCGTTCTGAACGAGTGGTGCCAGTCCCACGACGTGGAGAATCTCTTCATCGTCGACGGGTCCTGCTTCCCGAGCTCCACTGGCGTCAACCCTACGTTGACGATGATGGCCAACGCCTGGCGCGTGTCGGAGTACATCACCGACGTCTGGTCCAAGGGTCGCGACGAGCACATCACGGTCGCCTGAAACCGCCACCGCCTACCCCCACGGAAACGAGGACGTCATGACGCTGAAGGCCGACTGGGAGATCGTCGGTTCCCCGGTCGATCCCGATTCCGACGAGCGGCTGTTCTTTGCCGACCACGAGTGGGACACGATCGAAGCGGCCACCGCCCGCATCATTCCCACGGACCACGACCCGGGCGCCCGCGAGGCGCGGGTGGTCGTGTTCCTCGACCGCTACCTGTCGGGGATCGACTACATATTCGCCGCCGCCGACGGCAGCGGATTCCTCAAGCTGACCGGCAAGTTCGCCGACGCGTGGCGGGCTCGGATGTCCGACATGCAACGGACTTACCGCGAAGGCATCCGAACACTCGATTCCCTCGCCCAAGAACAATTCGATCGACAGTTTGTTGCGCTCAGCGAGTCCGAGCAGGACACAGTGCTGGAAGCGCTGTCCGGTTCTGTCAAGCCGGGGCCGGTCACCCTTGGCACGAGCGAGGCCGTCCAGACCTTCCTGCAGGGCGTGTTCGACCAGGGCCTGCCCTTCTTCGAGGCCCTGTGCCTGCACACCCGACAGGGCTTCTACTGCGACCCCGTCTACGGCGGCAACCGTAACCGGGTCGACTGGGACGTCATCGGCTTTCCGGGCCCCACGACTCTGAAGGACACGATGGACGGAACCTACAACACAACGGAGTTCTTCCACGTCGGTGGCTACGACTGGAACGAGCTCGTCCCGCATCTTGGAAAGGTCGGCTGATGCGAATCACCAGTATCGAGGCGAGGCCACTCGGGTCACCGCTGGACGAACCACTTCGGTGGGGCGCCATGGTGGTCACCTCGAAGGGCGGCATCGTCGTGCGGGTCACCACCGATGAGGGTCTGGTCGGGATCGGAGAAGCGGGGTTCTCCTCGGAGTACTTCCCGACCGTCGGCCCGATCATCAACCAGCAGCTAGCGCCGATGCTCGTCGGTCAAGACCCACGCAACATCGGCGCCCTCTGGCAACAGATGCTCGACGCGACCCACATGTGGGGCCGCCGCGGTATCGAGACCTACGCCCTCAGCGGCATCGATATCGCGCTGTGGGATCTGCTGGGCAAGATCTCCGACCAGCCGGTGCACCGCCTGCTGGGAGCGTCCAAGCAGACAGTGCGCGCCTACTTCGCGCCCTCGGTCAAGCCGGTCGACCGGATTGTCGAAGAGGCTCGACGTGCGGTGGCCGACGGCTACACCGCGATGAAGCTGCGCGTCCTGGGCGACATCGGTGCCGCCGTAGAATTGGTTGGCGCGGTACGCGACGCGGTCGGCGACAGTGTCGAGCTCGGTGTGGACGCGAACATGTCCTACGACCGACGCGGAGCCCTGCAGCTCGCCCGAGAACTCGAGGGACTGCAGGTGGCGTGGCTCGAGGAGCCGATCCTCGCGCGCAGCCTGACCCAGTACATCGACGACCACACGTGGTTGGCGGACCGGGTCTCGCTGCGGCTCTCGGGTGGTGAATCGCTGCTGACCCGGTTCGAGTTCATTGACCTGCTCAACCGGCGGACTTTCGACATTCTGCAGCCCGACGCCACCAGTGTCGGCGGGATCTCCGAGGCCAAGCGCGTGGCCGACATGGCCAGCACCTGGAACCTCAGCTGCATCCCGCACATTGCCTGCTCCTCGGGCACCGGAATCGCGCTCGCGGCTGGCCTACATCTGATCCTGGCCTGCGAGAACACCCCTCTGATCGAGGTCGATGCGTACGGCGGTCCGGGTTGGGACGGAATGCTCATCGATCCACTGGTGGTGAAGGACGGGTACCTGAGCGTGCACGATGCGCCCGGACTGGGCGTCGAGCTTGCAGCGGACGCCGACGAGCGGTTCGCCCTCTCCGCGGAGTCCACGCGCCCCACCGACGGCGGGCGGTGACCCCTGCCGTGTCCGCCCTCGAGGTCCGGGACCCCCGGCTGTACGACGTGGTGGTCGACGAGCCACCGCGCCGGGCCGCCACGGGGTTCCGGTTCCTCGAGGGCCCGGTATGGCATCCGCGGGAGCGCTCGCTCGTGTTCAGCGACATCCCGGCCGGACGGATGTACCGACGCTCCGCCGACGGTCAGCTGTCAGTCTTCCGGGACCCCAGCAACATGGCGAACGGGAACGCCTACGATCGGCGGGGTCGGCTACTGACCTGCGAGCACGCGACGAGCAGGCTGGTCCGGCAGGAACCCGGAAGCCGGCCGGTCACGCTGGCGGACCGCTACAACGGTAGGGAGCTCAACAGCCCGAACGATGTGGTGGTGGCGCGCGACGGGACGATCTTCTTCACCGACTCCGCCTACTGCCGCACCCGGCCCTACGGCGTCCCGCGCCCACGCGAACTCCCCTTCTGCGGGGTCTACCGGCTCGACGCCCACGGCCTCGAGTTGTTGACCGACGAGGTCGAGGGGCCCAACGGGCTGTGCCTGTCCCTCGACGAGCAACATCTCTTCGTGGCCGACACAGAACGGATGCACATCCGCCGTTTCGAGCTCACCGACCGTGGCGTCGGAGCTGGTCCGGGATGGGTACGCACCACGGGCACCGGACCCGGCGAGCCCGACGGCCTGAAAATCGACAGCGCAGGGAACCTGTTCAGCTGTGGGCCCGGTGGCATCCACGTCTTCGACGCCGCAGGGAGCGCGCTCGGAGTCATCCGCGTCCCCGAGGTGACGGCCAACTTCACCTGGGGCGACGACGACATGCGCACGCTCTACGTATGCGCCGGTAGCACGCTCCATCGGTTCCGGACCCGGGTTCCCGGGACCCGGGCGTTCTGAAAAGAGGACCCAACAATGACCCTCTCCCCGGCGATGGAACGCAGCGCCGAGCGGATACGCAGCGCCCGGATCGTTCCGGTCCTGCGAGCCCCCGACGACGACACCGGTTACGCCGTCGCCCTGCGGCTGATCGCGGCCGGCCTCGACGTTCTCGAGCTGACCGCGACCATCCCCGGCTGGCACGACCTCCTCGCCGCGGTGAAGGCCGAGGCCCCGAACGCACTGGTGGGCCTGGGCACCGTCCGCACCGGGGCTGACGTCGGGCGCGCGCTGGCACGAGGCGCCGACTTCCTGGTCAGCCCGCACCCGGTTGCGGCAGCCCGAGCGACCGCCCGTGCGCAGGACGTGCTGTTCGTCGAGGGCGGAACCACTCCGGCCGAGATCGGGGAGGCCGCCGAGCGTGGTGTCGCCAAGATGTTCCCTGCCCACCTCGGCGGACCGCAGTACCTGAAGTCCTTGCTCTCGATCCTGCCCGGAGCCCGGATCGTCCCCACCGGAGGCATCGCCGTGAGCGACGTCCCCACGTGGCTCGACGCTGGCGCGTTCGCGGTGGGGGTCGGTAGCGACCTGTACGCGGCCGACAACCTGGAGGCGAAGGTATCGGAGCTGCGAGAGCTCGTCGGCGCGGGACACTCATGACCGGGTTCACCAGGCCTACCTCCGCGAACACCCCACCGACCCGGGTGGCCGTCATCGGCGAATGCATGGTCGAACTAACCCACCGCAGCGACCGAACGCTCGCACTGGGCTTCGCCGGCGACACCTTCAACACCGCAGTCTATTTGGCCCGCGGCACGCGGGCCCGCGATGTGCGCATCGACTACGTCACCGCCGTGGGCGACGACTGGTACAGCAATGAGCTCGTCTCGGCGGTCGAGGCCGAGGGTATCGGTACCGAACTGGTCGCGCGCCTACCAGGCCACTCCCCAGGGCTGTATCTGGTCCGGACCGACGACCAGGGAGAACGCACCTTCACCTACCACCGGTCGGAATCAGCAGCGCGACACCTGTTCGACCAGGGCTGGCCGGAACGGATCAACCGCGCCGTCGTGGAGAGTGACCTGATCTATCTGTCGGCGATCACACTCCAGATCCTCTCCGCGTCGGCCCGGGAGCGACTCTGGTCGATGCTCTCGACCGCCCGTGCCCGGGGAGCGAGGGTCGCGTTCGACAGCAACTTCAGGCCGCGAGGCTGGTCGACGGTCGGCGATGCGCGTGCGGCCATCGAGCGCACGGTCGCATCGACCGACCTCTACCTGCCTACCCTGGCCGACGAACAAGCTGTCTTCGGCGACCGGGACGGACCAGCATGCGCACACCGTATCGCGGGCCTCGGAGTCTCGGAATGCGTCATCAAGGACGGGGCACGGGGGTGTCTGGTGCTGACCGATGACGGCGTCGCATCCGTACCGGCACAACCCGACGTTCCCGTCGTCGACACGACCGCAGCCGGCGATTCCTTCAACGCGGGGTACCTCGCAGCCAGGCTGCACGGCGAACGACCATTGCGAGCAGCCGAGCGTGCACATCTGCTGGCCGCCCGAGTCGTAGGCGGGCCCGGAGCGATCTTGCCTGAAGAGGTCATTCCGCGACGTGACCCGGCCGAAGCGGCCCTGGATACCGCCTAGTGCAGCGCTGGCGGACGCAGACGACGGGACACTACTCTTCAGACCACCGGACCACAGACGACCTCGTCAGACGCGACGACGACCACCCGACATCCCGGGCACAGCAAGAGGGGACCGAATGGTCGACATGAGCCACGGCAAGATCGAGCCGATCCGGCGTCTGAAGGTGGCGGACTCCGTCGCCGAGCAGCTCGAGTCGATGATCGGCCGAGGGGACTTCTCGCCCGGGGACAAGTTGCCGCCGGAACGGGTGCTCGCCGAGCAATTCGGGGTCGGCCGTAGTTCGATGCGGGAGGCGATCAGAATTGTCGAAGCGAACGGAATGCTCCGGACCGACCACGGGATCGGAGTCTTCGTCGTCAGCAAGACACGTCGCACTCCTGACCTGTCGCACTTGTTGGTGCTCAACGAGTACACGGTGCCGGAGCTCTTCGAGGCCCGGATCACTCTCGAGCGCGACGCCGCAGGCTTTGCAGCTCAACGCATCGCACCGGAAGGTGCCGACACCCTCCACAACATCATCACGGCGATGGCGGACACCGGTCTGAGCGACGAAGCTTTCGTCGCGCTTGACGCTGATCTCCACCGGACTATCACGAAGATGACCAACAACCCGCTGTTGCTCACCCTTCACTCGTCGATCGAGCCCTTGTTCGTGGACTACTCCCTGCAGGTCATCGGCTTGCCGGGTCGTCGAGAAACTGCGCACAAGGGGCATTGCGCGATCGTCGATGCAGTAGCTGGAAAACGTGTCCGTGAGGCCCGAACCGCGGCCGTCAAGCACATTCGCGACGTCGAGCGAGATATCATCGCGAACCTCCTGGACGAGTCCGATCGGGTGACCTCGTAGATGACCATGCCGGACCCGTGCGTCAGAAGTTGAGCAGCCGCCCATTCCGTTCCGATCCATTCGGCGGCAAGGCGGACGCGGCGGCCGGCGAATCGCGACGGACCTGTCGCCGGGGGTGTTCCGTTACGGGACGGGCGGAATGGGGCGGGACGGGACCGGGCTGGTCGTTCACCGCCGCGGGACGCGGAGGCCCGACATCCCACCGTCGACGGCGAGGTCGATGCCGGTGAGTGAGGGCAGGTGCGGGTCGGCGAGATGAAGGATGGACCGGGCGATCTCGTCCATCCCGACGAGTCCACCGGTCGGTTGACGGGCGCGCAGCGCCGCGAGCTCGGCGTCGGAGTCGTCGGCGGCATCGAGTAACCGACCGATCCACGGGGTGTCGACGGTGCCGGGGCATACGCAGTTGACCCGGATCCCCTCGCCGACGTGGTCCGCTGCCATGGCCCGGGTCAGGGACAGCACGGCGCCCTTGCTCGCCGAGTACAGCGCTCGGTCGGGCAGCCCGGCGGTGGCCACGATGGAGCAGACGTTGACCACTGCTGCCGAGCCCGCACGGCGCAGGGCCGGCAGCGCGGCCCTGGTGGTGCGCACCAGCCCGAGCAGGTTCACGTCGAGTACCCGCCGCCACTCGTCGAGTTCGTTGGCCTCCACCGTGCCGGCCGCACCGACTCCGGCGTTGTTGACGAGGATGTCGATCCCGCCGAACGCCGCCACGACCTCGTCGACGGCGGTGGTGACAGAGCCGCCGTCGGTGACGTCGGCGGGCACCCCCAGCAACGGGCCGGGCACGCCGCCCGGGTCGAGGTCGAGGACTGCGACCTGGGCGCCGCGTGCGGCGAACAGGGCCGCCGTCGCGGCGCCGATCCCGGAGGCCCCGCCGGTGACGACGGCGGTCAGCCCGGCGAAGTCGTTCGCGAGGGAGGCGGTGGTGGCGTCGTTCATGGCAGGGTCTGTCCTCCGTCGACGTGCCAGGACTGTCCGGTGACGAACCGGGTGGCGTCCGAGGCGAGTACGAGGGCCAGGTCGGCGACGTCCTGGGGTGTGGTGAGGCGTCCCATCGGGATGCCGGTGCGGTACTTCGCGGGGTCACCGTGGATCTGGCGCTCCGGGCCGACGCCGAGCTTGCGCCACTGGACGCGTTGCAGCTCGGTGTCGCAGGAGCCCGGGCAGAGCGTGTTGACCCGGATGCCCTCGCCGGCGAGCTCGAGGGCCAGGCAGCGGGCCATCATGTCGGTGGCCGCCTTGGACGCGCAGTAGGCGCCCAGGTCCATCCGCGGGGTGCGGGCGCAGTTCGAGGTGACCACGACGATCGAGCCCGGCCCGCCGCGGGCCCGCATGTGTCCCGCGGCGGCCCGCACGGACAGGAACGCCGCACGGGTGTTGACGGCGAACTGGGCGTCCCAGTCGTCGATCCCGGAGGTGATCAGGTCACCGGCCCGCAGGATGCCGGCGTTGTTGACGAACACGTCGGGGGCGCCGAGCTGCTCGACGACCTCGGCGAAGGCCCGCTCCACGGCGGCGGCCTCGGTGAGGTCGGCCGACACCGGCACGCCGCCGATCTTCTCGGCGACCAGCTGGGCACCGTCGGCGTCCTTGTCGATCACGGCTACCCGGGCTCCGGCGTCGGCCAGCGCCGTGGCGATGGCCTGGCCGATGCCGCGGGCCGCGCCGGTGACGGCGGCGGTGCGGCCGGTGAGATCGAGTGCGGTCACGGCGTGACCTCCCCGGCGGTGTGGTCGGTGCCGGTGTGGTCGGCGTAGCGGGCGCGGATCGTGAGCAGCGACAGCAGGCTGATCACGGCGGTGACGGCGAGCAGCGTGGCCATCGGCCACGACGCGTTGTCGTAGCTGATCAGCAGGGCGCTGGCCACGAGCGGGACGAGCCCGCCGAGCATGCCGCCGATCTGGTAACCCAGCGACGCGCCCGAGTAGCGCAGCGCGGGCGGGAACATCTCCGAGTACAGCGCGGCCTGTGGCCCGTACATCAGCGGGTGCCCGATGCCCATGATCACGATGACGCCGAGGAACAGCAGCGGCGTCGACATCGTCTCGATCAGCCAGAACAGCGGGAACGCGAACAGCGCAACCAGGATCGCCCCGGCCGCGAACACCGGGCGTCGGCCGACCCGGTCGGACAGCGCACCGAACAGCGGCACCGTGCCGCACATGATCACCGCAGCGACCAGGACGGCGGCCAGGAAGGTGCCGCGCGGGATGCCCAGGTGCGAGGTGGCCCAGGACAGGCCGAGCACGGTGACCAGGTAGAAGACGGTGTTGATCACGACGAACGCGCCGGCGGCGCCGAGCACGCTGCCCGGGTGCTTGGCCAGTGCGTCGCGCACCGGCAGTCGGGCGGTGTCGCCGGCCGCCTGCATCTGTGCGAACACCGGGGACTCCATCAGCCGCAGCCGCACGACGAGCCCGACGATGATCAGTACCGCGCTGGCCAGGAACGGTATCCGCCAGCCCCAGGACAGGAAGTCCTCGTCGGGCAGCACGCTCACCGCGGAGAAGGCCGCGGTGGAGAGCACCAGCCCGAGCGGGCTGCCGACCTGCGGCCACGACCCGTACAGGCCGGCCTTGCCCGGCGGTGCGTGCTCGACGGCCATCAGCACCGCCCCGCCCCATTCACCGCCGACGGCGACGCCCTGGATGAACCGGAGCGCCACGATGAGGATCGGGGCCAGGATGCCGACCTCGGCGAAGCCCGGGACCAAGCCCATCGCCAGGGTCCCGAAGCCCATCGCGAGTAGCGAGATCACCAGCATCTTCTTGCGCCCGAGCCGGTCGCCGTAGTGACCGAACACGATGCCGCCGAGCGGGCGGGCGGCGAAGCCCACCGCGTAGGTGGACAGCGCCGCGAGCAGGCCCGCCCCCGGTGAGAACTCGGGGAAGAACAGCTTCGGGAACACCAGGGCGGCGGCGGTGCCGTAGATGTAGAAGTCGTACCACTCGACGGTGGTGCCGATCAGGCTGGCGAAGGCGACCTTGCCGCTCTGCCGCCGGCTGCCCGGCGGGGCATGTACTGCGCTCATTGACGTCTCTGTCATGGCACTGGACCTCTTGTCGGTTGTGTCAGGGGGTGGGCGCGGTGTGGGTGCTGGGCGCCAGGGCGGCGTCGAACGCGCTCGTGATGGCCTCGCGGGCCTTGCCGGCCCGGGCGGCGTCGCCGAGCACGAGCACCTCGGTGCCCGGCTCGAGGGGGAGACGGCGGGCCAGGGCGGCGCCGCGTCCGGTGCGCAGCCGGTAGTAGAGGCTGTCGCGGACCCGGGTCGAGGCGAACAGCCGGGCGGCGGCCCCGGAGCGGGCGGCCCGGGTGCGCAGCAGGCGGGGGACCACGGCGCCGAGGCCGAACCGGTAGTCCGCGCCGGTCGCCACCGCGACCAGGTCGGCGCCACGCAGGTCGTCGCGGGTGGCCTCGGAGCCGTAGCGGAACCGGACACCGCCGAGCCGGCAGGTTCGTTCGAGATCGCCGACGTAGGCGGCGAATGTCGGTTCGGCCGCGGCGACGTCGTTGAACCGGGGTGCGAGCCCGGTGAGCCGGAACGCCCCGCCGGCGCGTTCCGCCGTGTCGATCACGGTGACGTCGTTGCCCTCGGCGACCAGCGAGGCGTAGGTCAACCCGGCCGGTCCGGCGCCGAGCACCACGATCCGGCGGCCCCCTGGCGCGCTCGTGCCGGCGTAGGTTTCTTCCCGACCGGTCGCCGGGTTGACCACACAGGACAGCTGTGCGCCGGAGCGCATGTTCGTGATGCAGTGGTTGCAGGCCAGGCAGCGCCGGACCGGGGCTCCGGCCTGTGCCTTGGCCACCCAGTGCGGGTCGGCGATCAGCGGGCGGCCCAGGGCCACGATGTCGAGCTTGCCGTCGGCCACGGCACGGGCGGCGAGGGCGGGATCGCCGAGGCGCCCGACCCCGATCACCGGGACGTCGACGAGCTGCTTCATCTGTGCCGCGTACTCCACGAACGTCGCCGCGGGGTAGGCCATCGGCGGGATCATCCGCTCGGCGGCCGGCAGCGAGCGGTAGTGCCCGGCGGTCACACTGACCGCGTCGGCACCGTTCTGCTCGGACCATCGGCCGACCTGCATGCCCTCGTCGGCGGTGAGCCCGCCTTGGAAGAAGTCCTCCACCCCGATCCGGAAGATCACCGGCAGGCCCGGGACCTCGGTCTTGATGCGGCGCAGGATGTCCAGGCCGAACCGGGCCCGGTTCTCCAACGATCCGCCGTAGGAGTCGGTGCGGGTGTTCTCCAGCGGGGACAGGAACTGCGAGATCAGATAACCGTGCGCGCCGTGCAGCTCCACCAGGTCGAACCCGGCCCGCTGCGCGCGGGCCGCCGCGGCCACGTACGCGTCGACCGTCTCGCGGATCCGGGCGGGCGACATGGCCTCCGGGACGGCGATCTCGCTCTCCACCTCGAAGACCGGGGTGGGCACGGCCGATGGCGCCACGGGGGTGGTGCCGGAGACCGCGGACCGGGCCCGGCTGCCGCCGTGCCCGAGCTGGATCGACGCGCACGCCCCGGCCTCGTGCAGCGCGTCCACCAGCCGGCGCAGGCCGGGCAGGAACATGTCGTCGTAGATGCCCAGCTCGCGGAAGCGGTGCTTGCCGGCGATCTCGGGGGAGGCCATCTCGACGGTCACCAGCCCGACGCCGCCCTCGGCGCGGGCCCGGTAGTAGGCGAGGGTGGCGTCGGTGACGTGCCCGGCGTCGTCGGCGAGGCGGGTGGTCATCGAGGGCAGCAGGGTGCGATTGCGGAGCCGGACGCCGCCGATCTCGATCGGGTCGAACAGGTCGGCGCTCTCACCCACGGGGCAGCTCCGCCCGCTCGACGGCGGCCCGCAGCGTCGCCCGCTCGGTGTCGGACACCGGCTGCAGCGGTGGCCGGACGTGCGCGGCGTCGATCCGGCCCAGCTGCGCCAGCGCGACCTTCATCCGGTTGTGCCCGTCCAGGAACGGGTCGGCGTAGCAGGCCTCGGCGAAGGGCTGTATGCGGTCCCAGACCCGGCGGGCGTCGGCCAGGTCATGCTTCTCCACGGCTCGGAACAGCTCCACCTGCAGGTCCACCACGACGCTGCCGTGCCCGGAGAGGATGCCGTCCGCGCCCAGCACGAGCGAGGCGAGCAGTGAGCGGCTGAAGCTGGACAGCACCGAGACCGGCTTGTCCAGCGCTCGCAGCGCACGCAGGTTGCGCTCGTAGGCGATGATGTCGTTCGACCACTCCTTGACCGCGACCACGTTGTCGATCTCGGAACAGACCCGGACCAGGGCGTCGGTGCCCAGCCGCAGCCCGGACGTCGCCGGGTAGACGAACGCGATCATCGGCAGGGAGGTGGCGTCGGCGATCGCGGCGTAGTGCCCCACCGCCATCTCCGGGCGCAGCTGCGCGCCGCCGTCGAACACCACCGTGGGGAACACCAGCAGGCCGTCGGCGCCCGCCGCCTCGGCGTTCGCGGCGATCCGCCCGGCCTCGGCGGAGCCGTCCTGGTAGACCCCGGAGATGACCGGGACCCGTCCGGCGACCTCGTCGAGGACGATGTCGAGCTGGCGGCGCTGCTCGTCGGCGGTCAGCGTGGCCACCTCCGACGCGTGCGCGTTGGTCGTGATGCCCGCGACGCCCTCGACGTCGAGCAGGGAACGCAGGTGGCGGCGCAGATTGTGCTCGTCGATCTGTAGGTCCTCGGTGAACGGGAGCAGATGCGCCGGGATCACACCGCGGAAGGAGACCATCGTCGGTCCCGTCCTCTCTTCGTCAGTTGCGCCTCTCCTCGTCGGGATCGGCGATGAGACGACGCTAGGCCCGCGTTCGGCGCGGGTGGAAATGCCGATCCAGCACCACTTATGCTTCCGACGCATGAGTGAGATGCCGGCCGAGCACGGGGTGGAGATAAGGCATCTGCGCGCGTTCGTGGCCGTCGCGCGGGAGCGCAACTTCACCCGCGCCGCGCAGACCCTGCAGATCACCCAGCCCGCCATGAGCCGCACCGTCGCGTCCCTGGAGCGCCTGGTCGGTACGGCGCTGCTGTCGCGGAACCGCCGCACGGTTGCGCTCACCGCGGCCGGTCAGCAGTTCCTGGCGCACGCGCATCGCGTGCTGGCCGTGCTCGACGAGGCGGTCGGTGCCGCGACCGGCGGGTCACCCGTCCTGCGGGTCGGGTTCACCTGGGGCTCCACGGCCGAGTACACGGCGCCGATCGTGCGTGACTTCGAGCGCGCCCATCCGGAGGTGACGGTGGAGATCCGGCGCTACGACGACACGGTGGCCGGGCTCGACGACGGTCGCACCCACGTGGGGTTCCTGCCGGGCGACCCCGGTGCCCCCCGGTTCGGGACGCTGGTGCTGGCCGACGAACCCCGCGTCGTGGCCCTCCCGGCCGATCACCCGCTGCTGTCCGGCGAGGAGGTCGTACTGGCCGACCTCGCGGGCGAAACGATCGTGATCAACGTGGTCTCCGGCACGACCACGCTCGAGCTGTGGGCGTCGACCCGGCGACCGGACACCGTCGTGCGGGTCCGCAACGTCGACGAGTGGATGGAGGCGATCGCCGCGGGGCGGGGTGTCGGACTGACCCCGGCCTCCACCGGACGGCTCTACACTCACCCGCAGATCCGCTACCGGCTCGTCGCAGACTCTCCGCGGGTGCCGATCACGCTGGCCTGGCCGCGGCTGGCCGCGCATCCGCTGGTCGCGGACTTCGTCGCCAGTGCCGAGCGGATGCGGCATCGGCGAGACCAGAACAACCTCTCTAGCTGAACTGGCCACAGAGGTTGAGTACGTCCGGTCAGGTGGGTTGATCTTGACGTTTGGCAGGGCCTTCGGGTCCGGTGTGTATTGCGACATATACACCGAGGCACTCGTGGCCCCACGTTAACGCCCCGCCGTCCTCGGCCAGTCGGCTCCGTCTGGCCCGCTGCGTCGTCGTTGACGATGGTCGGGCGATCGAGCCTTGGGCGCGCCCGAGGCTCGATGTCGTCAGTCCTGCTGACGTGCTGTCGCTGTTACCCGCCCGGCTCAGAACGCGGCGGCCGCGGTGTCGGCGATGGTCTGGTCCTGTTCGCCGGTGCCGCCGCTGACCCCCACCGCGCCGACCACGATGCCGTCGCTGCTGCGTAGCGGTACCCCGCCGGCGAAGATCATGACGCGGCCGTGGTTGGAATCGCTGATGCCGAAGAACTGGCCGCCGGGTTGGGCGTTGGTGGCCAGGTCGGCCGTGGCGGTGTCGAACGCGCGGGCGGTGAACGCTTTGTTGATCGAGATATCGACGCTGCCCAGCCAGGCGTCGTCCATCCGGATGTGGGCGACTAGGTTTCCTCCGACGTCGACCACCGCGAGGTTGCTCGGGGACCCGATCTTGCGGGCCTTGTCCTCGCCGGCGGCGATCACTCTGCGGGCGTCGTCGAGCGAGACGGTTTCCAGCTTTCTCACAGGTGTTCCTTTCTGCTGATCGTTAGTGTGGTGTTCGTGGGTCGGTTCCCTCGGGGTTACGGCGGCGATCGACGGGCAGACCTCCAGACGTTCGCGCTGAGCAGCGCGGCTTACCCATGATGGCCGATCCAGCCCGTATCATCGACCAGCTGGCTGAACATCTGCTCCGGGCCCTCGCCCGCGAAGCCAGGGTCGCCGGGTCTGCAACCCAGGGCGGGCGCTGGAGTTGAGGCCGTCGGGGCGGACCGACGGCCGGGAGCCGACGCCGACTGTGGTGAACGCGAGGCCGATTCGGACGCGCAACCCCGGCGCTGAGAGTCGGCTCGATCTTGGCAACCGTGGAGTACTGCGCGGGCTCGGTCAGGTGCGGAGGCGTCGCCCGACACGACCGCTGTCGGCCGAAGGCATCTGGCTATGTCGCCGGGTTGTTTCGGTTGTCAGGTGGTCGGCCGGATCGGGTGGGGTCAACGCTGTTCTCCCGGGGCTTGGGGTGCAACCATCGGGCTCCGGCCGAGTTGGACCGGGGACCCGTGTGGTGTCGGTGCAGACGTGGGTGCATGCCAGCTCTGGTAAGGGTGCAGGGTGAGGTCGTTGTCGAGGCCGGTGATCTGCAGGACACGGCGGGTACGGTCGGTCGGGTGGGTGAGCACGACCCAACCGGTGGCGGACCGGAACTGCCGGTCGGCGCGGATGAGCGCGTGTACGCCCGCTGCGCCCAGGAAATCGAGCTCGGCCAGGTTCAGGGCGAGGAAACGGACTCCGGCCGCGCGTAGCTGATCGAGCAGCGTGCGCAGCGCGGGTGCGGTCGCCATGTCGAGGTCACCGCGCAGCCGGACCCGGCAGCGCGGTGGGGCTCGGTGTACACACAGCAGTAGCCCTGGCTGCGGTGCTGTCATCGCTCGCCCTTGTCGGTGTCCGGGTCTTCGGACGCGAGGTGGGCGCGTCGTTCTTGTTCGCGTCGGCTGTGGGCGGCGCGGCGGACGATGTCCTCGCTGGCCGGGCCGGAGCCGAGGGTGCCGGCGCGCCAGATATTGGAGTAAAGGATTCCGAACGCGGCACCGGCAGCCGCGCCGGCGATGGTGGGCGAGAGGCTGGGCACCAGCCGCCACGGCCGGTCCGCTCGGACCCTCCCGGCGAGCAGACCCAGGCCACCCAGGGCGGGCAGCGACACCAGGCCCACACCGGTGTCGGCTCCGTAGTCGGAGATGATCGGTTGGATGCCGGCGCGTCGGGGCAGCTCGGTGACCGGGATGACCAGGTCCCAACCCTGATCGGCCATGGCTTGTTGTCCGAACTGCACCGAGGGCGACGTGCCGTGCTGGTCGTGTATCAGGGCCTGGCTGATGTCGACCTGCCACCGGGCCCGCCCGGTGTTGTCCCGGCCGAGCCTGTCGGGCAGCTCCCGGGCGAGGTCTTCAGAGACCTCAGTGGGCAGACCCGCGTCGGCGAGCAGGCCGACCACCACCACTGTGGGTGTGGTGGTCTCGCTGACGGCCATGGACGATCACCTCGCTCCGGCGTACTGCGGTTAGCGTTCGGTTTCCGCGTCGGCGCCCACGCGGGAGCCGGGTAGCTCGAGGTCGGGGGTCGTGGTGGCGAACAGTCGAGGGTCGCTGAGTGGTGGGCCGGGGACACCGTCGACCGGATGGGGCCCGGGCACGGCGCTGAGTTCGCCGGTGCCGTCGGGGGCGGCGCCGCCGGCCCAGCGGCCTTGGGTGGAGGCTTCTCCGTCGGAGAAGGTGATGAACTGGTAGCCGACCTCAGCGGTCTCGCGTTCGAGCGGGAACGCGCTCGGAACGGGCAGGTCCTCGATGCCGTCGGTCTTGAGCTGCTCGATCGCGGCCAGCCACTGGTTCTGGTGCATGTGATCGCGGGCGATCAGGAAGGCGAGCATCTCGCGTACGCCGGGGTCGTCGGTCATGTTGTACAGCCGTGTGGCCTGGAGTCGGCCCTGCATCTCGGCGTTGGCGTTCGAGTGGAAGTCGGCCATCAGGTTGCCGCTGGAGGTGATGAACCCGGAGTTCCACAGGTTGCCGCGGGAATCGACCGCCCGCCCGCCCGCGCCGGCCACGATCGCGGACTGGACGTCCATCCCGCCGATGACCGCGGCCACCGTGGGGTCGGACACCTCGTCGTGGCCGGGGCTGTCCAGCGGTGCGCCTTCCATCAGTCTGGCGACCATGGTCGCGAGCATCTCGACGTGGCCGATCTCCTCGGTGCCGATGTCGTGGAGCATGTCCTTGTACTTGCCGGGCAGTCGGCAGTTCCACCCCTGGAACAGGTACTGCATCATCACCGTGATCTCGCCGTACTGACCGCCGATGAGTTCCTGGAGCTTGGCCGCATAGACCGGGTCGGACCTGTCGGGGGAGGCCTGGTACTGCAGCCGCTGGGTGTGGGTGTACACAATTCTCCTCGCGCCGGTGGAGGGATCCGGCGGCGGAGGCCGTCGGGGTCGGGAGATCTCAGGGCTGGAAGACCGAGCGGACGCAGCCGTCCTGCTTGTTCTTGAAGATGTCGTAGCCGCGAGGGCCTTCGTCCAACGACATGATGTGGGTGGCGAGGTGGCTGGTGGTGATCTCGCCTCGGGCCATGCGGTCGAGCAGCATCGGAAGGTAGCGTTGCCCGTGCTGCTGAGCGCCGCGCAGGGTCAGGCCCTTGTTCATCAGCGCGCCGAGCGGGAACTTGTCGACCAGCCCGGCGAACACCCCGAGTGAGAACACCGATCCACCCTTGCGGCAGGCCATGATCGCCTCGCGGATTGCGGGGGGCCGGTCGTTCTCCAGGCGCAGCTGCTGCTTGACCTTGTCGTAGAGGTACTCCGGGCCGTAGGTGTGTGCTTCCTGGCCGACGGCCTCGATGCACACGTCGGGTCCGCGGCCGCCGGTGCGCTCGCGCAGCTCGGCGCCGACGTCGGTGCGGCTGTAGTCGAGTGTCTCGGCGCCGATGTGGGTCGCGGTCATGGCCAGGCGCTCGGGTAACCGGTCGATGACGATGACCTGTTCGGCGCCGAGCAGCGTTGCGGCGCGGGCGGCCATCTGCCCGACCCCGCCGGCGCCCCACACCGCGACCGTGTCGCCCGGCTCGACCCCGCCGAGGTGCGCGCCCATCCAGCCGGTGGGGACCCCGTCGGAGGCGAACACGGCGGAGAGGTCGTCGACCTGTTCGGGGACGGTGAACGCACCGTGGTCGGCGAACGGGACCCGGACGTACTCGGCGTGGCTGCCCATGAACCCGCCCATGGCGTGGGAGTAGCCGAAGATGCCGCCGGGCTCGTAGCCCCACAGGGCCTGGGTGATGCCGGGGTTGGTGTTGGTGTTGTCGCACAGCGACCACAGGTCGTTGTCGCAGTACCAGCAGGTGCCGCAGCCGATGAACGACACCACCACCACCCGGTCCCCGACCTGGTGTCTGGTGACCTGGGGGCCGATCTCGACGACCTCGCCCATGAACTCGTGGCCGATGACGTCGCCGGCCTCCATGGCCGGGATGTAGCCGCCGAGCAGGTGCAGGTCCGATCCGCACGACGTGGTGTAGCGGACCTTGACGATCATGTCGTGGGCGTTCTGGATCCTCGGGTCGGGGACCCGCTCCACCCCGAGCTTGTTGACGCCCTGCCAGCACAGTGCCTTCACAGTCGCCCCTGTCCCCACGCCCGCGCGGTGACCGCGCGCAGCAGTTGCCCGGCCGGGCCGGGATGGCTCGATCCCGGGCGGGAAGGTTCGACGACCTCCCCGCACTCGAGGATCGACTTGGTCTCGCGCAACGCGGCGCGCAGCCGGCGGCGCATCTGGGTCGAGCCGCCGTCGGGCGCGGTCGGGCGGGCCGCGAGCTCGGTGCCCTTGTCGCCCGGAGCCGGGCGCACGCTCAGCTCGATCTCGCCGTGCATCCGGCTCAGCGGACCCGAGTCGTTGACCTGGGTCTGGACGTCGTCGGTCTTGCGGTAGACCGTGACCACCAGCCACCGGCCCGGGCCATTGGCCCCGTCGAGATGCTGGTCGGCGGGTCCGATCAGCTTCTGCACGGCGCCGATCGCACGGTCGGCCCAACTCGTGGGGTCGACCATCGCTCTGCTCATGTGATCTCCGTCTCGGGTCGCTGCTTCTGCATGTCGAGGTCCGGGCCGGGTTCAGCTGGGCTGGGCGGGGTTGAGAACGACCTTGGTCCAGCCGTCCTCGCGGGCGTCGAAGTGCTTGTAGGCGTCCGGTGCTTTGTCCAGGGGCAGGTTGTGAGACACGATCCAGGAGGGGGTGACCTTGTCGGCGGCGATGAGGTCGCGCAGGTGGCGGTTGTAGCGCTTGACCGGGGCCTGTCCGCAGCCCATCTGTTGGCCCTTGAACCAGAAGTTGCCGAAGTCGAAGCGGGCCTTGCCCTGCTGGGACAGCTCGTCCGGGCCGCCGGGGTCCTGGGGGACGAACACCCCGACGGTGCCGATGCCGCCGGTGAACTTCACCGACGCGACCAGGTTGTTGAGGGTCAGTGCGTTGTCCTCGTTGCCCTGGGGGTCGTGGGCCTGGTAGCCGACGCACTCGGCGCCGCGGTCGGCGCCGCGGCCGCCTGTCTGCTCCATGACCTGGTCGACCGGGGAGCCCTTCGAGTCGTCGATCGGGATCGCGCCGATCTGCTCGGCCAGTTTGAGCCGGTCGGGGTGGCGGTCGACGACCATCACCTTCGCCGCGCCCTTCACCGACGCGGACAGTGCGGCCATCTGCCCGACCGGGCCGCCGCCGTAGATCACGATCGTCTCGCCGGGGACCAGGCCGGACATCTCGACGGCGTGCCAGCCGGTGGGGAAGATGTCCGAGAGCATCACGTAGTCGTTCTGCTTCTCCTTGGCGTCCTCGGGCAGGCGCAGGCACTGGAAGTCGCCCCACGGGATGCGCAGGTACTCGGCCTGCCCGCCGGCCCAGCCGCCCATGTCGGCGAACCCGTAGGCTCCACCGGCCATGCCTTCCACGTTCGCGACCAGGCAGTAGTTGGTCAGCCCGTGCTCACAGTTGGTGCAGTGTCCGCACGAGACGTTGAACGGCGCCGAGACCATGTCCCCGACCGCGATCTTGTCGATCCCTGAGCCGACCTCGATGACCTCGCCGACGTTCTCGTGGCCGAAGATGCGGCCCTTCTCGAAGTCGGTGCGGCCCTCGTACATGTGCAGGTCCGACCCGCAGATGTTGGTCGCGGTGATTTTGACCAGGACGTCGTTAGGCGCCTCGATACGCGCGTCCGGTACGTCGGAGACCGAAACGTCGCGGGGGCCGTTGTAGACCAGTGCCTTCATGCTCTTCTCCTCTGGCGGTTCGGGTTCGACTTCAGGACTGGGTGGGGGCCGGGTGGCGGCCTTCGGCGAACTCTTCGACGATCTTGGAGCAGAATGCGGGCAGGTCGTTCGGGTCGCGGCTGGTGACCAGGCCCTGGTCGGTGACCACTTCCTGGTCGACGACGTTTCCGCCGGCGTTGCGGATGTCGGTGCGGATGCTGGGGAACGACGTCAGGGTGCGGCCGCGAACCACGTCGGCCTCGACCAACGTCCACGGCCCGTGGCACAGCGAGCCGACCGGCTTACCGGAGCCCACGAACTCCCGCACGAAACCCACCGCGTCCGGGTTGGCCCGCAGGCCGTCGGGGTTGACCGTGCCGCCGGGCAGGATCAGGGCGTCGAAGTCCTCGCCGGAGACGTCGGAGACCAACCGGTCGACGGTGAAGGTGTCGCCCTTGTCGATGTCGGCGTTCATCGACTGGATCTCCCCGTCGTGGATCGACAGCAGCGTCACCTGCGCCCCGGCCTGCTCCACGGCGTGGCGAGGTTGTTCGTACTCGACCTGTTCGACGCCGTCGGTGGCCAGGATCGCGACCCGCCGGCCGCGCAACTCATCTGCCATGGGAATCGTCCTCTCTCACAATGTGGCGGGAACCGGAGAAACGGCGCCTGCCCGATCCGACGCGACGTAAACCACCTGTCGGGTCGCGGTCAGCGCGGATCGACGGGCGGTGCCGGCGACGCCCGCGTCGCCCTCCCCTTGCCCGGAAGAGCCGAGCAACTCATCGACTACCTCGGTGACCAGCTGATAGGAGCGCGGGTCGGCTGAACCGCGGTCCCGCATCCGGGTCACGAACGCGGCGGCGACCTCGACGAGCTTGATATCGGTGCTCTGCGAGAGCCGTACCAGCAGGGCGAACGCCTGGTCCGGGCCCAGCGGGTAGCGGCTGAGAAGGATGCCTCTGGCCTGGCCGATGGCGTCGCGGGTCTGCAGCGCCCGCAACAGGTCTTCGACCTGCTGTTCGAGCTGCGTGATCCGGTACTGCTCGGCCCCGACACGGTCGCGGGCGGCCTGATCACAGGCGGATGGCGTTGATGACATGGCGCGGTGCTCCCCTCGAGCCGGGGCCCATACCTCCCGAGGGCCACGACGCTATGCAGTTCCGCGGTCGTGCCAGAGACGTTTCCGGATGAGGGGCGGTGCGGAATCGGCGGTCACCAGCCCGTCACCGTCAGCGCGTCTGACGGGCCAGGGTGGTCGCCGGTGCCTCGCCGTAGTGGTGGCGGTAGGAGGAGGCGAAGCGGCCGGGATGGCTGAAGCCCCACCGGTGCGCGATGTCGATCACCCGGATCCCGCTGCCGGGTTCGGCGGCGGTCAGGTCGGCGTGGGCGCGCTCGAGGCGGACCTGCTGGAGGTACTGCTTCGGGGACCGGTCGAGCTCGCGACAGAAGCCCGCGTGCAGCGCCCGCACCGACAGGCCGACCGTGCGGGCGACACCTTCGATGGTCAGCGCGTCCTCGGGGTGGGTCCGCATCAGGTTCGCGGCATCGGCGACCGTCGAGTGGCGCGCGTGCTCGGGGCGGTGGCGCAGCGCCGGGCTCCAGTTGTTGGGCTGTCCCAGCAGCAGGGTGCACATCACCTGCTCACGTAACTGCGCCGTGACCAGCGGGTTCACCGCCTTCGGCCCGGCGTCGGCGAGCAGGTGCTGCATCAGCCGGGCCTGCCCCAGTGCCGCGGTGGTGATCTCCGGGACGTCCATGGCCGGGTCGAAAAGCAGGTCGGGCTCCTCGGACCGGTCGGTGACCAACCGGGCGGCCAGCGACCGCAGCGCGGCGAGATCGATCCGCAGCACCAGCATCCGCAGCGCCTCGTCCCAGTCCATCACCAGCTCCGACCACGGACTGCCCACCAGCGCGGACCGGCCGGCGCGCGCGTCGAATCGGCGGCCGTGGTGTGTCGCGGTCATCGATCCGGTCAGTGGCAGAGCCACCGCCACGTAGTCGGGGAAGGGCTCGGCGGTCAGCCGCAGCGGCATCCCGTAGTCCATCTCCAGCAACGACAGGCCCGGGATGTGGACCCCGAAGACCTGTGCGGTGAATCCGCCCGGGCGGGCCGGGGCCACCGTGTGGGGCGACATGATCGCGGTGACCCGCGCGACCAGGTCGTCGAGATCGCTGGTGCACACCAACTGCCGGCCCAGCGGTTCTTCGCGCATGCCTCGGCTCATCAGGCACCTCCCACGCCCGAGATCGCGGGCGGCAAGGCGCTCGCCAGGGGCTGGGGCGAGCCGGGGACCTGCACCGGCCTACGGGTGCGCGTCGCAGACACGGTACGACCGAAGCGCCCCGTGCGGAACCGCCGGAAATCCCACCGCTACACCCCGCGGCCAGGCCACGACGATCGTCCGTTCGGCCGTGCCTCAGATGACTCGGAGACCGACATTCAGCTGACCCGCGTCCCAACAACCTGTAGCAAGCACCAGAGAATCAGGGCAGTCGCGGCATCGTCGTGCGATCGACCTTGTCGGTGCAGCGCGCGGTCATCAGGAAGAGGAGTTCTCGGTGGTCTCGTTGTCCTGACCCAGCTCGTCGCGGCGCTGACGCTCGCGGTAGCCGTAGGCCGCCCGGCGCACCGCGTCCTCGCTGTCGAGCCCGGAACCCAACGCGCCGGCGACGGTGGCCAGGCCGGTGGCCAGCCAGGCGAGCATCAAGTGATCGGCGAGCTCGGGTGGGCGGCCCAGACTCGAGCTGAGCAACGGGGGTTCGAGGAGGAAGAGCGACCCGAGCAGAGCGAGCACGTAGACCGCAGCAGACATCACCAGGATACCGATGCTCAACGTCAACACGGTGGAGGCGTTGTACAAGAACGTCTCCTCGCGCTCGCTCGCGTCGCGGGCGCGTTCCCACAGATGGTGGGCACCGACGATCCAGGCGACCATCAACGCGACCGATACCACGGTGACGAGCACGAGCTTGCCCACTCCGAGCTGGGTGGACAGCAGCCAGATCGTCGAGGTGATGGTCAGGTAGGCGCTGGTGCCCAAGACGGCGGCCAGCGCGGTGCGCATGCCGATGACGAGGCGCCAGGGCTGGTTGGTGCGCACCATACCGGCGAGCAAGCGAGCCCGACCGCGCCATCGAGTCGTCACATAGCGCCGCGTGTGCCGGCCCTGCTCGGTATGGACGACGTGGACCGGCTGCAGATGTCTCGCCGCCGCGCGCCCAGTACGGCCCGGATGGTGTGCCCCCCGGTCGAGACCGGCGTCGGCAATCTCGGCCAGGTCAGCGACCAGGCGGACGACCGCGTTGCGCACCTTCTGATGCTGGAGGAATGGGCCGAATCCAGGTAGCGAGAGGCCTGCGACGCGGCGGTCGAGGTCGAGGTCGACCAGGATTGGGCGGTCACTGTGCTGCATCGGGAGGTCGGTGAGATAAACGCCGATGTCCCACTCGGTATGGGCCGTGTAGTCGGCTACCGCGCCGAGCATTTCCTCGGGGTCCTGCACTGAGGCGGTCACCGGGTGGGTCATTGTGCGGAGGTCCCAGACGATCCCGCTGTCTACTCGGGCAGCCAACACGTCGGGGAGATCGTCAATTAGTTTCGCGGCGATTTCCGCGGGCGTGTCGGGGTCGGTGAGCAAGCCTACGACCAGGGTGCGCTGATCACCTCCGATGGGCGAGCCCGAACTCCGTCGCTGATCGATGTCGGCCATCGGTCTCCTCAGCGCGCACGCCATCGGCTCTGGTGGACGACAAGGATGAACGCACGGCCCTCTGTTGGCAATCCCCGCCCTCACGGTGCCTGAACTCGTGGGCTTAGCCGCCAGCGAGGCGCACGACAGGGCAGAGCGGCCAGAGCGGTCCGCAGCGGGCCGGCGGTCGCGACGCCCAGGCACCGGCCAGTACCCGCGGTGAGCACGTTGGTCACTGGACGGCGCCACCCCGCCGTGCAGCGCGGACCAGCCCTCGTCTCCCGTGCCAGTACCCAGCTCAGCAGCAGCTGCGAATCGACACAGCCCAGATCGTCGGCGATCGCCTCATCGAGAGCGTCCATCGCCGGCCGGCACAACTGCTCCCATGTCGCGCGGACCCCTTGCTCGGCGATGCCGGTGGTGACGATCTCCAGTGCGGTAACGGAGTCCAGGCGGGTCGCGGCCGCCGTCAGCTCGGTGGCGGCCGCTGTTGCCGTCCGAGTCAGCGCGCCGTGCCGCGAGGCGGGGTCCCCGGCCGGGCGCGGTAGGCGGCGCCGGAGTTCCGGATCGCTGCGCTCCCACCGTGTCGGTCGCCTCCGGATCCGAGACGGGGGCGATGCGGTGTTGAGCCCGCACAGTGCCCCAGCGATGGGCAGCGCAATGCCGTGTCCGACGAGATGAAGGATGGCGTCGAGTTCGGCGACGTCGGTGGCGGTGTAGCGGCGACGCCGACCGGGGACAGGTGCTGCGGGGCCGATCTCGTAGCGCTTACTCCAGCTACGCACGTCCCTGGGCCACGCCGATTGGGCGTGCCACCGGGGCGGCGGTCCACACCGGCCCCGGTGCGTCACGCGGTCCCGTGGGCGCGGTCATCTCTGCAGTGTCGCCGATACGGCACAGGACGCGCTCAACCGCGGACCGAGGTGGTCGATGCGGACCGTCGCGTTGCCGAGTTGCAACGGTTGTGCGACGGTCTGAGGTAGATCGCATCGGACCCCGGCCACCTGGCTGAGGCTCCGACGATTAGGCCGGGTGCTGACGGATTATTGGTGAACCTGGCCACCGCTGTAGCCCTCGGCGGATCCAACACGCGCTCGCAGTGCACACAGGACGCACCGGAGACGAGGCATTGGCTACCACCATCGGCGTGGTCGACTCACGACCGACGCCGGACATAGTTGTTGTCCAGTACCTGGGTGGAAGTCATGTCGTTCCCGGTCACCGACCAGGGAGATCTCGATGACCAGCACAACCAGTTCCACCGGGACCACCGACATCCGCGAGTTCGGCCACGAGCTCTGGAGCTACCTCACCGGCAAGGGCGCGGTGGTCGAGTACGCCTTCGACCAGCTCTCGATCGAAGTGCCCAAGAACACCGGCGCGGACTCGCCGCGCGCCACCTGGAAGCTGCACGGCACGGTGCGCATCCGTACCAGCGACCAGGACAACCGCGGGTCGGTCTCGACGCCGTCGGGCAACGGCGCGCAATGAGGGCGGACGCTCGTGGTGACGGCTCGAACGGCCTCGACGGGCACAGCGTCGGAGGCGTCGAGGTCGAGGCCGACCTGGTCATCGACGTCAACGCCGGCCCTGGGGCACAGACCACGGCGCATCTGAGCGGATCCGGGCGAGAGGTACGGCTCAGGGCCCTACGGCCGGAGGTGCTTGTCGCCGCGGCGGGACGCCGAGCCAACGTCGTCCTGACCGAACTGGCTGCGACCTCCGGGGTCCGCGCCGAGTTTCACGGACCGCGAGGGCGTCTCGCCGTGCTCGACGCCGACCGCTACAGCCGTATCGCCGCGCTGACTACGGGCAATCCCCACCTGCACATCGATCCCGCCGGGTGGGCTGTGCTCACCCGGGCAGCGGCGATGTCGTCGACGTGGCGAGCCCCTGGGCCGCCCAACTCCGATGGCGTTGGCCGGTGGCGGCGGCGCCGCGGCCGTCGTGGCGCTGATGCTGCACCGGCACCGTCGTCACAGCGTTCCGAGAGGTGGTGGCCATGGCTGATGTGCGCCGACTCCCGACCCCGGTCACGCGGATCTGGGACTGGCAGCTACGTGCAGCGTGCCGCGACGTGGACAGCACCGTGTTCTTCCACCCGCCGGATGAACGTGGCCCCGCCGCGGTCGCCCGTGACGCGGAAGCCAAGACGGTCTGCGCCGCGTGCCCGGTGATCGAAGACTGCCGCCGGCACGCCCTGACGGTGCAGGAGCCCTACGGGGTATGGGGCGGGCTTACCTCCGGGGAACGCCACGCCCTGCTGAACCGGCCACACCGACACTCGCGCACTGACACGGCTTGACCGCCGCCCGCCGCATCCCGACCTGATCACCCGAGCTGAACCCGCCCACCACCACACGCGAACCGAGGAACGGACACCCACCATGGCTGACTTCCGAGCACAGACCACCGTGAACGCCGCCGAGGGCGCGCTGTTCGACTATCTCTCGACGGTGCAGAACCTGCCGCACTACTTCTCGCGGATGACCTCGGCGACCCCCGGTGACGGGGACGAGGTCCACACGACGGCGCAGATGCCCGATGGCACCGAGGTCGAGGGCAGCGCCTGGTTCCGCGTCAACGAGGATGCGCAGCGCATCGAATGGGGTTCCGAGGGGCCCAACGACTACCACGGCTCCCTCGAGGTCACCGCCACCGCAGACGGCAGCGAGGTGCAGGTAACGCTGCACACCAACCGGGTCGCCGACGGCGACGCGGACATCCGCGAGGCCCTCGACACGACCCTGGCCACCATCAAGCGCCTCGTCGAGGACCAGCCCGCGGCCACGTGAGTACCGCGCTCGATTCGTCCGAACCGACCCGGGGGCGAGGGAACCCATGAGCACCGACCACCGATCACGCCGCCACTCAGCGCGGCGCGGCCCGAGCTCGCGACCGGACCACGTCGGCGGAAGCCCGCAGGAGCCGACGTCCCGCATCGACGCCGCCGCCGCCCCGCCGACCCGTCTGCACCGGTCACACCGGGTCGGAGCCGCCGGATTCGGATTGGTGTTGTGCGCCTTCGGTGTGCTGGGGTTCCTGCAGCGGCTGGACTGGTTCTCCACCCAGGGTGAACCCATCGCGGGCCTGTCCACGAACGGACTGCTCTCGATGATCTCGGTGATCGTGGGCGCGCTGCTGATCGCAGCGGCGCTACGCGGCCCGCGGACGGCCTCGACCGCCCTGGTCGTGATCGGCGCAGCCTTCATGCTCTCCGGAGTGGCGAACGTGCTGGTGCTGACCACGCCGCTCAACATCCTGGCCTTCACCATGAACAACGTCATCTTCAGCCTCGTCGCCGGAGCGCTACTCCTGATCGCCGGCGCCTGGGGCCGGTTCACCGGCCGGCTGCCCCCGGACAACCCCTACCGCCGCGAACGCCACCCGAATGAGGGCCGGGACGGGAACCTGTTGGAAGAGCAACCCGTCGACGGGCAGGGCAGCCCCGTCAACCGCCTCCCGACCACGTATACGGACGCCGCCGACGTCGCTGACGTACGAGACATGGCCGAAGCCGAACGCGCCGCCGCCCGCGGCGCCGCGACACCGACACAGGCCAAAGGCCTTACCGACGCCGCGCAATCGCGGCGCGGCGAGGATCGGCTGCAGGGCTGGCGCCGCCACCTGCGGCGTCCCCAGCGCTGACTCGGGCGCGCACCCGCCTCGGGTACCCACCACCATCGACCCGGCCGGCCCGATAAGGGCCGCGCCACGAGACGGATGAATAAGATGCACTCTGACCAACGCATGACCTATGAGGTCGTGGCTGACGAGACCTACCCCATCAGTGCCCTGGGCCCGGTGCCGTGCTGATCGGCCCGCGCACCCCCAGGCAACAAGTAACGGCCGGTACTCGCAGGCGCCGTACCGGTACTCATCAGGGCTCAACGCCGTGAGCGCCGTGTCGCGCCTGCGCGAGTGGTGGAGCCGGTCGGGGTCCGACCCGCACGTCGACAGACCCGAGTCCGACGTGCCGATCGACCCTAACCTGGCTTCGAGTCGCGCCACCGGCGGCGAGCACGCCTATCTCGACAGCGATCGCGGCTCGGTCACCGGGACCGGCAACACCGGGGAGTTCGTCGGCCAGATCGCCGGCGACGACCTGGGCTACGCCGACGAGACCGGCGCCGAACGCCGCGCGACGGACGGCGACACCTCATCCACGGAGCCGGAACAGGGCCCTGGTGGGGCAACCCACCAGTGACCAGCGCGAGAGACCCGCTCAAGCGAATGACGAACAGGAACGAGGATCCGCCATGGTGAGTGTGGAGAGAACCTTCGTCGTCAACAAGCCCGTCGACGTGGTCGTGGACTACCTCAAGGACTTCTCCCGGGCCGAATACTGGGACCCGGGTACCAAGTCGTGCCGCCGCAACGACAGCGGCCCGATCGGCGAGGGCTCGACCTGGGACAACGTGTCGGAGTTCTGGGGCCGTGAGACCCGCCTGACCTACACCCTGATCCGTCTCGAACCGAACCGGCTGACCTTCGTCGGACAGAACAAGACCGCGACCACGACCGACGACATCACCCTGTCACCGCGAGGAAGCGACACCTCGATCTCCTATCACGCCGACATCGAGTTCTCCGCCCTGGCCAAGCTGGCTGCCCCGCTCATGGGCTCAGAACTCAAACGCCTCGGCGACGGCACCGAGGACCAGCTGACCCGCGCCCTCAACAACCTCTAACACGCACCAAAACCGAAAGGAACTTCCACGATGACACGAACCAACACCCTCGTCCGCAGCCTGCACGACGTCGGCATGGCCGCCTGGTTCGGCGGGTCGCTGATGGGCGCGGTCGGCGTCAACGGCGCCGCCGACGACGTGCGCGAGCCGCGCGAACGCATCCGCGTCGCCACGGCCGGGTGGGACCGGTGGACGCCGGTCAACGCGGTAGCGATCGGCCTGCACCTCGTCGGCGCGGTCGGCATGCTGCGCGCCAACCAGGACCGCGTTCGTCACCAGCCGGGCGTGGCCTCCGCCAGCGCGGTCAAGACCGTCTTGACCGGGGCGGCACTGGCCGCGACCGCCTACGCCGGAGTCCTGGGCCGCCAGGCCGCCGCCGGCGAGGGGACCCCGGCGCGCGGCGGGGTCACACCCGCAGCAGAGACCCCGGCCGCTGCCGCGGCGGCGCAGAAGCGACTGCGGGTGGTGCAGTGGGTGGTTCCCGCCCTGACCGGGGCACTCACCGTCATCGGCGCCCAGCAGGGTGAGCAGCAGCGCCCCGCCGTGCAGGTCGGGGCATTCACCCAGCGCCTCACCGACAGCCTCGGATCCCACTGATCGCTCGACCCGTAGTCGACGGGGCACGTTTCCGCCGCACCGGGACCCGACCCGCCGAGGACACCGCCACGCAACCCACGACAGCGAGGAACCACGCAGATGACATCCACCGCTGAGCTGGCCGGGCGCACGATCGTGTTCCTGACCGCGGCCGAGGGAACCGAGCAGGTCGAACTCACCGAGCCCTGGGCCGCAGTGACCGCCGCCGGCGCCACCCCGGTCCTGGTCTCCGAGCACCACGGCTCCGTTCAGGCCTTTCACCATCTCGACCGGGCCGACACCTTCACCGTCGACAAGGTCATCGGCGAGGTCCAGCCCGAGGACTACGACGCCCTGGTGCTCCCCGGCGGCGTCGCGAACCCCGACTTCCTGCGCACCGTCCCGAACGCGGTGCGCCTGGTGGGGGAGTTCATGGCGCTGGGCAAGCCGGTGGCCGCGATCTGCCACGCGCCGTGGCTGCTCATCGAGGCCGACGTGCTCGACGGCCGCCGGGTCACCTCCTACCCCAGCCTGGCCACCGACCTGCGCAACGCCGGCGCCGTGTGGGTCGACGAGGAGGTTGTCATCGACCACGGCCTGATCACCAGCCGCCGCCCCGAGGACCTGCCCGCGTTCTGCTCCGCCCTGGTCACCCAGTTCGCCGAAGGCCCTCAACGTGAGCAGGCCACAAGCGCATGACCGGCTGAGGTCACCTCGCCCGTAACCGATGCGTCCCGGGGACCGGGCGAGGTGTCCTCGGCACACCCGCCGGGGAGCCCACCTGATCGGCACGACGCTGGTCAGCTCCGCGACTTCGAATGGAGACCACTTCACATGCAGGACAACCACATCGAAGACCCGCGAGCACGCGCCTTCGTCGCCGCGCTGCGGTCGTTCGAGCAGGACTCCGACCCCGACGGCCTCGTGGCGCTGTTCACCGACGACGCGACGCTGATGCGCCTCGACGGCCGCGGTGAACGCGGCGACCCGGCGGCGTTCTGGCGCGAGTACCGCGAGCAGTTCAGCGAGCTGTCCACGACGTTCTCCAACGCCATCGAAGGCACCGACCAGATCGCTCTGGAATGGAGCAGCGACGCGACGCTGGCCGACGAAGGCCCGATCTCCTACCGAGGCGTCACCGTGCTCGACCTCGACGGGAACAAGATCGCCCGCCTGCGCACCTACTACGACACCGCGGCATTCACCCACCGTGGATACACCCGGCAATGACCCGGCGCCACGGGCGCCGAACCCCCACGGGCACGACGTGCTCGATCTCGGCGCGGGCACCGGGGCGGTGGCGCTCGCCGCTGCCCGCTGCGGTGCCCGGTCGGTGACCGCCGTCGACCTGTCGCGGCGTTCGGTGGCCGTGGCACGTCTCAACGCCCGGTTGCACCGGTGCCGGGTATCGGTGCACCGGGGTGATCTGTTCGCCCCGGTGCAGGGGCGGCGGTTCGGTCTGGTCACGGCGAACCCGCCGTATGTGCCGGCGCAGACGAGCGTGCTCCCGCGCCACCGGATGGCGCGGTGCTGGGACGCCGGCCCGGACGGGCGGGCTCTGCTGGACCGGATCTGTGATGCCGCCGCCGATCATCTTCTGCCGGGTGGTGCGCTGCTGTTGGTGCACTCCGGGGCGTGCCGGGCCGATGTCACCGTCGAGCGGCTCGCCGCCTCCGGTGTGGTGGCCGAGGTGCTGGAGCGGGTGCGGGTCCCGTTGGGGCCGGTGATGCGTGCCCGCGCTGCGCTGCACGAGTCACGTGGGCTGGTCGAACCGCTACCCGTTCTGCGACACCAGCCATCGAACCCGTACGCGCCCGGACCGCGAGACACCGCAGCCCGATGACCAGGTCCAAGAACAGTAGCCGCGTGCCCCCTGATAGCGCGGTCATGCGCTCTTCGCAGCTACTTGCCCGCGAGCGTCAGACCTTTCCGTCGAGCACTGCCGCGCTCTGAAGACGCTAATTCGAGTCCCGCATCAAAGCGGGCATCGACCGTATGGACGGGGTACGCTCACAGCACCTGTCGAGTTGAGGACCAGCTCGCCTTTGGCCAAGCCGGGAAGACCGCGTTCGTACAGCGGCGCCCACTCGACACGGGGGTTTCTTAACGATGAGCACCTCACCGAATACCTCGCGACGTGACGTGGCCGCTTCCCCGTCCGCTCGATCCGTCCAACTGATGAACGAGACGCCGGCGCCCGGTATTCGGCTGATCCGAGTGTCCGGCGTGCTGGGCGGCGACGGCTCCGCTCGCCTGCTTCGCATGATCGATTCGCAACTCATGCTGGCTAGCTCCGGTCACCGGCGGCTACAAGCCGTGATCATCGACATGGAAGGGGTCGAGGCCGTCCACCGGGGAGGACCCGAAGCCCTCAGCCACATCCGCTACGCCTGTGACCGCCGCGGCATCGACGTCGTGCTGGCCGGATGCCTCGGTCCGCTGTCGACCTCGTTGTCTCTGCGTGAACGGCTCCGCGGCTTCCCGAACTTCCCCACGGCACAAGCCGCACTCGCAGCACTCGAAAGCCGCAGGCTCAGCGACGTGGAATGAGAACGAATCGGCCGGCGTCCCGGCCATGACCGGGGCCGCCACAGGGCTGGTCAAATAACCCGCACGTGGCAGATTTCCCCCAGCGCCAGCAGGAACCTACGGTCGTCGTCGACGAACTCGTCACAGTTCAGCGCGACGAGAGGTAAGGGTGTGGGCTATCTCGGAGACCTTGACGTTGAGGTCCTGGGAGGCGCGACGCAGAACGTCGAATGCTTCGCCTGCGTCGATGCCGCGTCGCTCCATCAGGATCCCCTTGGCCTGACCGATGACGTCGCGGCTGTGCAGCGCCTCCGTCAGCTGGGTGGCTTCGAGTTGAGCGGCGCTGACATCCATGGCGCGAGACAAGGCCACTGAGGCGTGTGAGGCCAGGATCAGTGCGATGTCGCGATCAGTGCTGTCGAGGCCGTGCCGGCGGGTGGAGTAGATGTTGAGGGCGCCCAACCGTGGCGGGTCGCCCCGGGGGAACATGCCCACACCGAGCAGGGCGCCCATGCCCAACTGCGCGGCGCCGGGGCTGAACCTCGGCCAGTGCTCGGTGTCGCCGTGGAGGTCGGCGCACCAGGCGATACCGAGTCCCTCGGCTCGGGTGGCGTCCACGCACGGGCCCTCGTCGGCGTCATACTGGACCTGGTCGATCTGCTCGGCCAGTGCGTCGGTGTAGACCGGAGTCGTGAAGCCGCCCTCAGGCCGACGGAGGGTAACGCTGGCCAGGTCACAGCCTGGGGTGATCTCGCGGGTGGCGTGGACCACTTGGTGTAGAACGTCGGACACGGTGTCGGCGACCAACAGTGTCTGAGCAAGCTCGGCGAACTGCTCGGCCAGCGGACCGGTGTCGGCCGGGAGCCGAGCCGCGGAGAAGACGGACTCGTCGGTCGCGGCTGCCTGCTCAGGTCCGGCGTCAGCGGCGATCCAGTCGTCCCGGTCCCGGCGCCAATCAGCTTCGCTGGACATGTCCACCACTGTCTCTCGCTCTGCCTCTCATGAACGCCCGACTGCGAACAGGGGGCTATGCATTCGGCTTGATCGCTGGTTAACAATCTACCCCGACCCCCGGCGTGGCCGACGACAGCCAGCCGCGCGCGGACCCGAGGACCAACCCCGCGCGCGGCGGTGCGGGAGCGGTCGACTGCAAGATGAGCGGTCGTGCCATCAGGGCTCCGAACGGTGACAGCGCAAGATCCCTGTAGCCAGCAAGAACTACGTGAACGGTCGGTACGCTTGCGAGCAACGCGCCTCGCGAGCTTATGCAGCCGAAGAGCTCGAGGTTCGGCAGGAAGAGCACCGGAGAGTCAGTGGGGGACGGCCCCTGAGGCTGTTGGACTCAACCACAAGGACCTAAGGAATGAAGTGGGCCCGGGCCCGCTCCCCGTCCCTATGACACTCGTACCCGCCTACTGAGCGGCGAAACCGGGGCATCCGATCATCTGCGACCCACCCGCTGCTGTCACCAGGCGCGGCAGGGAGCGTCCTCGGGTGTCGGGGGGGCCACGAACTCGGGCTACTCGCGCTCCCGCTGATCATCGTCGTGTTGGTCGAGGCGAGCGCGCCGTTCCTGCTCGCGGCGGCTGTAGGCGGCCTGGCGCACGGCGTCCTCGTCGGCGAAACCCGACCCGAGAGCGCCGGCCACGGTGCCCATCGAGCACGACAGCCACGCGATCACGACATAGTCGTCGAAACCAGGCGCCCGGCTGAGCTGACTGGCCAGGTAGTCCGCTGGAATGACGATCGCCGACGCGATCAGCGCGATCACGAACAACACCGCATACATGATCACCACGCCGGCGCCGACGGTCAGCACCGTCGAGGTGTTGGACAAGATCGCCTCCTCGCGCAGCGAACGAGACGAGCGACGCTCCCACAGCTGGTTGTTCGCGATCAGCCACACGATCATCGCCACGACCGCGAGCAGCGCGACGGCGACATGCCGGCCGATGCCGAGTGCTGCGGCCAGGGTCCAGATGTTGGAGTAGAAGATCCCGAAAGCCGCGCCGGCAGCCGCGGCCGCCAGTGCCGGAGACAGGCTCGACACGAGCCGCCACGGTCGGTTCGCTCGGACCATCCCGGCCAGCAGACGGGCCCGACCACGCATCCCGGCCAGCCCCAGCCGCACGTCTACCGCGTCTTCGGTGCCGGCCGCTCCGGCCTCGTCGGTGTCCGCTTCCTGAGCGGCGTCATTCGTGACATCGCCCTCGGCGCTGCCCTGGGTGTGCTCGGGATCGATCTGGGTCAGCGGGCCTGCGGCGCCCCCATCATCGGTGGATTGCCGGGGTTCGGAGTCTGGAAGCAGATGGTGGGTCACCAGCCGGATGACCGTGTCGCGGGTACGCCGGTACTGGGCCAGCGCGCCGAGTGCGGGCAGCGACACCAGGCCCACCCGTTCCCTCGTGCTGGCGTCGGCCACCACCGGCTGCGAACCGGCCCGGCGCGGCAGGTCAGAGAGCAGCACCGTCGCGTCCCAACCGCCCTGATCGCGGGCGTGCGCCCCGATCTGCACCATCGGTAGGGCGCCCTGTGCGTCGAGACTGATCTTGGTGTCGCCGACCTGGACGGTCCATTGCCCACCGAGACGGTCGGCCAGTATCTCGGGCAGCTCGCCGGCCAGGTGATGGGCGAGTTTGGTCGGCAGGCCGGGATCGGCGAGCAGCCCCAGCGACCTCGTCGACCTGGCGTCGGAGCCCGTCACCGCCGCACCGCCGGTCCGGTCGAACGCGTTCGAGCCCCGGCAGGCGAGGCACGTAGGAGGGAAGAGGAAAAAGGCATGATTACTCCAGCTCCAGCAGACGGGCGTGGTCGCCCGCATGGCCGCGGCAAGGGAGCCGAGCTCGTTCACAACCCGACACGCAAGCCGGATCATGAGCGTCCAACCCGGCCGGACGCAAATCGCCTCTTGGAGGTTCTGTCGCCTGGCCTACGCCGGAGCGCTGTGCGTGGATCGCACCGAGCCGAGCCGAGCCGGGCCGGTCCCTGGCCCATGGGTGGGGCGGGGCCGTTCGCGTCCGAGGCGGGGCAGGGAGGTCGCTGACTGGATACCGACGGTCTTCGCGGGGTACTCCAAACAATGCCTGACCCCGACGAGCCACATCGCGGCGCGCGCCGGTACCCCTTCGACGTGGCTCCCCGCTATCGCCTGCTGCTGTTGCCGTTCGGCGTGTGTGACGAGTCGGATGCCTACGTCGACCTCGACAACGACCAGCTGCAGGTGCGGTTCGGACACTGGGGGCTTTCGACGCCGGTGCGCAACCTGGCCGGAGCGCAGGTCCTCGGCCCGTTCAGCGCCCCGAAAGTTCTCGGCCCCCACCTGTCGCTGGCCGACCGGGGCGCGACGTTCGGTAGCAGCACCGCACACGGCGTGTGCATCCGTTTCCATACACCGGTGCCCGGTCTCGAACCGACAGGGGCGCTACGCCATCCCGGCGTCACGGTCACGGTCGCAGAACCGCAAGCACTGGCTCGGGCCGTCGAACATCACGCTGCGGCGCAGCGCATCCACACGGCCCGGCGGGCGGAGCCGACCCCGCAGCCCGGCGCGGCCCGCAGGGCCGCGGCAGTGCTGCGCTACCCGGTGGGACTGGCGCTGAGCACGGCGCGCTACGCCCTGTGGTCAAGCCGCGTCGAGCGCACCGAACAAGCCGGCGACGCCGACGACCTGCCACCCGCGCTACCCGACCGTTTCGTCGACGCCCACCTCAAGACGATCGAGGACGGCGCAGGGCCACTGCTGCACCGCACCTTCCGGGTGTCGGTGCGCGACGCCGATACTGATGCCACCGGGCTGATCGACCGGATCACCGCTGACCTGGACCGGGCCGCGCCGTCCGAGGTGACCTCCTTCCGCAAGACCAGGGGCCGGCTCGGTGGGCTCTCGCTCGGCGACGAGTACATCGTGCAGATGCCCGCACCCTGGAACGGCCCGGTCCGGGTCGTAAACCGGGACGCGCGCTCGTTCCGGTTCGCCACGCTGGCCCACCACCTCGAGGCCGGGCAGATCGAGTTCGCCGCGCACGACGGCGACCACGGGCTGGAGTTCGGCATCGAGGCGTGGTCCCGCCCCGGTGACCGCGCGGCCGCCCTGGTGTTCGATCAGCTCAAGATCGGCAAGGAGATCCAGCTGCATATGTGGACCCAGTTCTGCGTCTCTGCGTGCGAGCTCGCGAATGGGCACGTGGACGGCCCGATCCGGATTCGCACCCGACGGGCGTCCTGGCCGCTCGCGCCGGCTACACCCAGCCAGCCGGTCCGCTCGATCAACAATCACGGTCGCCGGCGGCTCACACCGACAAGCGACTTGTGATGAACGACTGACGCGTCTGTGAGCTACAGGCATGGCAATGGACGTCTTGGCTCCGAGAGCCGACGATGTTTCGCCGGCGCTACGCAGGGAAGCCGTTGCGTTGCAAGTCGCGGACCCTAGGGTCATGGCAACCACCTCGTGGGGAGTACCTTAGGAGAGCCGCACAGAGGCTGTTCTGGCCCGAGCCGGGATACCGGACCTCATCAATCAGAACGGTTGGAATGTAATGGTTGAAGTGAATCGTACTTTCCAAGTACGGCAACCTCCAGGCGTCGTCCTCGAGTACCTGCAGGATTTCAGTCGGGCAGAGGAGTGGGACCCCGGCACGGTGTCATGCGCGCGAGTTGACAGTGGCCCGATTCAGGTGGGATCTCGCTGGAAGAACGTCTCCAAGTTCATGGGGAACAAGACCGAGCTGACCTACGAACTCGTTCAACTCGATGACGAGCGTGTCGTGTTTCGTGGCGAGAACAAAAGTGCCACCGCGACCGATGACATCGATGTGAGGCCGGGTACTGAGCCCGGCGCCGCGGCCGTGACCTACCGGGCCCACATCGACTTCCGCGGCGCCGCCAAGCTCGCGACCCCTTTGGCCAAAGTGGAGTTCGAACGGACCGGAGATAACACCGTGATCGCCCTCACCGAGGCGTTGGGCCGTTGGACTCGAGCGTGACCCTATCAGCGGCACCTGAACGGTCAACGGGGTCAGCGCCATAACCCGTGCGTCCGCAGCCAAATGGGCCCGCATGTCTTCGGAATTCGGGGTTCGAGGTTCGAAGCGCCGTGGTAGCTCTGCGGCCCACAGGAGCGGCCAGCACGCCCGTGTCTTCCTGTAAAAAATTCGGTGCTACCGTCACGGGCCCATCCCGCTCTGAGCGACGCCCGAGGGTGGTTCACGAACTGGCGGTCAGGTCGCCCGACACTCCTCCCGCCTCCACGATGACACCGGCGACGGTGCGCAGCTTGCGGTTGAGCCGCTGCGAGACGTTGACCAGGAAATCGAACGCCTGATCTTGGGTGAGGCTCTCACTACGCATCAGGATGCCGATGGCGATGCCGATCTGTCGGCTGTTGTGCAGCGCGGCCTCGAGGTTGTCGGCGTTCTCGCGCTCGCGTGCGGCGACCATGGCGATGGCGGCGTGCGCGGCCAGCACGGTTCCGATCGCGCGCGAGTGCGCGTCGAACGCGGCCGGGGTGTCCGAGTACAGGTCCAGGGCACCGGTGGTCTCCTCGGAGGTGAACAACCGGAAGGCGAGCATGCTCGCGACGGGGAGCTCCGCGGCGACGCGGCGGGCGAACCGGGGCCAGCGCTCGTCCTGGCGCAGGTCGTCGACGGTGTAGACGATGTGGTCGTGGATCGAGCTCAGGCACGGGCCTTCGCCGAGCTCGTTCTGGATGGCGTGGATTCGGTCGGCGACCTCGCTGGTGGGTGCGACGCTGGTGAGCGATCCACGCCGCTGCACCAGGGTTATCCCGGCGTAGGTACAACCCGGCACCATCTCGACCGCGCGGCGGGTCACCACCAGTCGTGTCTCCTCGGGGCAAGTGGCGGCCTGCATCTCGCGGGCGACGGCGGCGAAGGCGTCCGCGAGGTACTCGGGCTCGGATACTGACACGCCGATCAAGATACGGCCCGCCCGCGGGAAGCGTCGATGCAAGCACATTCCCGCGCTGCAGCTCTCAAGCTTGTGACGGACCTCTGCCCTTGAGCGTCGACCACTCGTGCCGAGCGCGAGAACGGCAAGCCGCAGCCAGACGCACGGCGCAGCTTCGACTGGCGCACGTGCAGTACGCGACAGCTGCTGTACCCGTCACCTATGGGGCGGTGGATGCTGCGACTACGTGTTGCCGAGTTGCCCCATGAACCGCCCGGCGTGTCCGGAGACTTGATCTTCTGAGGAGATGGAGTCATGATACGTCGCTCCCAGTTGCCCTATCCGCTTCCGGCGACGCGGGGCCGGACACGGCCGGCTCGCTCACTTGAGGGGCCAGTTGCGATGCTGCGGCTAGGGCATAGTGGCGTCCGCCAAGGTGGTGGGCGACCAGCCCGGTGACGGGCGTGGCGTCGAGGTGTAGGTCGGCCATCGCGTGTCTTCTTGAAGACCTCTCACAGTGCTTCTCGAAGGACGACACGCGATGACCGCGGCCCTTCAGCATCGACAGCCACCCAGTTCCTGCACGAGCAGCTGTCCCAGGCGAGAGTCCTGACCTGCTCCGACAGATGTTGACCACGTTCATCGGCACGCTCATGTCCGCCGGGGCCGACGCCGTGTGCGGCGATCGACGAGCTCCTCGAGACGGCGCGCGATTCGATACGACGGCCCCTAGCCTTCGAAGCATGCAGACAGTGGTCCACGAACCGGTCGGGGCGACAGTGACCGGGGTGTCGCTGCGCAATCCCGCACCCGAGATGATCGAGCGCATCCGGGGCCTCCTCGGGGAGCACGGTGTGCTCGTGCTGCCGGAGCAGCCCATCGACGATGGTGCGTTCGTCGAGTTCCTGCGCGGGTTCGGCGACCTCACGTTCACGGTTGGGGAGACGCCCGTCGAGGACTTCCCGGATCTCAACGTCGTGAGCAACGTCGGCCGCACGGTGCCCCCGCGCAGCACCTTCCACGTGGACACCAGCTATGTGCGCCGGCCACCGGCCTACACGTCGCTGCGAGCGGTGGAGATCCCGGCGCGCGGCGGGGAGACGCTGTTCACGAACCAGTACCGGGCCTACGACACGCTGCCGCCCGAGCTTCGCGAGCGCTTGGATGGGCGGACCATCACCCATGTGGTGACCGGTGTCGATCCCGGCGACAGCGCCGAGACCGCTGCCGAGCATCCGGTGTTCCGCCGGCACCCGGTCTCCGGGCGCGCTGCGCTCTACCTGTCCACGCCGACCCGCTGCGTGGCGGTGAGCGGGATGACACCGGAGGAGTCCGCGGAGACGGTCGCGGAGCTGTTCGCGCACTCGACGGCGGAGGGCAACGTGTTCCGACACGCCTGGTCGCCGGGCGACGTCGTGATCTGGGACAACGCCTGTGTGTTGCACCGTGCCGACCACGACGACGTCATGGGTGACCGTGTCATGCACAGGGGGATGGTCGCCGGTACCGACGTGCCGGCCGCGGCGTAGGTCAGTTCGGGCTCAGTCCGCGTAGGACGATGTCGACGATCGTGGCGATCGTGTCGTCGTCCGGTGGCTGTCGGTGCAGCATGGCGGCGTAGAGCACGGCGCCGTTGAGCATCAACGCGACGGCCTCCAGCTCGTCGTCGGCGGTGATACCGGCGAGCACCTCGCGCATCACTCGCTCTCCTTCGGCCGCGACCCGGTCGCGCAGGTCGGCCAGCTCCGGTGTGGCTGCGCCGAGCTGGGCCATAGCGCCGAGTGCCCGGTCGGTGCCGTGTTCGTGGATCATGGACCGGAATCCGGACATCTGGCCGATCAGGTCGGCGCGTGGCTCGCCGGTGACCGCGGCATGGTCGACCTCGGCCATCAGCGACAGCGCGGCGTGCAGAAGGTCCGCCCGGGTGGGCCAGTGCGCGTAGAGCGTCGCCTTCGAGTAGCCGGCGGCTCGGGCGACGTGTGCATGTGTCACCGCGTCCGCGCCCTGCTCCACGAGGATCCGGTAGGCGGCGCGGGGGACGTCCTGCCGTGTGCGTGCCACGCGCGGGTCCGTGCGGTCATCTGCCTGCGAGGACACGGACTCACCTCCACAATCTTCTGAACATATGGTTCAGTAGTGTTCGAGCTGTCGGCTTTCGGGTATGACGTTCAGTACGAGCTTCAGTGTTCACTACTACCGGGAGTATCTATGCCTGCCATTCTCTTCGGGTCCATCAGCACGGTCGCAGACACCTCCGAGATCCAGCGCGAGGCGTTCAACCACGCCTTCGACGACCACGGGCTCGGCTGGCGCTGGGACCGCGAACAGTACGTGGACATGCTCTCGAGCAACGGGGGCCGCGACCGGATCGCCGAGTTCGCCCGCTCCGCGAGCGCCGACGTCGACGCGGACGCAGTACACCGGACGAAGTCCGAGTGGTTCCGCCGTTTGGTGCGGGAGAACCCGCTGTCACCGAGGTCGGGCGTCGTCGAGACGATCTCCGCCGCGCGCCGCAACGGCCAGCGGGTGGCGCTGGTGACCACCACGTCGCCGGAGAACGTCGCGGCCGTGATCGAGGCGCTGGCGCTCGACGAGGGATTCGACCTCGTCGTGGACTCCACTCAGGTCGACAAGCCCAAGCCGGACGGCGCGGCCTACATCTTCGCGCTCGAGCAGCTCGGCGAGTCCGCCGAGGCCTGCGTCGCGATCGAGGACAACGTCGGCGGCGTCGACGCCGCACGCGAAGCCGGCATCACGTGCGTCGCCTTCCCCAACGCCAACACCTCGGGCCACGACTTCGGCGCCGCAGACGAGCGGGTCGACCGGCTCGAGTATCCGGCGCTGCTCGCCCACCTGCCCCACGCCTGATCGACCGAACCGGAGACTGCACATGAGCCACCCCCACGCGAGCGTCTCGGCGACCGAGCGAGCCTTCCACGTCGAAGGCTACGAAAAGATCGACTTCAGCCTGGTCTACGTCGACGGAGCGTTCGACCCGGCCCACGCCGAGCTGGCCGACGCCTACCGGCCCTACGGGCGTTGCCTGATGGTCGTCGACGAGAAAGTCCTGGGCCTGCACGGGGACCGGATCCGGCACTACTTCGCCCGCCACGGTATCGACCTGACCGTGTTCGGAGTGCAGATCGCGGAGACCGCGAAGAGCCTGCACACGGTGGAGCGGATCATCGACGCGTTCGGCGAGTTCGGCCTCGTCCGCACCGAGCCGGTACTCGTCGTAGGCGGCGGGCTGACCACCGATGTCGCTGGTTTCGCCTGCGCATCGTTTCGCCGCGGCACCCCCTACATCCGCGTTCCGACGACGGTGATCGGGCAGGTCGACGCCAGTGTCGCGATCAAGGTCGCGGTCAACCACGGAAAGAGCAAGAACCGCATCGGCGCCTACCACGCCTCCCAGATGGTGATCCTCGACCCGACGCTGCTGGCCACGCTCCCGCTCGACCAGGTCCGCAACGGCATGGCCGAACTGATCAAGATCTCGGTCGTCGCGAACAGCGCAACGTTCGACCTGATCGAGGAGCACGGTGAGGAGCTGATGGCCACCGGGTTCGGCCACGGTGAGGGCGGCAGCCGTGAGCTGCGCGAGCTGGCGCACAAGTTCACCTACGACGCGGTGCAGACCATGCTCGAACTCGAGGTGCCGAACCTGCACGAACTCGACCTCGACCGCGAGATCGCCTACGGGCACACGTGGAGCCCGACACTCGAGCTGGCACCGGACGTGCCGATGTTCCACGGCCACGCGATCAGCGTCGACATGGCCCTGTCGGCGACAGTCGCCGAGCGCCGCAACTACATCACCGCCCGCAGCCGGGACCGGATCCACGGCGTGATGAGCCGGCTGGGGCTATCGCTGGACAGCTCCTACCTGACCTCGGGGCTCCTGGCGCGAGCTACCGAGTCGATCGTGCAGACCCGCGGCGGGCTGTTGCGCGCGGCGGTGCCCCGCCCGATCGGCACCTGCCACTTCATCAACGACCTCACCGCGACCGAGCTGGAACAGGCACTGGCCGCGCACAAGGACCTCGTGGGTGCGCTGCCTCGCGCCGGTGAGGGTATCGACGTCTACGCCCCGGCGGAGGCGGCGTGAGTTTCGCCCGGTCGGGGGTCCGGCCGGCGCGCCCGGTCACGCCGGTGACGATCGCGGCCGAGCGGCTGCACCGTCTCGCCGAGCGGCTCGACGGCGACGCCGGCGCCGAGGCGCGAGCAGTCGCCGCACTGATCGGCGGTCTGGACCCCTACGTGGCCGCGTGCACCACGCCGGAATCGGCGGCGCTGCGGGCGTTGGCGGAGCGCACGCGTACCCACAGCTGGGGCTCGGGCCCACTCGAGCAGGAGATGCTCTCCGGGCATGTCGAGGGCCGGACCCTGGCGTTTCTCGTGCACGCCACCCGGGCCCGGCGGGTTCTGGAGATCGGCATGTTCACCGGCTACTCCGCGCTGGCGATGGCCGAGGCCCTGCCGACCGGTGGCACCGTGACTGCGTGTGAGATCGACGCGGACGTCGCTGAACTGGCCCGATCAAGCTTCGCGCCCTCCGAGGCCGGCGCCCGGATCTCGATCCGCCTGGGGCCGGCCACGCAGACGCTGCACGAGCTCGCCGACGCCGGTGAGTCGTTCGACCTCGTGTTCATCGACGCGGACAAGGGCGGCTACGCCGACTACCTCGAGCTGCTGCTCACGACCGGCCTGCTGGCATCCGACGCGCTGATCTGCGTGGACAACACCCTGATGCAGGGCGAACCGTGGAGCGGCGCGGAAGCCAGTTCGAACGGCGCGGCGATCGCGGCGTTCAACCGGGCCGTGGCCCACGACCCGCGGGTGGAACAGGTGGTGTTGCCGTTGCGCGACGGCCTGACCCTGATTCGGCAGGTCTAGATGACACGCGCACGCACACTGGCCACGATCGCGCTGCTGACCGCCGCGCTCCCGCTCAACGCCGCCGTCACCGCGCTGGCGTGGCTACGGCGCCCCGTCGCGACACCGACGCCGGTGGCCGAACCGCGCACGATCCTGCTCAGCGGCGGGAAGATGACCAAGGCACTGGCGCTGGCCCGCGCGTTCCACCAGGCTGGTCACCGCGTCGTGCTGGTCGAGTCGTCGCGCTACCGGATCACCGGGCACCGGTTCTCCCGTGCGGTGGACCGGTTCCACACCGTGCCGGAGCCTTCCGACCCCCGCTACGTCGAGGCGCTGCTGACGATCGTGCAGTCTGAGGGCGTCGACGTCTACGTCCCCGTGTGCAGCCCGGCCTCCAGCGTCGCTGACGCCCACGCGAAGCCGCTGCTGGAGCCACACTGCGAGGTGCTGCACCCCGGGCCCGATGTGATCGGCCTGCTCGACGACAAGGACGCCTTCGCCGCGACCGCCGCCTCGTTCGGGCTCGACGTGCCCGAGACGCACCGGATCACCGACCCCGCCCAGGTCACGACCTTCGACTTCGCCGCGCGCCCGGGCCGGACGTTCGTCCTCAAGAGCATCGCCTACGACCCGGTACGCCGCCTCGACCTCACCCCGCTCCCACGCCCGACGCCCGCCCAGACCGAGGCGTTCGCGCGGTCGCTGCCGATCTCGGCGCAGAACCCCTGGATCCTGCAGGAGTTCGTGCGCGGTCAGGAGTTCTGCACGCACAGCACCGTGCGCGACGGTGAAGTGACGCTGCACGGGTGCTGTGTGTCGTCGTCGTTCCAGGTGAACTACGCGCACCTGGACCGGCCGGACATCGAGAAGTGGGTACGGCACTTCGTCGGCGAGCTCGGCGTCACCGGACAGCTCTCGTTCGACTTCATCGAAGCCGACGACGGGCGGGTCTACGCGATCGAGTGCAACCCGCGCACCCACTCGGCGATCACGATGTTCCACGACCACCCGGGCGTCGCCGACGCCTACCTGCACGGCAGCTCACCGACCGTGACTCCTTCGGCGTCCAGCCGCCCGACCTACTGGATCTACCACGAACTATGGCGGCTGCTCACCGGGCCGGACCGCGCCGCGCGGCTGCGCACCATCATCAACGGGACCGACGCCATCCTCTCGGCCGCCGACCCGCTGCCGTTCCTGCTCGTGCACCACCTGCAGATCCCGTGGCTGCTGCTGCGGGCCCTGCGCCGCGGCTCGGACTGGGTACGGATCGACTTCAACATCGGCAAGATCGTCGAACCGGCGGGGGACTAGATGCGGACGTACCGACCCGGAGGACCCGTCGACACGCTCCAGGCTCCGGCCGGACAAGCAACCTCGAGCCGACGGGTTTTGCATCTCACCGGCTCGGCAGTCTCCGACGAGCTCGCCGACCTGTCACTGCTCTACGCCCGGGGCTGCCTGACCGCCACCGCCGACCCGGACCACTACGAGACCCACATCGCCCACGTGAGTCCCGACGGCCGCTGGAGGTTCCCCGCCTCCCTCGACCCGCAGGTACTCGACACAGCGGCCCCGGTGACCGCCGGCGACGCGATCCGCAGGATCACGGAGCTGGAACCGGACGTCATGGTCCCGCAGATGTTCTGTCGACCCGGGATGACCAACTACCGGGCCCTGTTCGACGTGCTCGGTGTCCCCTATCTCGGCAACACCCCGGACGCGACCGCACTGTCGGTGGACAAGCACCGGGCCAGAACTCTCGTCGCGGCAGCCGGTGTCCACGTCCCCCACGCGGAGCTGCTGCGGCCGGGACAGACACCGACGATCGCAGGTCCCGTCGTCGTGAAGCCTGCGGACGCCGACAACTCCTCCGGCGTGACCCTGGTGCGCTCACCTGAGGACTACGAGCCTGCCCTGTCCGAAGCGTTCCGGCACTCGCGCACCGCACTCGTCGAACGCTACGTCGAGCTGGGCCGCGAAGTGCGGTGCGGCCTGATCGAATACGGCGGAGATCTGGTGTGCCTACCGCTCGAGGAGTACGCGATGGACGCCGCGTCGAAGCCGATCCGCGGCTACGACGACAAGCTCGCCCGTAGCAGCGACGGCGACCTGCGCCTGATGGCCAAGGATGGCGAACGGGCATGGATCGTCGACCCCACCGACCCGGTGACCGCGCCCGTCTGGGAAGCAGCCCGAGCCTGTTACACGGCATTGGGCTGCCGCCAGTACGGCCTGTTCGACTTCCGGATCGACCCGGACGGACGTCCCTGGTTCCTCGAAGCAGGCCTCTACTGCTCGTTCGCACCCACCAGCGTCATCACCATGATGGCCGAAGCCGCCGACATCACTTTGCCCGACCTGTTCCGATCATGTGTCGACTCCGCAACGTCGATGCAGTGACAACGGGGCAGGGCTGAGGCGTCAGCCGTGAGTCTCGCGCTCTGGGGGAGAGGGCGGCACGCACCGACGGCACCACGAGCGGGTCAATTCGAACCGAGTTCGTCCGCGCGTAGCGGAGATATCCGGAATGCTGACCGGAACCGTCAGCTGGACCGGGCCGGAGCGAGCGAAAGTGGCCCGGGCCAGGTAGGTCAGGCCGGCCCGCACGACACCCATCACGACCGGCCGACGAGGGGGCACCGGCTCGCCATCGTCGGTGGCCGGTCCGTCCGCGAGAGGCGCAGCCGGATTCTCTCATTCGGTCAGGCGCCGCCAGATCGCTCGCCGGCCCGCGGCGTCGCGGCTGCCTCCGACCTGGGAGAGAATATCTCTCTGTTCTGCAGTGCCTCCTCCGCCGGCGCTGGCCCGCTCAGCCTCAGCCAGTTCACGGGCGGCGGTCGCGTCGGCGCGATCTGTGGGGGTCTGCTGGTCGTTGTCGCTGCTGTGTTGTGCGTCGACCGGGCCGCCGTGGGCGACGCGGTGATAGGGGCTGCTGTCGGGCAGGCGGCCGGTGAATCGGCCGTAGGCGCCCAGTACCAGTAGCAACGCGCCGGCCACGAGGCTGAACACGACGTTGGACATCCGGAACGACAACACGTTGAACGGGGTCGCCAACACGAGGACGTTGAGGACTCCGGAAGCCATGAACAGCGCGCCGACCACGACGCTGGTCGTCGAGGCCAGGCGACCGCCACGGACGGCGGCGACGATCAGGATCGTGCCGAACACCACCGAGATCGCCGAGAGCAGCCCATTGGAAGACAGTCCGAGTACCGGCGGCCCGCTGGTGGCGAAGAACTCCAGCCTGTTGACGAACCCCAACAGCCCGAACACCCACAACCCCAGCCCGAGCACGAACCCAGCTATGCGGTGCAGCCATCCAAGGGTGCCGCCGCCGGCCACATCGTGCCTCGGCGGCGTCTGTTGCCGGTCACCCTCAGCTTCTCGACTCATCTCGGTCCTTCCGATCATCACACGTCATGGCGCGTACCTGCGACGATGTCGTGCTTCGCAGGCGGGGGCGCCGTGCGCGTCGCTGCTGCACCATGTTCCAGCGTTCGCGCTCGCCCACACCGCCCCAGGTCCCGAAGGGCTCCTCGATCCGCAACGAGTACTCCAGACACTCCTGCGCAACCGGGCAACCGGCGCAGACCTGCTTGGCCTGCTCCTCGCGGCGCCGCCACGCCGGTCCACGCTCGCCGGGCGGGTGAAAGAACGCGGCGAGGTCCATCCCGCGACATGCGGCTTGAAGCTGCCAGTCCCACTCGCCGGTTACCGGATCCGGTAACCGAACCGTGTAGGCCATCGCGAACACCTCCGTTATGCACTTACCGAAACCGTGGCACAACCGTTGCGAACCTGCCACTCGAGCGGCGAGATGGGCAGTTCGGTCGTCGGTGGGTCAGCATGGGGTCGTGACCAGACCAGCCGGCGCCGAGGCGGACGACCCGTCCCCGCCGGTGTGGACCGCGGCCGCGGTGGCGCGCCGGCTCGGAGTGTCGCCGGCGACGCTGCGCAGCTGGGGGGCCCGCTACGGGGTAGGCCCGCCCGGGCACCAGGCCGGTCGGTACCGCCGCTACTCCAGCCTCGACGTCGCCGAGCTGGACATGATGCGCCGCCTGCACCGCGAGGGAGTGCCGATGGCGACCGCGGCCTCGATCGCCCGCGACCGACACCGCGATACCGAGCACTACCGTGCCGAAACCGTCTCCGTGACGTCGAAAGGACCCGAAAACCTCGACGACGTCTCGCCCGACGAGCTCAGCGCGCTGATCCGCGCCGTCCGCCGTCTCGACGCCGACTCCGCTGTACGGGCACTACAGGCCGGTTTCACCCGCCGCGGAGTCGTGAGCACCTGGAATCAGTTGTGTCGGCCGGCCCTTACATACACCGCGCTCAACGCCGAGGTTCCCGACGTCCCAGGCGGGACCTCGGGTGCAAGTCTGCATCCGACGGCGTCCGTGGACGCCGAGTGTGTTCTGGTCTGGGCGATCACCACCAGCCTGCACCGTCTCCCCGCGCCGCCACCCGCGCCACCGGACATCGGACACATCCTGTTGGCCTGCACGGCCGGCGAGCTGCACACGCTGGCCCTCGACGCTGTCCTCGCGGGCCTGGGTGAAGAACACCTTTCGGCCCGCACACTCGGTCCATCCGTACCCACCCCCGCCCTCGTGCATGCCGCGGAAACCGTTCGCCCCGCCGCGGTGCTGCTCTGGTCGCAGGCCCCCGCGACCGCACACCTCGACACGCTCCGGGTGTTGTTGCCGCACTCGAGCACGGTCATCGCGGCCGGCCCCGGGTGGACCCGCGATGACCTGCCGGCCGGTGTGCGCACCGCCCACAGCCTCGACGAGGCCATCGACCACGCCCGTCGCGCCGCGACACCCCGACCGGCGTCCCAGCGGGGGAGATGATCCGGGCCGCGCCGCGATGGCGGGCGCTGCACGGCACGAGACACATTCGTGACCCGTCCGTCGTGCCTGGCCAGCCCGCTCGGTGCTGTGCGCCGCGCGGATGGTGGCGGCGAGGTTTGGGACAGACCGCCCGTACCGGCCAATCCGGGGAAGTCGCTCTCGTGCAAACTCCCTTGATGAGTGAGATAGTTGCTCGATGAGCGAGATGACCACGCGGCCGCCTTCCAGGGGCGCGGCCGCGCTGGCCTGGCCGGGTTCGTTGTCGCAGTCGTTGTCGTGGCTGCAGTGGGTGGGTTGGCCGCGTCCAATGCCGGCGCCGACTATCTGGCTCTGCAACGACCGACGTGGGCGCCGCCGGCGTGGTTGTTCGGCCCGGTGTGGTCAGTGCTCTACTTCATGATCGCCGTAGCCGGGTGGCTGGTGTGGCGAAGCTCCGGTTGGCCGGCTGCCCGCTTAGCTCTGGCGGTCTACGCACTGCAGCTGGTGCTGAACCTGCTGTGGACGCCGATGTTCTTCGGGCTCGGCTCTATCGGACTCGCTGCCATCGAGATCGTCGTGCTGTGGTTGTCGGTGGTGACCACCATCGTCCTGTTCGCCCGCCATACCCGCCTCGGAGCGGTTCTGTTGCTGCCCTACCTGGGCTGGGTGACCTTCGCCGGCGCCTTGAACATCGCGATCTGGACGCTGAACTAGTACTTCAGTCGCAAGTCGCAATCTTGCGCAGTGGCGGTCGCGGACGTGAGACGGCCACGGCCTGATCGTACTTTTGTTGTATGGACTTCAGCTGATCACGCTGTTGGTCTGGTTGGACGATGCCGGCTGCAGGACGGCCGAGGCGGCAGTCACGAGCGTGCGGGACTCGAACTCGAGCCGTGTCAGGTCGCCGGGCAAGGCACGTTCGGTCAGGAGGCCGTTGACGACGGTCAGGAGGAACCGAGCGTGGTGTTCGAGCTCGCCGGGTGCGAGCGCTCCCTCGTCGCGCAGGCGCACCAACCATTTCTCGACGTAGTGCACGGCGAGTCGTTCGAGTGCCAGGAAGGCGTGGACGGCGTCGTCGGACGGGGGCGAGGCGACGTAGGCGGCGTGTTGTGCGCGCCAGTGTTCGCGCGCCGTCTCACCCGTCCCCACCTGCGCCAACAGTAGCTGTAGGCACGCCACGAGTCGTTCGGCCGGCGGACGTTCGGGGTCCTGCATCGGATCGTCGGGCAGGTCGACGGTGTAGATGCCGGCGACCACGGTGTCGATCAGTGCTCGCTGCGTCGGGAAGAAGTGGCGCAGCGACCCCGTACTGACGCCGGCGCGTGCGGAGACCGCGCGCACGCTGAGCTTGGCCGTCGGATCCTCGCCGAGCATCGTCGCCGCAGCGATCAAGATTTTGTCTCGCGTGCTTCGCCCCATACGTCCGCTCACCCCTCCGGGCAGTGTGTCCTCCCTGTCTATCACAGTGTGCTACTTTTCAGCCATCACACCGTGCTAGTCGCAGCGACCACGAGGAGCAGGCAATGACAGTGCCCGACCACCAACCCTGGATCCTTCGAGGTGACCGCCCAGAGCAGAGTCCCGCGGTGCCGGCCGGCGTCGAGTACCACCGCGTGTATGCGGGACAGAGCCGGCGCATCCTGCGTGGTGTCCTCGCGATCGTGCTGCTCGTGGCCGGGTTCGTCGGGTTCGCGGTCTTGTTCCAGCACCTCTCGGAGGTGGTCGACGCTGCCCTGTTCGGACGGTCGGGACCGTCGACGCCGCTACGACAGGCCGCGGGCGCGCTGGCGCTGGCTGCGCTGATCCCGTACTGCATGCTGCTGCAGCGGGTCCTTTACGGGGTGCCTGCGGGGTCGCTGCACTCGGTGGCGGGCCGCTTCCGTTTCGGCGTTCTCGGCCGAACCCTTCTGGTGTTCGGGCCGCCGGTCCTGGTCGTGGTCGCCGTCGGGGCGCTGGGCGGCGATGGCGGGTCGGCCCCGTGGACGACCGCCGATCTCGTCTGGTTCTTCGTCATCGGGATGGTGCTGACTCCGCTCGGTGCGGCCGGTGAGGAGTACGGCTTCCGCGGCCTGATGTTCCGTGTCCTCGGTGGCTGGACCCGTGGAGCCCGATCCGGTGCGATCCTCGGCATCGTCGTGACGACGGTGCTGTTCTCGCTGATCCACGGAACGCTCGACCCGTTCCTGTTCACCTCCTACCTCGTGCTGTTCTCGTCGATGGCGATCGTCACCTGGCGCACGGGTGGGCTCGAGGTCGCGGTCGTCCTGCACGGCGTCTACAACGTCTCCGCCCTCGTGCTCGGCACGACCCTGCACGTCGACGTCGGTGCCGAGCTCGCGAACCGGTCGGCGGCGGTCGGTTCTTGGGCGAACCTCGTCCCCAGCGCGGTGCTTGTCGTCATCACCGCGATCATCTGGTGGGCGACCCGCAGCCACGGTCCGACACGCACTCCGGAGAACGGGTGGCCGACGAGCGGTGCTCGAGGCACCGGACCACACGCGAAGACGCTCGCCGGCCGGTGAACGCACGAGCGCTGACACGGCGTCGGAGAACGATGTGCCACTCCGCGACGAACACGGGAGAGAGACGGGATCGGTGAGCTCGAGCTGGAACGAACGCCGCCTGAGCAGGCGCGCGAAGCCGGGCGACGGGACTGCCCAGAGCTCAGTTGACCCGATCTCGGTAGGTGGGTCAGGCCGCGTGGGCGGTGTTGTGCAGTGTCTCGAACTCGACCGGAGTCAGCCGACCGAGGCTCTGCTGTCTGCGTCGGCGGTGGTAGGTGGTCTCGATCCAGGTCACGATCGCCAGTCGTAGTTCGGTCCGGGTGTTCCAGCGCCGGCGGTTGAGCACGTTCTTCTGCAGCAGGCTGAAGAACGACTCCATCGCGGCGTTGTCGGCGCAGGTGCCGACCCGTCCCATCGAGCCCCGTAGCCGGGCTCTGCGGAGTTCTCGCTGGTAGGCGTGTGATCGAAATTGACTGCCGCGGTCGGAATGGACCACCGTCGGCGCGAGGAAGCCTCGCTGATTCACGGCGTTGCGCAGCGCGTTGACCGCCAGCACCGAGGTCATGCGGGCGTCGATTGAGTAGCCCACGATCCGCTTCGAGCAGGCATCCTTGACTGCGCAGAGATAGAGCTTGCCCTCACCGGTGGGGTGTTCGGTGATGTCGGTGAGCCAGAGCTGGTTCGGGCGGGCCGCGGTGAACTCGCGGCGGACGAGGTCGTCGTGCACCGGTGGTCCGGGCCGGCGGGTGCGGCCGCGCTTGCGGGCGTGGACCGACCAGAGCTTCTGCTGGCTGCACAACTTGCCGACCCGGGTCCGGGAGGCGGTGTGGCCCTGCGTGGCGAGTTCGTCGGCGATGAAGCGGTAGCCGAACTCGGGGTCGTCGTGGTGGACGTCGAACGCGGCGTTGATCAGGTGCGCGTCGTCGTAGTCACGGTCGGAGACCGGCTTGGCGCGCCACTGGTAGAAGGCCTGCTTGGAGAAGCCCAGCACCCGGCAGGTCACCGCGACAGGGATCTTGTCGTCGGCGAGGTCGAGGACCAGCGGGTACATCATTTTGGGAGGACGTCGCGGGCGAAGTAGGCGGTCGCGCGGCGCAGGATCTCGTTCTCCTGCTCGAGCTGCTTCGTCCGCCTGCGCAGCTCACGGTTCTCCGCTTCGAGGTCCGTCCCGGCCGTCGGCCCAGCAGGGGCTGACTCGCCAGGCTCGATGCCGTCCTCGCGGTCGGCGATGCGCAGCCAGCGCGACAGGCAGGACTCCGAGACTCCGAAGCTTCGGGCGACCTGAGCGATCGACTGGTCGCCCTGGCGGGCGACCGCGACCACATCGCGGCGGAACTCGGTCGGGAACGGCTTGGGCACGGTGTTGATCCTTCCAGCGAGGAGGACGTCCTCACAGGTCAGGAGTCAACCGAAGTCTGGGCAGTCCCACGGGACGGGCGCTGAAGCCCTTCCGCTGGTGGCAGATGATGCGCCGCTCGGTGCTGTCGATCACGCTCCCGGTCCAGGGGCGCCCGGTCGTGCACACGGTCGAGGTCAAGCACGGCGGGGACGCCCAGACCGGTGTGGTCCGGGCCGGGCTGTACCTCGACGGCCACCTCCGGCTGGGGTCGAAGCTGCCGGCGCGATTCCCCGTCGCGGGCGGTCACATCGAGGTCCGCACCAGCGAAGGAGGCATGCGCCGCTGTCATTTCGTCGGCGACGACGGGACGGAGCAGCGCCTCGTCCCCGACCCGCGCTCCGCCGAGGGACGGCGCATGCGGTTCGCGCGTGAGCACCCCGCCGCGAGCGGGCTCATCGGGGCCGTCTCGATTCTGCTGCTGCTGATCGGGGTCGGTGTGAATCTGCTGCAGCTCGTGGAACCGATCTCCCAGATCCCGCCGATCGGCGCGGCCGTGGGCACATTCGAGTCGCCGCTGCGTCTGCCGCTGTGGCTCAACCTCGCACTCGGCTTCGGCGCGGCGGCCGGTGCCATCGAGCGCGCGATGCGCATGCGGTACCACTGGCTTCTCGATGGCGGCGCCGGCACTTAGCCCTTCCACCTCCACCCGGCGATACGTCCGACGCTGCGGGCCCTGCTGCTCGATCAACGTTTCCGGTCACTACAACTAGCGCGGTGGAGGTCGACGGATGGCTGGCCAATAGAGGATCTGGCGCCGGAGGTGGTGTCCGACGCGGCTAGGTTGACCGCGTTGACGGTTCGGTTCGGGCGCGGTGCCGGGCTGGCATCCGCACTGCCGATGCCAGCCTCGACGACCTGGCGTGCTGGGTCGCCTCGCTCGGGACGAAGATCCGGTCGGCGAGTTCGGCGCCGAGGTGGGCGTGCCGCGCCTGCTGTCGCTGTACAAGCGCTACGGCGTCCGCACGACCTGGTTCACCCCGGGCCACTCGATCGACACGTTCCCCGAGCAGTGCAAGAAGGTGCTCGACGACGGCCACGAGTTCGGCCACCACGGCTACTACCACGAGAACCCGACGATGATCTCCGGCGACACCGAGCGGCGCCTGGTCGACCTGGCCTTCGCGACGTTCAAGACGGTCCTGGGGTCCGGCCGGTCGGGTACCGGTCGCCGTACTGGGACTACAGCGACTCCACGCTGGACATCATCGAGGGCTCGGGACTGATCTACGACACGTCCCTGATGGGCCGCGACTTCCACCCGTACCACCCGCAGCGCTGGCAGGTGCGCTGGGAGCAGGGCAACGTCGCGGGCCGGGCGAGCCGGGTCCTCGAGGTCCCGGTCAACTGGTACCTCGACGACTTCCCGCCGCTGGCCTACACCGGCGCCCAGGCCGGCATGCAGGACTCGAACACGATCTACAACCGATGGCGCGACATCTTCGACTACGGCTACGCGAACGAGACGAACCCGGTGTTCGCGACCTGCGTGCACCCGCAGGTCATCGCCCAGGCGCACCACATGCTCTGGTACGAACGGCTCGTGGAGTACATCAGCGGCCACGACGGAGTCTGGTTCGCCACGATCGAGGAGATCGCCAGGGCCTGGGTCGACGACGAGACCGACGAGGCGAAGTTCGCGCTCCCTGACGTGCGCGGCGTCGAGCCGGCGCCCGCCGACTCCGGCTGGGCCTGAGCGATGACCGCGATCCCGACGGAGTCCCGCCGGCTACCCGGGCTGGACGGCGACGTCGAGGTGATCGTCGACCGCTGGGGCGTCCCGCACATCTACGCGACGACCCGGCACGACGCCTACGTCGCCCAGGGGTTCCAGGCCGCCCGCGACCGGCTGTTCCAGATCGACCTGTGGCGTCGCCGCGGGCTGGGGCGGCTGTCGGAGGTGTTCGGCAGCCGCTTCCTGGCCCAGGACCGGGCCACGCGGCTATTCCTCTACCGCGGTGACATGCGGGCCGAGTGGCTGGCCTACGGCACCGCGACCAGGGACGTCGTTTCCGCGTTCGTGGCCGGCGTCAACGCCTACGTCGACTGGGCACTGCAGGCCCCGGACGAGCGCCTGCCCCCGGAGTTCGGTGCCCTCGGCCACGAGCCGGCGCGCTGGGAGCCCGAGGACGTCGTCCGGATCCGCACGCACGGTCTGCTCTACAACGCCGAGCACGAGCTCGGCCGGGCGCTCACCGTCCGCGACCTCGGCGTCGCGGCCGAGGAGCTCCGGTCGGTGCGGGACCCGCACTCCGACCTCGTCGTACCGGATGCCGACGCGCTGACGCACCTGACCGACGAGGTGCTCGACGTCTACCGCCTGGCCTTCGCCCCGGCCGACTTCACCGGTCTTCCCGGGACCAGGGCGACGACGGCGGCGCCGTCGGGCAGCAACAACTGGGTCGTCTCGCCCGAACGGTCGGCCACCGGCCGCCCCGTGCTGGCGAACGACCCGCACCGTGCCGTCACCGTGCCGTCGCTGCGCTACCTCACGCACCTCGAGGCGCCGGGGATGAGCGTGATCGGCGCCGGGGAGCCGAACCTGCCAGGCGTGTCCATCGGGCACAACGGGAGGGTTGCGTTCGGTCTGACGATCTGGCCGGTCGACCACGAGGACCTTTACGTCTACGAGCTCCACCCCGATGACGACCACCGCTACCGCTACCGCGGCGAGTGGGAGGCATTCACCGTCCTCGAGGAGCGGACCGCCGTCGCGGGCGGTCGCGAGGAGACGCTGCGGCTCACGTACTCCCGGCATGGACCGGTCATCCACGTCGACTCTGGCGCGCGGATGGCGGTGGCTGTCCGTGCCGTCTGGCTCGAACCGGGGATGGCGCCGTATCTGGCGAGCCTGGAGTACCAGGACGCGGACGACGCCGAGCAGTTCCGGCAGGCGCTGCGCCGCTGGGGAGCTCCCGGGGCCAACCAGGTGTTCGCGACGGCCGCCGGTGACATCGGATGGCAGGGATGCGCCCTGGTGCCGCGCCGGCCCGGGTGGGACGGCGCGCTGCCGGTACCCGGCGATGGCCGGTTCGAGTGGGACGGGTTCGCCCGGCTCGAAGAGCTTCCCGGCGTACTCAACCCGGACTCCGGCTGGTTCTCGACGTCGAACCAGGAGAACCTGCCCGACGGCTTCGACAACGACGAGCTGACCATCACCACCGACTGGTACTCCGGCGCGCGGCACGAGCGCCTCCGCGGCTGGCTCGACGGCGACTATCCGATCGACGTCGCCGGCAGCGTCCGCATGCAGTCCGACGCGACCAACCTGCACGGCCGCCGCCTGCTCGACGGGCTGGCCGAGCTGGGCGGCTCCGTGCGGCACGCGGACGAGTGGGCCGAGCTGCAGGCCTGGGACGGCGTGGAGGCGGTCGACTCCCGTCCGGCGCTGGTCTTCCAGGTCTGGGTGCGCCGGCACCTGCGGCCCTGGCTGGTCGACCGGTGCCTGGAGCGGCTCGGGGCGCACGGCGAGCGGGCGAAGGCGGCCCGGCACCGGCTCCTGCGGGCCGACACGCTGTTCTCCGATCTCCGCCCGGACCTGCGGATGATCGACCTGTTCGAGCGGCACGACCCGGCGGACGCGGAGCTCCTGCGGGCCGGTGTGGACGAGACGCTCGGGGCGGCGCTCGCCGAGATCGCCGTCCTGCTCGGTGAGGAAGACCCGTCGTCGTGGACGTGGGGGGCGCTGCACCGCACCGAGCTGCGGCACGCGGTGTTCACGCACGTGCCGGACGCGCCGCCGCAGTGGCGGTCGCTGCCGCCCGTGTCCCGCGCCGGCAGCGGCGACACGATCGGCCTGTCCGGCCACGATGCGACGTTCAACGCGGTGATGGGCAGCAGCTTCCGGATCGCCGTCGATGTGGGGGAGTGGGACTCGACCCTGGTCCTGAACTCGCCCGGCCAGTCCGGCGACCCTCGGTCGCCGCACTACGCGGATCAGCTGGAGTCCTGGGCGGACGGCGACGCGTTCCCGCTCGCCTACACGCGCGACGCGGTCCTCGCCGCCGCCGAGAGCAGACTGGTGCTGAGCCCGCAACGAGGGATCCGGGAATGAGCGGGTGAGGGCGATGAGCGGTTCGGGTAGCCACACGAGCGTGGCGCCGACGTGGATCGTGGTCGGGCTCGGGCGCGCATCGTCGGCGGTGAAACGTCTTCGACGACGACGGGACCGGCTAGGAGGAGGGCGCGGTGAGCTAAAAGAATGGAGCTTGCTCGGCTTCGACGCCGCCGCAAGCTCCGGTGAAACGGTCGGTACTGGTCGGTCGTCGTCGGTCACCACCGGATGGCGGCGCCCCCCACTCTCGGCGTTTGCGCAGGTCAGCGGCTCGTTCGCCCAGTGGGCGCATCAAGCGATAGACGCAAAGCCGACGTGATTAGGTCGTCGGTTCGATTCCGACAGGCGGCTCTGGCGAACAGCCCCTGACCTGCGGAAACGCAGGGCAGGGGCGGTTCGGTTCTGGTGGTCGCGCGATGCGCTGGCCTCACGGCTCTGCCCGACACCGACGTCGCTCTCCTCTGCGACGGACCCCTCGCCGGCTGAGCGCTCGCGGCCGGCATCCTGTCCGTGTGCCGATAGGCCTCGCTCCGCTCGGCAACGCGGCGTGGCGTTGTGTCGCGACCTGGACGTGCGAGGTGTCAACGGTGCGTCGGCGCAGCGATCGTTGTGTGCGCAGCGAGATGTTCCATGCCGCACGCGCGGCGCGCACGAACGCAACGCCCCGGAACGCCAACGACCCGTCATCGCTGCGACGCGCAACGCGTCTCCCGTCACGGCAACGGATCGCAACCACGACCCCGCCCACGGCGCCTAGCGGGACGGAGGGCAAGTTGACACAGTTGCGCTGCCATGGAACCGCGCTGGCTCTCTCGATGACCACCGGTGAACCAGTGCCGCTCCAGGCTTGCGCCTGGTGTTGCCTGGCCCCCCGTGATCGGCCCGTCGGGGATCGTCAACGTGGTGCGGGTGTCGAGGCGGTCGGGTCCGACGGCTCGGCGGGGCGCGATCGTCTCGTGCGTTGGCGGACTACGGGAGCTTGGACGCGAGGACGTCGGCCGCCAGGATCTCGGGTGCTGCGCCGAGGAGGTGCTGGTTGGCCATCAGGGCTGCGACGATGGCGCCGTTGGCGTGGGCGTCGCGAGCGGCCTCGTCGGGGAATGCATCGAAGATCCAAAAGGTGTCGGCGTGGGTTCTAGCCGCGAACCAGACAATCGTTCCCACTTCTTCGTTGGCGAGTGCGACAGCGCCGGCGAGCAGATCGGCGAGCGCGTCGTGCTGTCCATCGGCCGCGACGATCTTGGCGACGAAGGCATACGGAAGTGATGCGGGTGTGGACATGAGGGGTTCTCCTTGAAGTCGGGGTTCTTCGTGGGGCGAGTTCAGCGTATGACGAGCGAGGGCCGATGGGGAGTGGCGTATACGACAGTATTGCTATTGTTCGCGCCATGCGTATCGGACTGATCGCGATCGACGGCTGCTTCGGTTCGGCTGTCGCGTCGGTCATCGACATCGTGCGGGTGGCCGACGGAGCCCGCGGCGATGTCGACCCGCGGATCGACCCGATCGAACTCGCCATCCTCGGACCGAAACGGCGAGTGACCACGACGGCATCGATGACCCTGTCGGTAGACCACCCGCTGTCGGAGTCCGGAGAGTTCGACGTGGTCGTCGTCCCTGCGCTTGGAACCCTCACGGCCGCCGCTACCAACGACGCCCTCCAGAGCCGAGATGCACGTTCGGTCATCGCCTCACTCGGGCGCCTCGACGACGCGACCACCCGGATCGCCGCGGCGTGCACCGGCGTGTTCGCCGTCGCCGAGACCGGACGGATGCATCATCGGCGGGCGACGACCAGCTGGTTCCTGGGGCCGGAGTTCCTGAAGCGCTATCCGACCGTCGCCCTCGATCTCGACACCATGGTCGTGGTCGACGGGAACCTCGTCACCGCCGGCGCCGCGTTCGCCCACATCGACCTCGCGCTCTCACTCGTGCGATCGATCAGCCCCGACCTGGCCCAACATGTCGCCAAGCTCCTCATCATCGACGAGCGTCCGTCGCAGGCGGCCTTCGTCGCCTACGAACATCTCCGGCACGAGGACCCGATCGTCGTCGAGTTCGAACGCTTCGTGCGCGCCCGCCTGGACGAACCGTTCAACGTCGCCTTCGTCGCGCAGTCGCTCGGCACCAGCCGGCGCACCCTCGAACGACGAGTCCGTGCGGCGCTCAACCTCACTCCGCTCGGCTTCGTCCAACGGCTTCGCATCGAACGAGCTCGGCACCTCTCAGCAACCACGGACCTCACCTCCGCCGAGATCGCGCTACGGGTCGGCTACGCGAACGCCGAGACTCTGCGCTCCCTCCTGCGCAGGGAGCGACGCCGTTCCTGACCTATCGCCATGCCTGTAGCCGGTGTCCTAGCGCCCGGTTGGAACCACCTCTCAGCACGTCGCGTCGACGCTCCTGCGTCGCCCCTGGACGACCCACTCGACACGCCCGCAGCACAGGCCATGTGACGTGCCCCGGCTTCCCGGCCGGTCGGGGTTGGGTGGCTGTGATGTCGCTGCGTTCTCGTCGAGGGGGTCAGCAGACCCGATCAGGGTCGATTGGGATGAGACGCGAAGGCGGTCAGGTCAGGGCGGCCGAGGCCGGCCGGCGGGGTAGCGTCGGTCACGTCGAGGTCTTTCGGATGGATGGCGTAGGAACCTCCATCGTCGGGAGACCTCGACGTCTATCTGCGGACCGACGCGCCCGGCCGACCTACACCCTCATCTGGGAAGAGCCGGGTTAGTGCGCGGCGGTGGTGAGCTCGCTGGTCGTGCCGGGGGAGGCGAGCGTCAGGCTCGCTCGCCACTCCTGGACCTCGACCGAGCGCCAGGCAGCGAGGCCGGGGATGCGGGCGGTGCGGGGTGCGTCAAGTTCGGCGACGGTCAGACGCCCGCCATCGTCTGCGCGTGCAGGCCCGACATCCCGACGGGGCTGCCGTGCGGGATCCACCGGGCCAGAAGGTCCCGGCCGAACAGCTCGTCGACGACCATGAATCCCGCGCCGGTCGGTCCCGACCGCTCACCCAGCGACGTCCGCACGATTTGCAGCTCGCGTGTGGCCAGCGGCAGCGACCGCCGGTAGACGGACTGGCGCACGCTGGCCAGCAGCAGGTCGCCGGAGGCCCCGACCCGCCCGCCGAGCAGGATCGTCGAGGGGTTGAAGAAGTTGACCACTGCGGCGACCGTGTCACCGACGAGCCGGCCGGCGCGGGACAGCAGCTCCACCGCGACCGGGTCGCCGAACTCGGCCGCGAGCACGACGTCGTCCGGAACGAGCTCGCCGGCCTGCGCCAGCCGCGCGACCAGATGCTCGCCCCGGCTCTCCCGGGCGGCCGCTGTCGCGTCCCGGGCCAGGGCGGCCCCGCCGACCAGCGCTTCCAGGCAGCCGACGTTGCCGCAACGGCACACCACCTGCTCGGCACCGGCTACCGATCCGGTCAACCCGACGTGTCCGATGTCGCCTGCCGAGCCCTGTGCGCCGCGGTGCAGCCGCCCGCCGGAGATCAGTCCGGCACCGATCCCGGTCCCGATCTTGATGAGCACCAGGTCGGGCGAGCCGGCCCCCCGGCCCGCCCGGTACTCGCCCAGCGCCATCACGTTGACCTCGTTGTCCACGAAGGCGGGTGCGTCGTAGCGTGCGGCCAGCCGGTCGCGGACCGGGTAACCGTCCCAGCCCGGCATTATCGGTGGCGCGACCGGGCGGCCGGACGCGAACTCGACCGGCCCGGGCACCCCGAGACCTACGCCCCAGACCGGGGCAGCGTCCCCCTCGGCGAGCAGTTCGTCGAACAACTCCTCGACCCGGCTCAGGCTGGCCTCCGGCCCGGTGGCGATGTCCCAGGTGCAGCCCCGGTGGGCGATCAGGCGCCCGCTCAGGTCGGCCACGCCGGCGTCGAACCCGGTCGCCCCGAGCGAGGCCACCAGCAGGACCCCCGCATCGGCCTTGAAACGCAGCTCGCGCGGCGCCCGACCGCCGGTCGACACGCCGAGGTCACCTTCGGTCACCAGACCGGCAGCCTCCAGCTGACCGAGCCGCTGCGAGACGACCGTGCGCCCGAGTCCGGAGCGGCGGGCCAGCTCCGGGCGGGTGCGCGCGCCACCGGATCGAATCAGGTCGAGCACGGTGACCAGCGTGTCCAGCTGGTCCGGCGCGACCCCCTGCACGGACAGTCCCACTCGGTGGCCCTCCTCGTTCCGCCCCGGCTCGGACTTCCGAGATTAGCCCATTGACTTCTGTGCAGATCAAACTTTAGTGTCTTCGTATCGATCGGAAGTGCGGCGCTGCTGCCGCATCGGGAGGAGGTGGGCCGTGCGTCTGGGCTATCACTCGATCACCTGGGGCGGGGTCACCGGCGCCGCTGGCGGGGTGACCAGCGTGAAGGATCTCGTCTACCGGGTACCGGGGGACATGCACCGGGCGCTGCGCGAGATCTCCGACGCCGGCTACCGGGGCGTCGAGATGTTCGACGGGAACGTGCGCGAGTTCGCCGAGCTCGCCGACGACGACCCGGCCTCGCTGCCCCGGCTGCTCGACGAGACCGGTCTGTCGCTGGTCGGGGTCTACACCGGCGCGAACTTCGTCTACCCGGACATCCTGGCCGACGAGCTGCACCGGGTGCGCCGGGTCGCCGAGGTCGCGGACCGGTTCGGGGCCGGACAGCTGGTGGTCGGCGGCGGTGCACCCCGTGCCGACGGCATCGCCGAGGGCGATCACGACCGGCTCGCCGAGGCCCTCGACATGGTGGCCGGGATCGCGGCCGAGCACGGCCTGTCCGCCTGCTACCACCCGCATCTGGGCACGATCGGCCAGTCCCCGGAGCAGGTCGAGGCCGTGTTCTCCCGATCCTCGATCGGGTTCTGCCCGGACACCGCGCATCTGGCCGCCGGCGGTGGTGACCCGGCGGCGATGATCCGCCGGTACTGCGACCGGATCCGGCACGTGCACCTCAAGGACCTCGGGGCCGACGGTGCCACGTTCCTCCCGCTCGGCCGCGGCGAGCTCGACCTGGACGGCGTGCTCGCCGCCGTCGCCGAGTCCGGCTACGACGACTGGCTGGTCGTCGAGTTGGACTCCTACGACGGCGACCCGGCCGAGGCCGCCCGGATCAGCCGCGCCTGGCTCGACGGCGCGCTGGACCGGGCCGGGCTGACCGTGACGAACTGAGAAGGGAGCGGGAAGACATGGCGGACAGGCTCCGCGCCGGGATCATCGGCGCCGGGTTCATCGGCGGCGTGCACGCGCACGCCGTCCGCGCGGCCGGCGGCGAGGTGACTCGTGTCGTCGCGTCCACTCCGGACCGCTCGGCCGCCGCAGCGGCCCGGCTCGGCGCCTACGCCGGGGCGCCGAGCGGCGAGGCGCTGATCGACGCCGACGACGTCGACGTGGTGCACGTGTGCACCCCGAACTCGACACACGTCGCGCTGGCCCGCCGCGCGCTGGCCGCGGGCAAGCCGGTGGTCTGCGAGAAGCCGCTGGCGACGACGCTGGACGGCGCGCGGGAGCTGGCCGCCGCGGCCGGCGGGCTGGTCGCGACGGTGCCGTTCGTCTACCGCTTCTACCCCGCGGCCCGGGAGATCCGGGCCCGGGTGGCGGCCGGCGAGGCGGGGCCGTTGCACCTGCTGCACGGCGCCTACCTGCAGGACTGGCAGGCCGGCGGAGCACCGGCCGGCTGGCGCGGCGACGCGTCCGAGGGCGGCGCGCACCGCGCGTTCGCCGACGTCGGCGTGCACTGGTGCGACCTGGTCGAGTTCACCAGCGGGCACCGGATCACCCGCCTGCTGGCCGCGACCGCGGGCGGGGGCACCGCCAGCACCGTGCAGTTCGAGACCGACGGCGGCGCCACCGGCTCGGTCGTGGTCAGCCAGACCGCGCTCGGCCGGCGCAACGCCCTGCGGATCTCGCTGGACGGCGAGCGGGCGGCGTACCGCTTCGACCAGGAGGACCCGGAGGCGGTGCGGATCGGCGACACCGACGGCGACCGGATGCTGCACCGCGGCTCGCCCGCGTCCTCCGCGGCCGCCGCGCGCTACTCGCTGCTCCCGCCCGGGCACCCGCAGGGCTACCAGGACTGCTTCAACGCGTTCGTGGCCGACACCTACGCCGCGGTCCACGGCGACGCACCGGCCGGGCTGCCCACGTTCGCCGACGGCCTGCGCGCCGCGGCACTGACCGACGCGGTGATCCGCTCGTCGCAGTCCTCGACCTGGGTGGAGGTGCCCTCGTGAAACTCGGAATGCTGACCGCCTGCCTGCCCGACCAGCCGCTGGCAAAGATCGCGAGCTGGGCCGCCGGAGCCGGCTACGAGGCCCTGGAGGTGGCGGCCTGGCCGGCGATCGGCGACCGCCCGTTCACCGCCAGCCACCTCGACGTCGCCTCGTTCGGCGAGCGCGAGGCCGACGCCACACGCGCGCTGTTCGATGATCACGGCCTGACCCTGAGCTCGCTGGCGTTCTACGACAACAACCTGCACCCCGACCCGGGCGAACGGAAGGCCGTCAACGACCACGTCGCCGCCTGCATCGACGCCGCCGCGCTGCTCGGCTGCCCGACGGTCGGCACGTTCGTCGGGCGTCACCCGGGGAGGACGGTCGCGGAGAACCTGCGCGATGCCGAGGAGATCTTCCCGCCGCTGGTGGAGCGGGCCGGCGAGCGCGGTGTCAAGTTGATCGTCGAGAACTGCGTGATGGAGGGCTGGCACCCGGACGGCTACCCGGGCAACCTCGCCTACTCCCCGGAGCTGTGGGAGTGGATGTTCTCGCTCGGGCTCTACCTGAACTACGACCCGAGCCACCTGATGTGGATGGGCATCGACCCGGTCGAGGCGCTCAAGCCCTACGTGGACCGGATCCCGCACGCGCAGGCCAAGGACATCCAGCTCTTCCCGGACAGGCGCCACCGCTACGGCTGGCCCGGCAAGGCGGTCGGGCGCGAGGACCCGTTCGACGTCGGCTGGTGGCGCTACCGCGTACCCGGCCTCGGCGACGTGGACTGGCGCCGGGTCGTGGACACGCTCTACGAGGGCGGCTTCGACGGCGTGCTCTCGGTCGAGCACGAGGACCCGGTCTGGGGCGGCACCGAGGACCGGATCCACACCGGCCTGCAGGTCGCCCACCGCACCCTGCGGCCGCTGATCGTCGCCTAGGGACGACCCGTGCGCGGGCCAGCGGGCCCGCGGTACCGACCCGAGCCGAGCCGGCGTGGACGACGCGCCGACGACGGCCTACCCCGTGCTGCGCTCGTGCGCTCGCCGCGCCGGACGTGCTGGAGCAAAGGAGCATCGACGTGAGCGAGACCGTCCAGAGGCGCGGGCCGGCGGGGCTGCTCGGCACCCCGTTCGCGATCGGCTCGGTGAGCGTGCGCAACCGGTTCGTGTTCCAGCCGCACTTCACCGCGCTGGGCAGCGACGAGGGCGAACCCACCGAGGACCACGTCGCCTACCACGAGGAGCGGGCCCGCGGCGGCGCCGGGCTGATCATCTTCGAGAGCCAGGCCGTGCACCCGAGCGGCATGATGTCGCGGCGGTTCGTGCAGGCCTGGCGCGAGGACAACGTCCCCCGGCTGCGGGCGGTGACCGACGCCGTGCACCGGCACGGCACCAAGATCTTCAGTCAGCTCACCCACGGTGGGCACACGTCGCTGGAGTACCCGCCGCCGCTGATGTGGGCACCCAGCCAGATGCCCGAGCCCTCCAGCTCGTTCAGCACCAAGGCGATGGAGCGCGCCGACATCGACGAGGTGGTGGCCGCGTTCGGGCACTGCGCGCGGCTGGCCCGCGAGGCCGGGTTCGACGGCGTCGAGCTCAAGGTCGGCCACGACGGGCTGCTGCGCAGCTTCGCCTCCCCGTACTTCAACCGGCGCACCGACGCCTACGGCGGCACGTTCGCCAACCGGATGCGGATCATCGACGAGGTCTGCGCCGCGGTCGCCGAGCACACCGGTGACGGGTTCGTGCTGGGTGTGCGGCTGTGCCTGGACGAGTTCACGCCGTGGGGCTACGGGCCGGAGTACGGCAGGCGGATGGCCCTGCACCTGGAGCGGGGCGGGCTCGTCGACTACCTCAACGCCGACGCCGGGTCGTTCTCCAGCTACTGGATGGAGATCCCGCCGGCCGCGGTGCCGGAGGGCCGGTTCAACGAGCTGGTCCGCGACCTGCGCCGGGCGGTGTCGCTCCCGGTCATCGCGTTCGGGCGGATCAAGCGCCCGGAGATGGCCGAGGCGCTGCTCGCCGACGGCTCGGCCGACCTGATCGGGATGGCCCGCCAGCTCGTCGCCGACCCGGAGACCCCGAACAAGATCCTCGACGGGCGCGAACGGGAGCTGCGGTACTGCATCGGCAGCAACGACTCGTGCATCCACCAGGTGGGCCAGCAGCGGCCGATCCGCTGCGACACGAACCCGGCGGCCGGGCGCGAGCGACGGTGGAGCACGCACCTGCTGCGCACACCGGACGCGGCCGAGCACGTCGTCGTCGTGGGCGGCGGGCCGGCCGGACTCAAGGTCGCCGAGACCGCCGCCCGGCGCGGTCACCGGGTCACCCTGCACGAGGCCGGGCCCGAGCTGGGCGGTCAGCTGCGCCTGGCCGCACGCCAGCCGCTGCACTCCGAGGTCTTCGACGTCGCAGGTCACCTGATCCGCGAGGTCGAACGGCTCGGCGTCGAGGTGCTGCTGCGCTCGCCGATCGGCGCCGACACAGTGCCGGCGGATGCCGACGTGATCGTGTTCGCGACCGGGTCGGTGCCCGCCCTCGACTGGACCCACCGGGACCCGGCGTCGGTGCCGGCAGGCGCCGCAGTGATCAACGTCGCGGCCGGTCAGGAGTGGGCGTCCGGGTTGGGCGTGCACGCCGGGCGGCGCCCGGACGGGCTGGACGGCGAGCTGGTCTGCCCGGTCGACCGGGCACTGCGACTCGACGAGGCGTCCGGGCACGTCGTGGTCATCGACGGCAACGGTCACTGGGAGGCCGCGGGAACCGCGGAGTACCTGGCCGAGCTGGGGGCCGAGGTCACCGTCGTCACCACGTCCGGCGTGGTCGGCGCCGACCTGGAGGGCACCGGCCGCGAGCTGTTCCACCAGCGCGCCCGCTCGCGCGGGATCGAGCTGCGCACCCGGACCCGGCTGGTCGCGGTCGGCCGGCGGGACGTGGTCCTGGAGGACCTGGACACCGGGCGACGCACCGGGATCGACGGGGTCGCCCTGGTGGTCCCGGTCCTGGGACGGCGCTCGGTGGAGGACGGCTACCTCGCGGCCCGGCGGGACGGCCGGGCCGGCGGCCGGGTGCACCGGGTCGGCGACTGCGTCGCACCCCGGCTGCTGCGCGCCGTGGTCGCCGAGGCCTACGAGCTCGCCACGAGCATCTGACTCAGGAGAGACGACGATGACCCATCCCGTACCCGCCGCGGCACAGGCCCTACCGGTGTTCGTGGACGTGACCTGGCTCGACTACAGCATCATCACGATCTACTTCGTCTTCGTGCTCGGCATCGGCGCGGTGCTGCGCAAGCGGGTGAACACCTCCGAGGACTACCTGCTCTCCGCCCGCAACATGCCCAGCTGGGTCACCGGCCTGGCCTACGTGGGCGCGAACGTGGGCGCGCTGGAGGTGCTCGGGCAGGCGGCGGGCACCGCCCAGTACGGCTTCATGCAGGCCGTGTTCCTGTGGTTCGGCGGCGTCGGCGGCATGCTGTTCATGGGCCTGTTCATGATGCCCTTCTACTACCGCAACCGGATCCACTCGGTGCCCGGCTACTTCCGGGCGCGCTACAACGAGTCCACCCGCGGCTTCAACGCGATCACCTTCGCCCTGTTCGTCCTGCTCAACAGCGGGATCAACATGTACGCGATGGCGCTGGTGTTCAACCTGCTGCTCGGCTGGGGCTTCACCCAGTCGATCGTGCTGGCTGGCGTCATCGTGCTGATCTACACCGCGCTGGGCGGGCTGTCCTCCTCGATCTACAACGAGACCCTGCAGTTCTTCCTGATGACCCTCGGCCTGGTCCCGCTGCTGATCTTCGGCCTGGTGCACGTCGGCGGCTGGCAGGGCCTGCAGGCCAAGCTGGACCGGCCGGACAGCTTCTTCCACATCTGGGCCTACACCGGGTCCACCGACAACCCCTACGGGGTGCAGTGGTTCGTGATCGGTCTCGGCATCGGGTTCGCGATCAGCTTCAGCTACTACTGCACCGACTTCCTGGTGGTGCAGCGCGCGCTGGCCGCGGAGAACGAGGCCGCGTCCAAGCGGACCCCGATCATCGGCGCCTACCCGAAGATCCTGCTCGGCGCGCTGGCCCTGTTCCCCGGGCTGCTCGCGCTGATGATCGTGCCCGGGCTCGGCCAGGGCGGCGGGATCGAGAACTCCTTCAACATGGCCGTGCCCTACACGATGGCCTACTACCTGCCCACCGGGCTGCTCGGACTCGGGCTGGTGGCGCTGATGGCCTCGTTCATGAGCGGCATGGCCGGCGGCGTCACCGCGTTCAACACGATCTTCACCTACGACATCTACCGGACCTACTTCAAGCGCGACGCCTCGGACCGGCACTACCTGCTCGTCGGGCGGGTCGCCACCGTGGCCGGGGTCATGGTGTCGATCGGCGCGGCCTACATCGTCCTGAACTTCACCAACATCATCAGCTACCTGCAGCTGCTGAACGGGCTGTTCCTGGTGCCACCGTTCGCGATCTTCCTGCTCGGCGTGTTCTGGAAGGGCAGCACCCCGTGGGGCGGCTTCGCCGGGCTCGTCGGCGGGCTGGTCGGCTACCTGGTCCTCTACGGCCTCTACCGGGCCGACCTGCTCGACCTGGGCAGCGAGCTCGGCGCAGACCTCTGGCTGGCGTGGTGGGGCTTCGTGATCTCGGTGGCGCTCACGGTCGCGGTGTCGCTGCTGACCCGGCGCGACCGGCTGCCCGACCAGCGGCTGCAGGGCCTGGTCTGGAGCCTGCTCGACCGCCGCCCGGGCCACGAACCCACCTGGTTCAAACGTCCGTGGGTGCTCAGCACCGGCGTGCTGGCGATCGTCGTCGGCCTCAACGTCTACTTCTTCTGATCGGAGACCGTCATGCCCAGCGACATCCAGCACGAACCGCGGGTACCCGCGGCCGACCCGGACCTCGGCCGCGACCAGCAGGCCTTCGCGATCGGGCTCTACATCGGCGCGATCGTCCTGATCATCGGCCTGCTGCTGGCCGGCTACGGCCTGTTCGGTGGACCGCAGCTCAACCAGGACGGCTCGACCCTCAACAAGGACCTGCTCTGGGGCGCGGTGATGACCCTCGTCGGCGTGGTGACCCTGGCGCTGGCCTGGTTCTCCCCACGACGGCGGGCCGCGGCCCGGGGCGACGACGACAGGAGGAACGGCTGATGCGCGAGATCACCGACCACGCCGGCCACCCGGTCACGCACGGCCGCGCGACCGTCAACGGGGTTCGCCTGCACTACGTCACGGCCGGCTCGGGCGGCCCGCTGGTGCTGCTGCACGGCGTCCCGAAGAGCTGGTACTACTGGCACCGGGTGATCCCGCTGCTGTCCGAGAGGTTCACCGTCATCGCCCCGGACGTGCGCGGTTTCGGCGACTCCGCCCGTCCCGACGACGGGTACGACATGGGCACGATCGCCCGTGACATCGGCGCGCTGATGACCGAGCTCGGCCACGAGAGGTTCGCGGTCGCCGGCGAGGACTGGGGCGCCGCGTTCGCCTACGCCGTGGCCGCCACCTACCCGGAGCGGGTCACGAAGCTCTCGTTCGCCGAGATGCTGCTGCCCGGGTTCGGCCTGGAGGACTGGTCGGCGCTGACCGCCGACAACGTGTCCTCCGACCACTTCCTCTGGCACGTCGGCTTCTTCCACGTCCGGGACTTCCCGGAGATGCTGATCTCCGGGCGGGAGGAGCAGTTCTGGTCCACCTGGATGAAGAACGAGACCTACAACCCGGCCGCCATCACCGAGGACTGCGTGCGCGAGTGGGCCCGCTGCTCGGCCGCGCCGGGCGGGCTGCGCGCGATCTTCGAGGTCTACCGGGCCACGTTCACCAACATCGAGCTGGACACCGGGTGGGCCCGCACGCCGCTGCCGATGCCGGTGCTCACGATCGGCAGCAGCCACTTCATCGGCGAGGAGTCCCGCCGGCAGATGGAGCGCACGGCCACCGACGTGCGCTACGTCGAGATCGCCGACTGCGGACACAGCCTGGCCCTGGAGCGTCCGGCCGAGCTGGCCCGGGTACTCGGCGACTTCTTCGCCGCCGAGCTGTAACCCCCAGCCGCGACGACACCGACCGAGGAAGGAGCCCCCGTGTTCCGCTACACCGCCGAAGTCCTGCCCTACCACGACGTCGCCCTGGACACCGCGCTCGGCGAGCTCTCCGGGCTGGGGTTCACCGAGGTCAACCTGTGGTCCTCGGCCCCGCCGCTGGCCGCGCACGTCAACCCGGGCGACGACCTGCCCGCGATCAGCGCGGCGCTGCGCCGGCACGGGCTCACCGCGTGCGGCCTGACCTGCTACGGCAAGGACCAGGACGAGATCCGCGACCGGCTGCGGCTGGCGCACGACCTGGAGATCGACACCGTGGTGTTCGACTGCGAGGCGCACTACCCGGTGTTCGTGTCGCAGTTCCTGCCGCCGCTGCTCGACGAGGCGCAGCGGCTCGGGGTGCGGATCGCGGTGGAGAACCACCTCACCGTGCCCTTCAGCGCCGACTTCGAGTCCGGCGTCGGCGAGGGGCAGCGCTGGGACGAGGGCGTGGACAGCCTCGCCCAGATCAAGCGGCTGCTCGCCGACCTGCACCACCCGAACCTGGGCATCTGCCTGGCGCCGCCACACCTGTGGGTGATGAACGAGTCGATCACCGAGGCGATCGGCTACCTCAGCGAGCGGGGCAAGCTCTTCTACTACTACGTCTGGGACATCGACCACGCCTACCGGCGCGGGGTGGACGGGCTCAACTTCGGCCCCGGCGAACGCCAGCTGCCCCGCCCCGACGGCGTGCTCGACCACGCCGTGCCCTTCGCCGCGCTGGCACGGGCCGGGTACACCGGCGTCGCCAGCCTCAAGTGCCACGGCACCGCGGGCTGGCCGCTCGAGCGAATCACCCGCGAGCTGCGCGGCGCCGACGCCTACGTCCGCGAATGCCTCCGGCGCGCGGGCGGATAACGCGCGCGGACCGCGGTATCCGTGCACCACCGAGATCGAGGAGATACAACCGATGGACCGCATGACCGGCAAGGTCGCCCTGGTGACCGGTGCCGCCCGTGGACAGGGCCGCGCGCACGCGGTCACGCTCGCCGCCGAGGGAGCCGACGTCGTCGCCGTCGACGTGCCGGGCGAGATCGGCACCGCGCAGTACCCGATGGGTTCCGCGGACGACCTGGCCGAGACCGTCCGCCTGGTCGAGGCGCACGACCGGCGGGCGCTGGCGGTGCGCGCCGACCTGCGCGACACCGCCGCGGTGGAGCAGATGGCGCAGCAGGCGATGGCCGAGTTCGGCCGGATCGACGCGCTGGTGTGCAACGCCGGGTTCATGAGCGCCGCGGAGAACACCTGGTCGCTGACCGACGACCAGTGGGCCGACATGCTCGACGTGAACCTGACGTCGGTCTGGAAGACCACCCGGGCCGTCGTGCCGCACATGATCGCGGCCGGGAACGGCGGCGCGATCACGATCACCGGCTCCACCGGCGGGCTGCGCGCGGTGGCCGGGTGCACGCACTACAACGCGGCCAAGTACGGCTGCATCGCGCTGATGAAGACCCTGGCCTGGGAGCTGGCCCCGGAGAACATCCGGGTCAACGTCGTGCACCCGACCGGGGTGAACACCGACATGAGCAACAACGACTGGTTCGTGCGCTGGCTGGGCGAGCACGAGGACCTGGCCGAGCCGATGCGCGGCAACCGGATGCCCGCCGAGGTCGTCCAGCCCGAGGACGTCTCGAAGATGATCGCGTTCCTGGTCTCCGACGACGCCCGCTACGTCACCGGCGTCGAGCACCGGGTCGACGCCGGATTCATGATCAAGTGAGTGAGGAGCGGAACCCCATGCAGATCGTCGACCACCACGGTGACCGCGTCCGGCACGGCCGGGCCACCGTCAACGGCGTCCGGTTGCACTACCTGACCGCAGGCGAGGGCGAGCCCGTCCTGCTGCTGCACGGGGTGCCCAAGACCTCCTACCACTGGCGGCACGTGATCCCGCTGCTCACACCGCACTACCGGGTCGTGGTGCCGGACATGCGCGGGCTCGGCGACTCCGAGCACGCCGACGGCGGCTACGACATGGCGAACGTGGCCGAGGACTTCGCAGCGCTGATGACCGAGCTCGGCCACGAACGCTTCCGGGTGGTCGGCGAGGACTGGGGCGCCGCGGCCGCCTACCAGCTCGCCGCACGCCACTCCGACCGCGTGCAGCAGCTCGTCTACCAGGAGATGATCCTGCCCGGTTTCGGGCTTGAGGACTACTCGTTCCTGACCCCGGACAACGTGCGCAGCTACGTCTGGCTCTGGCACATCAACTTCTACTCGGTGCCCGAGTTCCCGGAGATGCTCATCAGCGGGCACGAGCGGGAGTACTTCTCCTACTTCATGAAGCACGAGACGCACGACCCGTCGGCGATCACGCCGGACGCGCTCGACGAGTACGTGCGCTGCTACTCCTCGCCCGGCGGCGTGAAATGCATGTGCGAGATCTACCGGGCGACGCTCACCGACGGCGACCAGAACAAGGAGTCCGCGAGAACCCGGCTCCCGATGCCGGTGCTGGCCGTGGGCAGCGAGCACTTCATCGGCGCCGATAACGAGCGGCAGATGCGCGAGGTCGCCGACGACGTGCGCGCGGTGATCCTGCCCTGGGGCCACCAGCTCGCCGAGGAGTCCCCGGACGAGCTGGCCGGGCACTACGTGCGCTTCTTCGCCGGGGAGACGGCATGACCTACGCGGTCCGCGACGGCCGGCTCGTCGACCCGGACGGGAACCCGTTCCTGTCCCTTGGCCTCAACCACACCGACGAGACGGCGCTGAAGTTCCCGCGCACCGTCGACGTGTGGCGCGAGCGCTACGGCTCGCGGCAGAGCTGGATCCGGGACGGTGTCGTCGCCGACCTGAGCGGGTGGGGCTTCAACACGTTGGGCTGGACGAGCGAGTACGTCGCGGGCGGCTGGGGCGAGGCGCTGGACTGGTTCGGCGACCCGATCGACCTCAAGCACTCCGAGCCCTGGTCGGCCGCGGAGCTGCGCGGCGCCGGGATGCCCTACGTCGCCCAGGTGCGGGTCCAGGAGATCGAGGACTGGAACGGCCACCCCGCGTTCCGCCCGCTCGACGACGACTTCGCCGACTGGTGCGACCACCTCGGCCGCGCGATCGCCGCCGAGCACGCCGACTCGCCCGACCTGCTCGGCTACTTCCTGGTCGATATCCCGGCCTGGCTGCCGCACGCGTCCGGGCGGGACTTCGCCGAACTCGCCGGCCTCGACACGGCCGCACGCGAGCGCAAGCTCTACGACGTCGCCAGTCGCTACTACGAGACGATCGCGACGGCGATCCGGCGCTACGACCCACACCACCTGATCCTCGGCGACCGGTTCAACGGTAACAAGGGCATCCCGGAGCCGGTGCTGCGCGCGATGGTCCCGCACATCGACACGCTGTCGGTGCAGTATTTCACCGAGCCGACCGCCGAGTCGCGCCGGCGGATGCACGACGACCTGGCCCGCTGGCGCGAGCAGTGCGGGGACAAGCCGGTGGTCGTCGCCGACGTCGGGAACTGGACCCCGACCCAGCTCAACCCGCACCGCGAGGGCCTGCCCGACCACGCCGCCCGCGGCGCGGACTACGGCGCGGCGATGGACGCGCTGCTCGACGAGCCGTGGTTCGCCGGCTGGCACTGGTGCGGCTACGTGGAGAACACCGGCGGCCGCGGCTGGGGGCTCAAGGACCCGTGGGACGAGCCCTACCGGCCGCTCACCGACGCGATCACCGAACACAACCGCCGCGCGGCGGCGTACCGGAAGGGGAACTGACATGGGACAGCTGGACGGCAAGGTCGCGGTGATCACCGGCGGCGGCCGCGGACAGGGACGCTCGCACGCGATCCGCCTCGCCCGCGAGGGCGCCGACATCGTGACCTGCGACATCACCGAGCAGGTGGGCTCGGTCCCGTTCGACACGGGTCGCCCCGGTGACCTGGAGGAGACCGTCGCACAGGTGGAGAAGCTGGACCGCCGGTGCATCGCCCTCGAGGGCGACGTGCGGCGCACCGCGGACATGGCGCGCCTGGCCGACACCGCGATGGGCGAGTTCGGCCGGATCGACATCCTGCTGGCCAACGCCGGGATCCTGAGCCTGTCCGAGAACACCTGGGAGCTCACCGACGAGGCCTGGGATGACATGATCGACATTAACTTGACCGGTGTCTTCAAGGCCTGTCGGGCGGTGGTCCCGCACATCCGGGCGGGCGGCGACGGCGGCTCGATCGTGATCACGTCGTCGATCGCGGGCCTGCGCGGGGTGGCCGGCTGCACGCATTACACGGCGGCCAAGACCGGCATCGTCGGGCTGATGCGCACGCTCGCCAAGGAGCTCGCGCCGGAGTCGATCCGGGTGAACACCATCCACCCCACCGGCGTCGCGTCGCCGATGTCGAACAACGACTTCTTCCCACAGTGGCTCACGGAGCACGAGGAGCTGGGCAACGCCATGCGGTTCAACCCGATGCCGGTGGACGCACTGCCCGAGGCCGACGTGTCCGAAGTGGTCGCGTTCCTGTGCTCCGACGCCGGCAAGTGGATCACCGGGACGACCGTCCCGATCGACGCGGGCTTCATGCTCAAGTAGCTCCGCCTCGACCGAGCGGCGGTAAGTGTTCGATTCGAGCGCATCGCAGTACTCTCTGTTCAATAGTCTGAAACGGATGGTCTGAGGTGCTCTGTGGAGCTGCATCAACTGCGCTACTTCGTGGCGGTCGCGCACGAGGGCAGCTTCACCGCCGCGGCCGCCCGGCTGTACCTGGCCCAGCCGTCGCTGTCGGTGCAGATTCGCAAGCTGGAGCAGGACGTCGGGGCTCGGCTGTTCGAGCGCACCGGGCGGCAGGTCGTGCTCACCGCCGCCGGGGCCGCGCTGCTCGAGCACGCCGAGGTCGCGCTCGATCAGCTCGAACGCGGCCGGGAACGGGTGGGCGAGGTCAGTGGTCTTCGCGAGGGTGAGGTGCGGGTCGGGGTGCTGCCCAGTATCGGTGCCCGGCTGCTGCCCGAGGTGCTGGCCGGTTTCCGGCGCGCGCATCCACGGGTCGGTGTGCGGATCGTCGAGCACGACGTCTCCCGGGAGTTCGAGCAGCTCGTGCGTTCCGGGGAGCTGGACCTGGCGATAACGCGGATGCCGCTGACCCTGAGCGGGCTGTGCGCCGACGTGCTGGTCCGCGAGCCCATGCTCTTGCTGGTTCCCGCCGAGCACCGCCTGGCCGGGCGCGGGGAGACCACTCTCGTCGAGCTGGCCGGCGAGGAGCTCGTCGGGATGCGCAGCGGCTACGGGTTGCGCGACCTGGCCGATCAGCTGCTGGCCGAGGCCGGCGTCCGACCGCGGGTGGTGTTGGAGACCGGGCAGCTTGCGATCGTGCACGGCATGGTGGCCGCCGGTATGGGGGTCGCGCTGCTGCCGAGGCTGGCCGCGGGCGACGGGCCCACGGTCGGGCTCGCCGAGCCCTCCGCGGTCCGCGAGCTGGGCGTGGTCTCGCGGGCCAGCGCGCACGTGTCACCGCCGGTCCAGGCGTTCCGCCGGTCGCTGCTGTGCGCGGCGCGCGGTTGAGCCGCAGCGGGTGTCACGCACAGGGGCGACCGGGCCTCACAACCGGCGCACGATGGCGTCGTCGTCGCCTCCGGCGTCACGCTCACCGGTCCATCGGGCGACCGCGTCGGTGTCCACGTCCAGCAGGTCCAGCGCCCGACCCGCGGTGTGCTCGACGATGTCGGCAACGGTACGCGGGCGCGTGTAGAAGGCCGGCACCGGAGGCATCACGACCGCGCCGGAGGCGGTGACCTCGGACATCAGACGCAGGTGTCCGGCGTGCAGCGGAGTCTCCCGCAGCAGGAGCACCAGGCGCCGCCGTTCCTTGAGCACCACATCTGCGGCCCGCACCACGAGCGACTCGTCGTAGCTGGAGGCGATCCCGGACAGCGTCTTCACGCTGCACGGCGCCACCAACATCCCGGCCGTCCGGAACGAGCCGGATGAGATCGGTGCGCCCAGGTCGTTGTCGGAGTGCACGACGTCGGCGAGCGCACGCACGTCGGCGACACCGTGGTCGGTCTCGTAGCCGATGGTCGCCCGCGCCGCCTTCGTCAGTACCAGGTGCGTCTCGACGTCGGGTACCGCGCGCAACAGCTCCAGCGCGCGGATCCCGTACGCTGCCCCGGACGCCCCGGTGAGCGCGACGACGATGCGCCGCACTACAGGCCGCCCAGTTCCGCGAGATGGCGGACCAACGCCGACGGGTCGGCCGGGACCACCGCCATCTGCCGGTAGCGGCCCCGGTCGGCGGCCGGGACGGTCGCATCCAGCCCCAGCTTGGCGGTGAGCCCGTGCTCGGCGGAGGGGTCCAGGCTGCTGCCCTTCGCGTTCGGCACCACCAGCAGGTCGCGGTCGGGCTGCACCCGGGTGGCCACCGCCCAGGCGACCTGCTCGTCGTCGGCGATGTCCACGTCGTCGTCGACGACGGTGACCTGCTTGATCGTGGACGCGGTGAGGAACAGCGTCATCATCGCGGTGGTCGGCGCTCCCGGCGCGGGGTCGCGCAGCGCGACGACGGCGGAGAGCCGGCAGGAGCCGGACTCGGGTAGCCGCAGCGCCGCCACGTCCAGCCCGGCCCGGCGCAGCGCCCGCACGCAGGCCGCCTCGCGTGGGACACCGCCGGCGTAGAAGTGCTCGCGGCCGCCGGAGAGGATCGTCTGGAACACCGCGTCGTCGCGGTGCCAGCCCTGCAGTAGCTCGATCACCGGGGCGGGGCCGCCGGGCCCGTAGGTGCGCGGATACTCGCCGAACGGTCCTTCGGCCTCGCGGCGCCCGGCCCGGAAGCGACCTTCCAGGACGAACTCCGCCCGGGCCGGCACCAGAGCGTCCACCGTCGGGGCGGCGACCAGCTCGACGGGCGCGACCAGCGCGTTGGCCACGGCGTAGTCGTCGAGCTCGCGGTCGGCTGGGGACTGGCTGGCCAGGACGAGCGCCGGGTGTACCCCGACGACCAGCGCGACGTCCAGGTCGCGCCCGGCCGTCTCGGCCTCGGTGAAGATCCGCCGCAGCCGTCCGGGCAGCAGCAGTGCGCGCAGCTCCCGCTCGCCCGCGGCCAGCAGCCGGTTGATGGAGAGGTTCATCCGGCCGCTCGCCGGGTCGCGCACCGCCAGCAGCGCCGAGGTCAGGTACATGCCGCCGTCCTCGGAGTGCTGACGGGTCAGCGGCAGCGCCGAGAGCAACCGGTCGCCGCTCATCCGGTTCGCCAGCACCGGGGCCCCGGACGCCCCCACCTCGGGGCAGCGGACCGGGTGGTCCAGAGCGGTGGCGAACCGGTCGGCGACCCCGGTCGGGTCGCAACCCATCGCCAGTCCGAGATGGGCCCGGTCCGGCACGGTGTTGCCGACCAGCGGGAACCGCGCGCCGACGACATCGTCGAAGCGCACGGCGCGGCGCCCGTCGGCCCGGGTCAGGACGGCGGCGACGTCCTGGTCCGGGTCGATCGGGGACCTCAGCCGGGACAGCTCGTCACGGCCCTCGAGCACCTCGAGCCAGGAGCGCAGGTCCGGGCTCACGTGAACACCCCACCGCCGTCGACCACGACGGTCTGTCCGGTGACGAACCCGGACGACGGCGCGGCCAGCCACATCACGGCGCCGACCAGGTCGTCCGGGGCCATCTCCCGGCCCAGCGCCCGCCCCTTCGCCGCCGCGGCGATGTAGTCGCCGGTGTTCAGCGTGCGGCTGGCGTCGTCGCTGACCAGACCGGGCGCGACGCCGTTGACCGTGATCGCGTCCGGTCCTAGCTCGCGGGCCGCGGCCCGGGTGAGCCCGTCCACGGCCGCCTTGGAGGCCACGTAGTGCGCGAACCCGGGCGCGCCCATCCGCGCCACGGTGGAGGAGATGTTGACGATCCGCCCGCCGCCGCGGGCGCGCATCGTCGGGGTAACGGCCTTGATCGCCTGCCAGGTGCCGCGCACGTTGACCGTCAGTACCCGGTCCCAGGACTCGTTGGTGAGCTCGGTCAGGTGCGCCTTGGTGCCCAGGCCCTGGTAGATCGCGGCGTTGTTGACCAGCGCGTCGATCCCGCCGAACTCGGCGGTGGCGGTCGCGACGACGGCCTCCCAGTCGGTGTCGGAGGTGACGTCGGCCGCCACGAACACGGCCCGCCCCGGCCCGGCAGCGCTCACCCTGTCGGCCAGGGCGGTGCCCGCGTCCTCGGCCGCGGCGACGTCGGTGGCCACGACGTTCGCACCGGCCCCGGCGAACGCCGCGACGTAGTCGCCGCCGATCCCGCCGCCGGCGCCGGTGACGACGACGGTGCGACCTGCGTGCTCACTCTTGCTGTGCTGGTTCGTGCTCAACGTGGTCCTCCCGGGAGGGTTCCCGGCCGGTCGGCCGGGGCGGCTGGTGCCCTGAGGTCGTCGTGCGGGTCGTCATGGGGGTCGTCGCGGTCGAGCGCGCCGCGGGTCTCCGGGACGAACGCGGCGCCGAGCAGGAACACCGCGACGACCGCGACCAGGAACAGCGCCAGCCGGCCGGGAATGTCGGCAACAGTAGGGCTGGCCAGGCTGACGAACGTGGTGGTCAGGCCGCCGAGGGCGAACCCGCCGTTCCAGATCAGGGCGGTCGCGGTGGCGCGCAACCGGGTCGGGAACAGCTCGTTGAGGAAGATCGGCACCGCGGCGTAGGAGGCGTTGGCCAGCACGGTGATCAGCAGGCCGTAGCCGAGCAGCGCTCCGGTGTCGTCCGGACCCAGCCCGCCCATCGCCAACGCGAGCAGTGGCAGTGCCACCAGGTTCACCGCGCCGATGGCCAGGAACACCGGGCGGCGGCCGAAGCGTTCGGAGGCGTGCCCGGCCAGCAACGCCATCGGCAGGATCGCCAGGCTCGTCCACACCAGCAGCAGCCCCCGCGGGCCGGTCGGCAGCTGGTTGATCTTGTCCAGGAACGTGGGCAGGTAGCCGGAGGTGAGGTAGTACTGCGCGCCTGCGCCGATCACGAGCGCGGTGCTCGCGACCAGCGTCCGCGGGGTCACCGCGCTCACCAGGTCCCGCGCCCGGACCGGCTGCTCCGGTACGGCCGCGGTGGCCCGGGCCCGCGCGGCCGCCGCCCACACCGGGGACTCTTCGAGCAGCCGGAAGAAGGCGAGGCTGGCCAGCGAGGCCAGCAGCCCGGTGAAGAACATGACCCGCCAACCCCACTCGTCGAACGCGGGTCCGGGGAAGGCCGAGGACACGGCCAGGAACACCAGCGACGCGATCACCGCGCCGAGTCCGGCCCCGCCGCCGCCGACCAGTCCGGATACCAGACCGCGCCAGCGCTGGGGCACCGTCTCGGTACCGAGGGTGTGGGT